>DASXCX010000250.1:0-25973 GCA_036490955.1 Allostellaceae bacterium | reverse complement strand
ATCTATTCTGGTGCTTGTCCGCAAAGAAGATCCAGATGTTCTGCAACGTGAGCCGGTCTTCTTTGCAAGGGCAGATAAAACAGGTCCGGCTGGAGCCGACATCAAACGAGCTAATGATCTCAACGCTATTTGTCTGGCCTTTGAAGCATGGCGAAAAAGTATCTTGAACGCATGCGCGCAGTCTGGTCTTTCGGTACCTAGTCAGGCCGATGTCGAGCGTGCTGTGCTGGATGCTCAGAAAGCGAGCGGAGGCATTGGACAGATATCGCTAGATGATCTCGACCCTTCCAATAAGCGAGAACGGTTGGACGAGGCTTATTGGTGCATGAAGAGGCTGATTGCTTCCATTCCTTCGCCGGTGTCGTTAAGCAAGTTTGCCTCTTTTGTGAGTTCTGGGCGTGAACCTCCTGAACAGTCGATATATCCCTTTGCGTCCGTAGTGCGGGCCGAGGGGCGGGTCCGCCCGAAGGGTGACACTGCCACGACTTACTCGACGGATCAGCTTCAAGAGGTTCGGGAAGGCGATATCCTGCTGTCTGGTATTGACCTCGTGCACGGGTCCGCGGGTGTAGTTGGTGCGGACTGTGACCGTATGGTGGTGTCCAAAGAGTACTTCATCTTGCGGGCCAAAGATGATTACGATCCTTATTGGCTTGTATCACTTCTTAGGACAGGCGCGATGCGACGCATTATAGAGGGCATCATTACCGGAACCTCCAATCGTACGCGTGTAGAAAGTCCTGACGTCCTGATGTCGATTGGTTTGCCGGACGCACCAGATGGAAAGATTCGAGCTCGCATTGGTGATGCTCTTCGAGCCGCGCATGGCCACCACTCTCAGATGACAGATGCCATCAAGCAGGCAGAAGTACAAGCCGCTAAAGCAGCAGCCCTTCCGTTTGATATTGCTGGTTACGACGATGATAAAGATGAAGGGGAATGACAAGTGTTCCCTAGAGCGCTCTACGCAGAGCGGCATGCCACATAAGCCATATCTTACACGTTACTACAAGTAGAGCGGCCGGCACGATCAGGCTTCCAACCATGCGCCTAGAAGGTGAATTCGATTACATCGTCGTTGGCGCCGGCACAGCAGGCTGCATCGTCGCGAACCGGTTGTCGGCGGATTCGCGCAATCGCGTGCTGCTGCTCGAAGCCGGCGGGGCGGATAACTGGATCTGGTTTCACTTCCCGGTCGGCTATCTCTTCGCCATCGGCAATCCGCGATCCGATTGGATGTTCAAGACCGAGGCGGAGCCGGGGCTCAACGGCCGCGCGCTGGCTTATCCGCGCGGCAAAGTGATCGGCGGGTCGTCGGCGATCAACGCGATGATCACCATGCGCGGACAAGCGGCCGATTACGATCACTGGCGCCAGCTCGGCCTCGAAGGGTGGGGATGGGACGACGTGCTGCCCGCCTTCCGCTCGTTGGAAGATCACTTCCTCGGCGAGAGCGATCATCATGGCACCGGCGGCGGCTGGCGGGTCGAGGCGCCGCGGCTGTCATGGAAGATTCTCGATGCGGTGGCCGAGGCCGCGACACAAATGGGCGTGCCGGCGACCGCGGATTTCAACACCGGCGACAACGAAGGCGTCGGCTATTTCCACGTCAATCAACGGCGCGGGCGACGCTGGTCGTCGGCGCGCGGATTTCTGAAGCCGGCGCTCGGGCGGCAAAATCTTCGCGTCGAGACCAAGGTGCTCGCCGACAGGCTCATCGTCGAGGGCAACAAAGTCGTCGGCGTGCGTTTCACGCAGGGCGGTCAAAGCATCGAGGCGCGGGCCAAGGGCGAGGTGGTGTTGTGCGCCGGCTCGATCGGATCGACCCAGATCCTCCATCGCTCGGGCATCGGGCCGCACGAGTGGCTGGCGCCGCTCGGCATCGAGACCGTGCTCGACCGGCAAGGCGTCGGCAAGAATCTGCAAGATCATCTGCAGCAACGCGCGATCTATAAGGTCGAGGGCATCAAGACCCTCAACGAGACCTATCATTCCTTGTTCGGCCGCGCCCTGATGGGGCTCGATTATGCCGCGCGGCGGCGCGGGCCGTTGACCATGGCGCCGTCGCAGCTCGGCATCTTCACGCGCTCTTCCGCCGGGCACGAGCGCGCCAACATCCAGTTCCATGTCCAGCCTTTGTCGCTCGACAAGTTCGGCGAGCCGCTCCACCGCTTTCCCGCCATCACGGTCGCCGCGTGCAATTTGCAGCCGACGTCGCGCGGCACGGTGCGCATCGCTTCTGCCGCAATCGATGAGGCGCCGCGGATCGCGCCCAATTATCTGGCGACCGACGAGGACAAAGTTGTTGCCGCGGATGCCATCCGCACGACGCGCCGGCTGATGCGCCAGCCGGCCTTGGCGTCATACCATCCGCAAGAGTTTCTGCCGGGTCCTGGTGTCGGCGACGACGACGCATCGCTGGCCCGCGCCGCGGGCGACATCGGCACGACGATCTTTCATCCGGTCGGCACGGCGAAGATGGGGCTCGCCAGCGATCCCACCGCCGTGACCGATGCGCGCCTGCGCGTTCACGGCATCGGCGGATTGCGCGTCATCGACGCCTCGGTCATGCCGACGATCACCTCCGGCAACACCAACATGCCGACGGCGATGATCGCCGAGAAGGGCGCGACCATGATGTTGAAAGACGCCTAGATTCGCTACGATCGAGTTGGCGTGATGGGAGTGGAAGAGGCGGTATGACGAAAGTGCGCGTTGCAGGCTTTTCGATCTCGCTCGACGGGTTCGGCGCAGGGCCTGAGCAAAGTCTCGAAAACCCGCTCGGCAAGCGCGGGCTGGAGTTGCACCAGTGGTTGTTCGGTACGCGTATGTTCCGCGCCATGATCGGTCAGGACGGCGGCTCGGGCGGCGTCGATGACGCTTACGCACATCGCTCGATGGACGGCTTCGGCGCGTTCATCCTCGGCCGCAACATGTTCGGGCCGATCCACGGTCCCTGGCCGGACGAGAACTGGAAGGGCTGGTGGGGCGACAATCCACCCTATCACGCGCCGACCTTCGTCCTGACGCACCATCCGCGCGATCCGATCGAGATGGAGGGCGGCACCACCTTCATCTTCGTGACCGAAGGGATCGAGGCGGCGCTGGATCAGGCGCAGCGAGCCGCCAAGGGCCGCGACGTGAAGATCGGCGGTGGCGTCGAGACGGTGCGTCAATATCTTCGCGCCGGGCTGATCGACGAGCTGCATTTCGCCCTGTCCCCGGTTGCGCTCGGGCAGGGTGAAGCGATGTTCGCCGGGATCGACCTGCCGGCGCTCGGCTACCGCGTCACCGAACATCGGGCGACCGATCACGCCACCCACCTCGTTCTCGGCCGATAGGACTCCACCATTTCATTCCGTTGGATGCCGCGAAGGCCGCGATCGACGATCCGCCAGCCGGTGACGGTAAGGGCCGTGCGGAATGCGTGAGCGCCCGTTGCTGAAAAGGCTACGGGGCTTTCTGAGGCTGTCGCGCGGGCGCGCGGCGGCGAAAGCGCCGATTCCGCGCCCGCCAATCCTCGACGCCTACAGCTTCCGCTCGCCGTTCAAGCTCGCCGAGATGAAGCAGCGCCTCGAGGCGGGCGCGTCGTTGCCATGGTGGGAGGGTGACAGCGCCTATTTCGACTATCTCGGTTGCCGCATCGGCCCCGGTGCCCGGATGCTGCGGCTTTATCCCGAAGACGATCAGTTCGTCCTTCATGTGCGGCGTGGCGGGCTGGACGACGACTTGCGCCGGCTGATCCTCGAGACGCTGCTGCCGCTGCTCGACGCCGAAGACGTGACTTTGGTCGAAGGGTTCGATTGACGGTCGGTAATCGTGCCGTCCAGCTCTTCGGTTAGGCTCCGACGAATGCCGTGACCGTCGGGCATGCTTTCGGCGGCAAATCGGCGCACATGCTGAAGCTTGAGGAAGCGAAGTACCTCCCCGGCTATAAGGTCGGCGGTTTCAGCCTCTTTCAGTCAGTATGGACTCGCATGATTCGTCTCGACAACATCGGCAAGCAGAACGGCCATCAGATTCTCTTCATCGACGCGTCGATGGGCGTTCAGAAGGGCGAGAAGGCGGGGCTGGTCGGGCCGAATGGCGCCGGCAAGACGACGCTGTTCCGGATGATCGCCGGCGAGGATCGCCCCGACGATGGCCAGGTGGCGATCGATACCGGCATGACCATCGGTTATTTCAGCCAGGATGTCGGCGAGATGTCGGGCCAGAGCGCGGTCGCGGCGGTGATGGACGGCGTTGGGCCGGTGAGCGCGCTCGCCACCGAAATGGCCGGGCTCGAAGCCGCGATGGTCGATCCCGACCAGGCCGACGACATGGAGGCGATCGTCGAGCGTTACGGCGAGGTGCAGGCGCGCTTCCAGGAGCTCGATGGCTATGCGCTGGAGGCGCGGGCGCGCGAAGTGCTCGCGGGGTTGAGCTTCAGCCAGGAGCGCATGGACGGCGATGTCGGTTTGCTCTCCGGCGGCTGGAAGATGCGCGTGGCGCTCGCCCGCATCCTGCTGATGCGGCCCGACGGCATGCTGCTGGACGAGCCGAGCAACCATCTCGACCTCGAAAGCCTGATCTGGCTGGAGGATTTCCTCAAGAGCTACGACGGCGCGCTGCTGATGACATCGCACGATCGCGAGTTCATGAACCGCATCGTCAATAAGATCGTCGAGATCGACGGCGGCTCGCTGATCACCTATTCCGGCAATTACGATTTCTACGAGCAGCAGCGCGCGCTCAGCGAGGCACAGCGCCAGGCGCAATTCGAGCGCCAGCAGGCGATGCTCGCCAAAGAGATCAAATTCATCGAGCGCTTCAAGGCACGCGCCTCGCACGCCGCGCAGGTGCAAAGCCGCGTGAAGAAGCTGGACAAGATCGAGCGCGTGGAGCCGCCGCGGCGCCGCCAGACCGTGCAATTCGAATTCCGCTCTCCGCCGCGCTCGGGCGACGACGTGGCGAGCTTCAAGGACGTCCACAAGGGCTATGGCAGCCAGCCGATCTACACGGGGCTCGATTTTCGCGTGCGGCGCAAGGAACGCTGGTGCGTCCTCGGCGCCAACGGCGCGGGGAAGTCGACGCTCCTGAAGCTGGTGGCCGGCGCGGAAGAGCCGGACCAAGGCAGCGTGACCGTCGGCAGCAACGTCAGGATGGGCTATTTCGCCCAGCACTCGATGGATCTGCTGGACGGCGACGACACGGTTTTCGAATCGCTCGACCTGTCGTTCCCGTTGGCCGGGCAGGGCGCGCTGCGCTCGCTCGCCGGTTGCTTCGGTTTCTCCGGCGACGATGTCGAGAAGCCCTGCCGCGTGCTGTCGGGCGGCGAGAAGGCGCGGCTCGTCATGGCCAAGATGCTATTCGACCCGCCGAACTTCCTGGTGCTCGACGAGCCGACGAACCATCTCGACATGGCGACGAAGGAGATGCTGGTCGCGGCGCTCAAGGAATTCGAAGGCACCATGCTGTTCGTCTCGCACGACCGTCACTTCCTCGCCGCGCTCTCGAACCGCGTGCTCGAGCTGACGCCCGAGGGCGTGCATCAATTCGGCGGCGGCTACACCGAATACGTCGCCCGCACCGGCCACGAGGCGCCGGGCCTTCACCCGGCGGGTTGATTCCCTCGGCGGCTAATCGAAGCGAAAAAAGGATTGGTGCGGACATGGCGAAGTTGCTGGGACGGTTTCGGCACATCAACCATGGCCAGGTCATCGAGGACGGGCGCGAGGTCGAATTCCGCATCGAGATGAAGTCGGGCGATACCGTGACGGTGCAAATGCTGATATCGGAAATCACCCTCGTCGCCGATTTTCTCGACAATCTTCGCCGCAAGGCGACCGACGAATGATCCGCCGACGAATGATATAAGGGCGTCACCGGCGCAGCGCCCGCGAGAAATAGATCGATTCAAGCCACGTCCCAATAGGCGTAGCGACATCAACAGGAGAAGGACCAGCAAGCGTGAACAGGCAAAAAGTCGTCGTCACGTCGTCTTGGGGCGAAGCCATCGGCTATTCGCGCGCCGTCCGCGCCGGCGATTTGATCTTCGTCTCCGGCACCACCGCCAGCGGCCCCGACGGCAAAGCCATGCACCCCGGCGACGCCGGCGCGCAAGCGACCGAAATCCTCAACCGCATCGCTACGGCCTTGAAAGAGCTCGGCGCCGGGCCGGAGCATGTCGTCGAGACGCGCATCTACCTCGCCGATATCAGCACCTGGGAAGCCGTCGGCCGCGCCCACGGCGCCATGTTCAAAGACGCCCGCCCCGCCACCGTAATCCTCGAAGTGAGTAAGCTGATCGCGCCGGATTTGATGGTGGAGATCGCGGCGACGGCGTCGTTGGCGGCGGGGTAGTCGGGGTGACGACGAGCCGCCCGCTATGAATCCATCTGTTGGGCGGAATCGAACAAAGGCTTAAGGTTCAAGCGAGTAGTGGGTTTTGTACGCAGTAAGCGTTATTTTACTTGAGAAGAACAAATCATGAACATATAATGCGTCGTACAGTTCAGGCTCGGGCGCAGATGTTTCAAACCTTTCGATTGACGAACGAGCCCGGAGGACTGGGTTTGAGTTGTACGCAAGACGGCCTGACGCTTGCCGGCATGCCATTGCTTCGCAAAACGACGGCGGGTTTCGTGCCGCGACCAGCCGCTGAAATCGCAGCCCTGATCACAGCGGCCTACGGCGAAGATCGAACTCGTTTGCAATCGAGTGTCGGGCTCATTGCCGAGTCGCTGAACGGCGGGAACTTCGCACGAGCAGCAATTGCAGCGGTTCTCACTGGAACTCCAGAACTAGATACTGAGGCAGTGCGACGTCTCGCGAAGGTCGCCGCAAAGCTGGCGAAGTACGACGAAGACGAACCGCGAGACTGGCACGGTCGTTGGACCGACGATGATGTGGATGCGCCAAACAACGAAGCGCTGGCAACTGATGCTCCGGCGCCCGAACGTACCGAGCCGACAGATTCACATGGACGCAATTCTGACCTGACAGGCACCAACGCGGACGCGCTAATTCAACCAGTCGACTTCAGCGTCTCGGACGACGAAGCAGACTCGGATGATCCACAAAACGCGAACTCTCGCCAAAAGGAATTCGAGCGTAAGTACGACGATCTAGGGCCGGTCGAGTTCGCCAAGGAAGTTATTCAGTTTGGCGATTGGCTCGGGCGCAACGGGCAAAACCTCGCGCCTGACGATAAGGCGCAGATATTCGCCGAATATTCCTTTCTTCAAGATCGCCTTAACTTCTGGCAAGCCTACGACTACACGCCTCCGACCACGCAGCTGAATCTGCATTCCGCCGCGTTGACCCTTTACCAAGGGGCGGTCAACGGTGGACTGGCCGGCCCCGGTGATTTGCCCCAATCGATGCTGGACGTTGCGGGGGCGGTTGCCGTAGGGACCAACAGCGCTCCGCCAAATGTTCGCCCCGCGACTGCGAAACCGGAACTCGAACTCCCGCGCGCGGCACCTGAGGAAGCCTACCAGGAGATCAAGGGGCTTGGTGGCGTCGTCGATAATAGCGAGGTCGAAATCGAGTGGAATAAGAGCATCAACCAGCAGGGCGGCCCTTTTCAAAGATATGTAGGCAAGGAGAATCCAGACGCTAGAGAATTGCCGTCAAACTCGAAAACTTTCGACCAATTCAATGACGTCGCTGGTGAGGCCTTGAGCGATAAAACGCTTAACACATTGAGCGTCAACTATATCAAGAGCCCACAGAAAATCTTGGGGCGGCTGAAGCGTTATGTTGATGCCGCCGAGGATTACCAGCCTCGGGCGACGAGCGATGTCGATCCGGAGGAAATTCAGTCAAAGACAATTCACCTTGCGATTCCTGAATATACGTCTCCAACCCAGTGGCAGTACCTCAATCTCGGAAGTCGGTATGCAAGAGAGCACGGCATTTCGCTGGTAGTCACAAGGATCAGGCAATGAAAGCGATCGAGCGGTTGCCTTTCAGGCAATGGGCCGACATCAACCGCACGGAAAAATTTATTTCGATCGAACCTCTCTCTGGGTATCGCAGAGCGTTGCGTGAGGACGACGGTCACGCGATCTATTTAATGCCGGATGCGACTAATGCCGCGCTAGGTGAGGCTGTGCTTCAGGCCCTGGATAAGAGCCGATTCATTTGGCCGCCGGATGAGCGCGAATTCTTCGCGGCGGATCGAATTATGCTAACTGAGCAGAATTGGCACAAAGATGTGGTGCGCCGGTACGCCTACAAGACGAAGCGTGACCTTTATAAGAACATGAACTGGGTGCGGGCTAAGCGTTCCGAGGGCAAGATCTCGATCCGACCACATCAACGACGCGACAAGCCCGGTGAATGGCTGTGGCTTTCGCCGGATCAAAAGGTCGTAATTCCCGAGACGTGCGACGCCGCTGCCTTAGGTTCGGCGCTGAGACTGGCCTTCGATCGGTGCGAGTGAATCATTCAGGTTCGATCTTTGAGCGGTATCGCTCGTTCAGTTCTTCATCTGCCGCGCGATATACGCCTTCACCGTCTCCTGTGCCTTGTCCGTGTTCGGGTCTTCCGTCGCGACCCATTCGTGCTCCGCGACTTCGGCCAGGTGGAATTCGCATTTACCGCCGGCTTCTTGGTAGAGCTTCGCGAAATTCTCCTGCGCCCGCCGTCGGCGTGTTGTCGTCGGGTGCGCCCTGCGTGATGAGGAACGGCACGCGCTTCTCCGATCACCGCCGCAGCGGCCGGAAGAAGGCGCGGATGTCGGCGGCCAGCAAGTCGGGTTCCTCGAAAGCGGCGAAATGCCCGCCTTTCGGCATCTCAGTCCAGCGCTGCACGTTGAAAAATCGTTCGGCCCATTCGCGCGGCGGGTGCGAGATGTCGGCGGGGAAGCGCGCGAACGCGGCCGGCGTCGCTTGCGAGCCGATCCAGCCGCGCATCGCCTCGACCGTCCAGCGCGCGGCGCCGGCCTTGGTGAAGTCGCGATAGGGCTGGAACGACGTCTCGATCGTCTGCGTCGCCCAATAGATCATGATGTTGGTCAGCAGTTCGTCCTTGGTGAAGTGCGTCTCGACGTTGCCGCCGCAATCGCTCCAGCGCTGGAACTTCTCGACGATCCAGGCCGCAAGCCCCGCCGGCGAATCGTTGAGCGCCGGTGCCGCGCTGCGCGGCCGCGTGCCTTGGATCAGCGCATAGGCGCCTTCGTCGCGCTGCCATGTCTCGATCCCGTCGAAGAACGCTTTTTCGGCGGCGCTCAAATCGCCGGGCTTCTGGAAGATGTGAAAGAACGGCACGTCGGTCAGGTGAATGCCGGCGAGGTGAGCGGCATGGCTGCGCGCGAGCAATTCGGTCACGACACCGCCCCAATCGCCGCCATGCACGGCATAGCGCTCGTAACCGAGCGTGCCGGTCATGAGCTTATGCAACACGTCACCGAAGCCGAACGCGCCGCCCGCCCGGCTACGCGGCGCGGAAAATCCATAGCCCGGCAGGCTCGGCACGATCACGTCGAAAGCATCGGCGGTGCTGCCGCCATAAGCGGCTGGATCGCTCAGCAACGGGATCAGCTTGACGAAGCGATAGAAGCTGTCGGGATAGCCATGCAGCAGCATGATCGGCAGCGGCGCCGGACCTTTGCCGCGTTCGTGAATGAAATGGATCGCCGTGCCGTCGACCTCGTCGCGAAAATGGGCGAAGCGGTTGAGCGCGGCTTCCTGCGCGCGCCAGTCGAAACCCTCACGCCAGTGATGGACGAGTTCGCGGAGATAGCCCGGCGCGGTGCCGTCCGTCCAATCGTCATCGCCGAACACCGCCGGCAGCCGCGTTGCCGCCAGCCGTGCGCGCAAATCCGACAGCACGGAATCGGGAATGGCGATGGTGAAGGGCGTGGGCAAAGCGGCCTCTCTCGTTTGGTGAGAAGAACCCCCTTCGCGACAAACGTCCGCCGACGCGCCTTCGTTGCATGACCCCCGATCTCAATACTTCGGCGGGACGTAAAGCTCGTGCGGCAGCGAGTGCCGCTCGTAATGCGGGTCGAACACGCGGTCCGGCAACGTGATCGATTCGTGCGGGATGTCCTCATAGGGGACGAGCGAGAGCAGATGCGCGATGAGGTTGAGGCGCGCGCGCTTCTTGTCGTTGCCTTCGACGATGTGCCACGGCGCCTCGGGAATGCTGGTGCGCGCGAACATGTCCTCTTTGGCCTCGGTGTATTGCTCCCAGCGCACGCGCGACTGCAAATCCATCGGCGAGAGCTTCCACTGCTTGATCGGGTCGTGGATGCGCATGAGGAAGCGCAGTTGCTGCTCCTCGTCGGTGATCGAGAACCAATACTTCACGACGATGATGCCGGAGCGCACCAGCATACGCTCGAATTCCGGCACGTCGCGGAAAAAATCTTCGACTTGCGTCTCGGTGGCAAAGCCCATGACGCGCTCGACGCCGGCGCGGTTGTACCAGCTGCGATCGAACAGCACCATCTCGCCCGCCGCCGGCAGGTGCGAGACGTAGCGCTGGAAATACCACTGCGTCCGCTCACGCTCGGTCGGGGCGGGCAGGGCCACCACGCGGCAGGTGCGCGGATTGGTACGCTGGGTGATGCGCTTGATGGCGCCGCCCTTGCCGGCGCTGTCGCGGCCCTCGAACAGGATCACCATCTTGAGGCCCTTGTGCTGCACCCAATCCTGCATCTTCACCAGCTCGCCCTGAAGGCGCAGCAGCTCGCTGAAATAGGTCTGGCGGTCGAGGGTGCTCTTCTCGTGCTTGGCGAGGAGGGCGCGCAGCTCGGGCGGGACGCGGGCGTCGTCGACTGCCTGCTCGAGCTCCTCGTCCAAATCGTCCTCAAGCTCGATTTCCAGCCAGCTACGGGTCTCGGTGGTGTTCGGCTCGGTCATGGGGGCTCCTTCGCTGTCCAACGGATAGCTAGAATTTTTTACGGCCTGGTGACAGCGGCCGGCGCTCGCCTCGGTGGAGCCGCATTCAGCGACCGCGGGCCGCTGACGAACGGGTTGTCCCGAAGATAAAAGCGCAACAGGCGATCCGCCTCGCGCGTGATGCCGATCCTGACGCTCCGGCCTATCTTGCCGGGTTCGAGATCGTCGCGGGCGAGCCAGAGCGGACCCTTTCGGCACAAATCGATGCCGTCGAGCGAGCGATCGATCCGTAAGGCCGCGGCGAGCCGTCCGGGGCCGCGCGCCAAGTCGCGGATGCGCTCGGTGCCGCGATTTCGCTGCATGATCGGAATGCCGTCGAGCGGCTCGAGCGCCCGGATCAGCACGCCGGCGCCGATCCCCGGGGTCTCGCTCGAGACATTCAGCATGAAGGAGATGCCGTAAGCAATATAGACATAGGCATGCCCGCGCTCGAGAAAGAGCGCGCGATTGCGCGGCGTCATGCCGCGATAGCCGTGCCCGGCGGCGTCGCCGATAACATAGGCCTCGGTCTCGACGATACGCCCGCTGGCGATGCCTTCGGGCAAATCCCGCACCACCAACTTGCCGATGAGATAGCGCGCGAGAGCGGCCGTATCGATCGGCAGCGCCGCACGCTTGAGAAGACGAGGGCGATGCTTGCTGCTGCCCGGCTTCAGGAGATCCGCTCCACCCATTGGGCCCACGATGCGCGATTGTTTCAAAAGCGGGGCCAATCCTACAAGGCCTCGAACCGGGCCGCCCGTAAACTGCCCTCCATTATTGGGATGGGAGCGAGCGATGAGCCAGGTGCAAGTCGAGCAGAAAACCTACCAGATGCCGCCGGTCGATGGGTTCACCATCGCGCACTTTCTCGTCGTCGCCGATATCGAGCGCTCGATGCGATTCTACGAAAAGGTCTTTGGCGCCCGAATCCTCAGCCATGGCGACAGCGATGGCGCGCCGGGTTACCTCCAGATCGCGAATACCTGGATGATCGTCAATGGCGGCGGCGGCCCGACCCCCGACAAGCCGAAGACGATCCTCCGCGTTCCACCCGATCCCGACGCGGTCAGCAGCTTCATGAACATCCGTGTTGCGGATATTGAGGCATGTTATGCGTTGTGGCGATCACGCGGCGCCGAATTCATCACGGAGCCGAAGCCGAAATATGGCGAGACGCGGTGCTACATCCGCGATCCCGACGGCTACATCATCGAAGTCGGACAAAGCAATCCGGGCGTCACCTACGGCTAACCGGCGCGGCACGTGACGATCCACGGCATCGACGATGCGGTCATTTTCGCGGCGCGTCTTTTTCTCGCGGCATTGTTTCTGATCTTCGGCTGGAGAAAGCTGCAGGACTATTCGGGGACGGTCAATCAGATGGCGCGGGACGGTCTGCCGATGCCGCGACTGGTGGCCGTCATCGCGACGTTCATGGAGATTCCGGTCGCGTTCGCGGTTTTTGCCGGTGCGTTCACACGGCCCTCGGCTGTGCTCTTGGCTTTTTACACGCTCGGAACGTCGCTTATCGAGCATCGCTATTGGACAGTGGCCGGCGCGGATCGGCTCGAAGTGATGGAGAGCTTTTACAAGAATCTCAGCATCACGGGAGGCTTCCTGCTGCTGTTCGTTAGCGGTGCAGGAAAATATTCGATCGATGCGTTGTATGGGCTTGGCGCGCCATGAGCCGGATGATGGATTTCCTGTTCGTCGGCATCGGTTGGACCGACCTCGCGATCACCTTGAACCGGATAGCGGTTGGGGCATTCTTCATGCTGTCGGGATATCACAAGCTCTTCAACGCAGAGCGCCACCGGTCGGTCGTCGATGAGCTCAAGGCGCTCGGCGTTCCAGCTCTGGGCTTCAATCAGTGGTGGGTGCCGTCGGTCGAGTTCGCTGCCGGCGCCGCCGTCCTCGTCGGCCTCCTGGCGCCACTCGCCGCGCTTGGGCTGCTTGTCATCATCCTCGTCGCCATCGCGACGTCCGGGCGGCAGCGACTCAATCTCTACAAACCGATCGATGAGGCGGATCGCATCGACGATTGGCTCTATTTACCGGAGACGCTCTACGCTTTTATGTTGATCATGGTCGTCTCGGCCGGCGCCGGACGATACAGCCTCGATGCCCTGATCCTGGATCTGATGAACAAGCACGTGGCGTAACCCCGGGCCCTCACCGGTTTTTTCTTCCGCTAGCCGTCCTTGCGCGGCCCAGGTTCAGGACATTCGTTCCACCCATTGCGCGCGGGACGGTCCCGACGCGAAAGGGTCGGCGAAATATTGCGTCTCGCGGGCGACTTTTCCGTCGGCGAATTCCATGATGCTCACGGTGTAAGACGGCCGCCCATCATAGGTGAGGATATATTCGGTGACCCAGAGATCGCCGGCGCCGACGATCCGCCGCACGCTGAAGCGCTTGCGGTTCGGCTGCGCGGCGCGCGACGCCTCGATGTGGCGCCGGCCGCGGATGCGCTCGCCCGATTGCGGATAGTCGAGAACGGCGTCCTCGCCGTAGATGTCGTGCTCCGCCTCGAGGTCGTTCGCGTCGGAGGCTGCCCAGTGGCGATCGAGCGCCGCGCGAACCTCCCGGTCTTCCATATCGAAGCTCCTCGACTTGTCGCCGTCGACGGCAAGCCATCGTCCTGAAGCAGATTCGGCGCGCCAACAACATTCACGCCGGCCGATAGATATGCGCGATGGCGCCTTTCGGAAAAACGCGCGCGTTCACGAGCTCGAGCGGCCGCGGCGCGGCGAGGTCCGAAAAGATCGGCAGGCCTTTGCCGAGCGCGAAGGGGTGCACCAGAAAAGCGTATTGATCGATGAGGCCGGCGGCGATGAGGCTGCGCGCGAAGCCGGCGCCGCCATGCGCGACAATCGGCTTGCCGTCCTCAGCTTTCAGCTTCGCGATCTCTTCGATCAGATCGCCGCTCGCGACATAGGCCGTCGCCCAGCTTTCGGCGCCCGGCTGGAGGGTTGTGGGCGGCTCGGCGCCGGCGTTCGCGCGCGCGTCTTTGAGGGCCATCGTCGTATCGGCACTTTTGAGGATCGCCGCGCCTTGCCGGGTGAAGACGGCTTTGGCGATCTGGTTCATCGGCGGCGCATAGATTTCGGTGGAGGTCGGCCAATAGGCGGCCATGTCGTGGAAGGTGCGGCTGCCCATGATGTGCAGGCTCGCGTTCCAAATTGTCTCCAGGGTCCAGTTGGCCGCTTCCGGATCGCTTTGAAAGAGCCATCGGATGCCGCCGTCGGCGCCGCCGACAAAGCCGTCGAGCGATATCGACATCTTTAAGATAAGCTCTCGCATCCGCATGCTCCCTGGTGCTCTCGATGCAAGGATAGCGAGATCCATCCGTTCCCGCCGCCCGCGATTCGCACATGGCCCGACGCGGCGGTCAAACAATCGTGCTATCGTGGCCGCGAACCCGAGGGAAATACCTGTTGTCCAAATCGACCCGCGCGACGCAAGCGCTGGAAAAAGCCGGCGTCGCTTTCACCGTGCTCAGCTACGATTACGATCCCGATGCCGACAAGATCGGCATGCAGGCGGCCGAGGCTTTGGGCGAGGCGCCGCAGCGCGTCTTGAAGACGCTGATGGCGCTGGTCGACGGCAAGCCGGTCTGCGTGATCGTGCCGTCCGATCGCCAGGTGTCGATGAAGAAGCTCGCCGCGGCTTTCGGCAGCAAGTCGGCGGCGATGATGAAGCCGGCCGAGGCCGAGCGCCTTTCGGGCTACAAAGTCGGCGGCATCAGTCCCTTCGGCCAGATGCGTACACTGCGCGTCGTCGTCGAGGAGCAGGCACTGGCGGAGACCCTCGTCTATGTGAATGGCGGTCAACGCGGCTTGCAGGTGCGGCTCGCGCCGCGTGACGCGGTCATGGTCTTGAAAGCGATCGTTGCCCCGCTAGTCGCATAGGCGGGGTGGCGATCGCTTAGCTCTTCAGTTGTCGCGCAACGAACGCCTTCACCGCGGCGCGCGCCTTGTCGGTTTGCGGGCCTTCTTGGGCGACCCATTCATGCGGCGAATTCTCGAACAGGTGAAACTCGCAGTGGCCGCCGACGGCCTTGTAGAGCTTGACGAAGTTCTCTTGCGCCGCAGGCGGCATGTTGTCGTCGAGCGCGCCCTGCATGACGAGGAACGGCACGTGCGCGATCTTCTCCTTGCGCTCCAGAATCTCGCGCGGGTTGCTTTCGTGGATCGTCTCCCACGGATTGAAGAAAATCTTGTTCGCCTTGATCATGCCATCGTTATGGTGTCGCTCCGCGTTTTCATAGCGCGCGACCGTGTCGCTGATCGGTGAGCGCGTTGCGATCCAGGCCACGCTTGCGTCGAGTTTCGGCGCCGCGGCGAGAGGGATCGCGTTGTAGCGCGGATCGTGCGGGCGCATCGCGAGCAACTCCGCGACATGACCGCCGCTCGATGAGCCATAGACGCCGAGCTTCGATGCGTCGCCGTTCCAGGTCGCGGCATTCGCCTTCAGCCAGCGCACGCCGTAATTGGCGTCCTGCACGCAAGCGGGATAAGGCGCTTCCGGCGCCAACGTCATGTCGATCGCGACGATCAGGAGGCCGCTCGTCGCGAGCGCGCGATCCATCGGCTCCTCGGCGGTGCGGTCCTTGTTGTTCCATGCGCCGCCATGCAGATCGAGAGCGGCGGGAAACGGCCCGCGCCCTTTCGGCTGATAGATCCGCGCCATCAGCATCCGGCCGGCGCTGTTGCGCCGGAATTCGACCTCTTTGACGTCGAGCTCGAATTTGCCGTCGGGATCGTACGCGGGAGCGGCTGCCTCGGCGGCGGCGGGCCACAACGCGCCCGCGCCAGATGCTCCGATCGCGCTCGCGCCGGCCATCAGCTTGACGATGTCACGCCGATCGAATTTGGTCCTCGTCAATGCCGCCTCCCGTCAGATGCTCGTGTTTCTATGATGCTAACCCGGTTCGCAGGAACCCGCAGCCGTCTCGGCGCGATCCGCAGGGCAGCGGAAAGATTATCCATGCCTCGGTGATAACGGCCATCGATTGGGCTGATCCGCGAGCGTCCTATGCCGAACCGTTTCGTAAACGTCTTTCACGAGCGCGCAGAACCAACGAATGGCGGGATCGTTCATTCGCAAAGCGGAGCCGATGAGCGTGTTCGTGAATCGGACTTCGGGGAAGGGCGGCTTCCTGACGATCAGGCGATAAGCCTTCGCATGGCGTGCGGCAAACAGATGCGAGGTCGTCGCGATCATGTCTGTCGCGGAAACGGTGGCGAGGCAGCCCATGAAATGCGGCGTCGATAATCCGATGCGGCGCGTTAGCCCGGTTTTGGCGAGTCGAGCGTCGATGTCGCTTGTGCCGTCGCCCGTCAGCGAAACAACGACATTTTCCCATTTGGCGTAATCCGCCAGCCCCCATTTCTTGGTCGCGGCCGGGTGCTTGTCGCGCATCACCAGCGCATAGCGATCTTCGCCGATGACGGTCGAAACGGCGCCGGGCGGCAAAGGAATTTGCGCATTGAAAAAGACCAAATCGATCGATCCGTCCGCGAGGCGCTTGAAGACGTCGCGCGTGTAGCTTTCGATCGATAATTCGATCCCGGGAGCCTGTTCCCGAATGCACTTCATCAGATCGGGAGCAAGGAGGATCGAGTGCCAATCGCAGCCGACGATATGCAGCGTTCGCCGGATTTTCGACGGCTCGAACGCCGGAGGACGGTAGATCGCCCTGGCGGCATTCAAAATCGCGGTTACGTGGGGCGCGATCTCTTCCGCGCGCGCGGTCAGAGCGAGTCCCGAAGGCCCGCGCACAAGCAGCTCGTCGCTCAACGCACGCCGAAGCCGCGCGAGAACATGGCTCATGGCGGGTTGGCTGAGACCGACATCCTCGGCGGCGCGCGTGACGTGGCGGCGACGCAGCAATGCATCGAGGGCAGGCAACAGGCCGAGATCGATGGAGGATAAATTCAAATCGTGCATGATGAATATATCAAACAATGAATTTCCTTTATGGGTCAAGACCGGGTCAGTATCGGCATCTGCGGTCGATCAGTGTGCGACAGACGGAGGAAGCGGTATGCCGGATATTCTGCATAAGGTCGGAATCAGATCGTCGTCTCCGAATGACGTCTATAAGGCTTTGGCCGCGATCGAAGATCTTTCCCGATGGTGGACGAGCGACACGCGAGGCGACGGCAAGGTCGGCGGCGTTATCCAATTCCGCTTTGGCAACGGCGGGTTCGATATGAAGGTTCTCGAGCTCCAGCCGTCCAAGCGCGTGTTCTGGGAGGTGGTCGACGGGCCCGAAGAGTGGCTCGGGACGAAAATAAGCTTCGACATCAGGCAGAATGACGACTGGACCATCGTCCTTTTCAAGCACGCCGATTGGCAGGAGCCGGTGGAGTTCATGCACCACTGCAGCACGAAATGGGCGGTCTTCCTGCTGAGCCTCAAAGCGCTGCTCGAAACGGGCAAAGGCGGGCCCTGGCCGAACGAGATCAAGCTCGATGCCTGGGAATGATATGCCCGAGACGCTCGGCGTCGACATCATGCCGCATCTGCGTACGCTCGATATCGGCTTCGTGCGCGGCGATACGACGGGCCTTGATATCGCCGGCACGTGGCGCGCGGTTCGCCGGGCTTGACGAAGTCATAGAGCTGTTCGAGCGTTTCGCCGCAGGCTTTGCCGCGGACCCGTCGCGTCTCGTTCGCTACGGCTATATCAACGGATTGCGGGGTTTTGTTACCGCGGAAGCGGGCGAGATTCTCCAGACCACTGCCCTGTTTATGCGACGCGCAACCCCGATATATGGCGGGCACGCTGCATTGACGGAGAGATTTATGCGCGCAAGAGCTGAAGCAACGATCACGGTTCAACATTCCGAAGCCGAGGCTTACGACGAAACCGAGAGCCCGGCATTGCTGGAGCTCCGCATCAGCGAAACCTTTACGGGAGATATCGAGGGCGAATCGCCGGTTCGGGCCTTGCAGGTCCAGCGAAGCGATAAATCGTCCAGCCTCGTCAGCGTGCAACGCTTCCGCGGAAAGCTGGCCGGACGTCAGGGAGGCTTCGTCCTGCAAGGTTCGGAGATCATCGAAAACAGCAAGATCACGGGGACATGGTTGGTCGTTCCGGGATCAGGAACAGACGAGCTTCGTGGGCTGCGTGGCGAGGGCGGCTTTGAAGGCCGGTTTGGAAAAGGCTCGCATGGAACGTTGGACTACTGGTTTGAATGATCCCGTCGGGATTTTTTCCGCGCCCGCGTCAAGGGAGGAATCGATGACGGCAAGGATGCTGGCCGGAAAATGCTTCTGCGGCGACGTGGCTTATGCCGTGGCGGATGAGTTTCGTTACGCGGCCTTTTGCCATTGCTCGAATTGCCGGCGCACGACCGGTTCGGCATTCAAGCCTTTTGCCGGCATCGAGCGGGCCAAGCTCGTCCTGACCCAAGGGCAGGGTGACCTTATGATCTTCGGCGATGATGAGGGCAATGACACGCATTGCAAGCGGTGCGGCTCGCTCCTCTATTCGGTCGTTCGCGGCGGCGCCTATGTTCACGTCGCGATGGGGACGCTGATCGATGCGCCGACGATCCGGCCCGACAAACACATCTTCGTCGGCTCCAAGGCGCCATGGTTCACGATCACCGACGACCTGCCGCAATTCAGCGAGCACGCGACCGGTGGCGCGTGAACGCCTGCGCTCCACGCACCCCGCCTTTCGAAGTCAATCTGTCCGAGGCAATTCCCGAATCTCGACCGTTCCACCGGCTTCAAAATGCGGATTACCCGTCAGCAGCGACTTGGCGTGATCGAAATCGGCGGCATTGACGCGGATGTATCCGACGAGATGCGCGGTCACCGCCGGCGCCTTGCCTGTCTTTCGCACGCAGACACCATTGCCGATCGCGCTGCCGCCTTCGAAAGCGCCATCGGCCTTCAATTTCGCGAGATAAGGCTCCCAGTCGCTGTCCTCGCCTTGCGCATCGTCGTGCATCAAAAGGAAGAAGTCCGGCATGTCGGGTTCCGCCGCGCTCAGTAACGCAGTTTTGGGTACCAATCGGTACCCCGCCCGCTTGGCGTCAGATCGAGGATCGACCATAGCGGCGCGATGTCCGGCGCGTCGCGCGGATCCTGGCTCGGATCGGCCATGTCCTTTGTCATTTCGCTGGCCCAGAACAGGCGGACGGCGTCGCCCTCGCGCCGGTAAACGACGAGCGCCGGATATTCCCAACCCTCCGGCGTCAGGACGCCCAGATCCTTGGCGTAGTCATCGCCGACCGTCTGCACGAAATCGAGATGACGCCACCCGCGTTCGAGCGCAAAAGCCATCTGGCGCGCGACTGGCGAGCGGCCGAGAATCTTCAATGCCACGCGCTGCTTGATATCGGCGGCATTGCCGTCGACCGCGCCGAGCCAGTTTGTGCACATCGGACAGGGACGCTCGCGTTGCGGGCCGTACATCCAAAAATAGGTGACGAGCGTGTCGTGATCGCCGAATAAATCTTTGAGACCGATCTCCGCACCGTTGGCATCCTTGAAGCGGTAGTCTTTTGCGATGACCGGTCCGGGCGGCAGCGCGCGTCGCTGCTCGGCGAGCCGTGTCATATGGCGACGGAACTCGATTTCTTCCGCGAGCAGCGCTTCGCGCGCCGCGCGATAGTCGTCGCTTTCGCCGGGAAACGGCGTCTTGGCTTGCTTGGCGAGCGTGCCGGCGGGTGTAAGCATACGGGCGCCCATGCATGTACCTCTGGGTTCGGATCATAGCGGCCGCGCGCACGCTTTGCTTCTGCTCTGCGCCGGGATGAGACGGAAATCCCTGGCCGATGCGAATCAAGCTCGAGCGTCGAGCCGGAAAGTTCCTGGGGGTTCCCACGATAACGCATGTGCACGAACGATGGTTTCGCGCCGGAAAAGAACCAAAGCGATCGGCGCGACGAAAAAATCGCACCGCGACCCCTGCCATCTCGATTTGATTTCGATTAGTACGCGCAGGCTCGTCCGTGCGGCGTGCGAAGCGAAAATTATCGGGAGATCGCATTGGAGATAGTTGCGTCGGACGGCGAGAGTCGCGACAAGGCGACGCGCCGCGAGTGGATCGGCCTCGCCATCATCGCACTGCCCTGCATCGTCTACGCGATGGACCTCACGGTTCTCAACCTTGCCGTGCCGTCGATCAGTTCCGATCTCAAGCCGACAGCCGCGCAGCTCTTGTGGATCGTCGATGTCTACGGCTTCTTGGCGGCCGGATCGCTTTTGATCATGGGAACGTTGGGCGACCGGATTGGGCGGCGCAAGCTGCTCCTGATCGGATCCGCCTTCTTTGGCCTTCTGTCGGTGGTCGCCGCCTTGGCGCACAGCGCCGAGATGCTCATCGCGGCGCGGGCGCTGCTCGGGATCGCCGGCGCGACGATGGCGCCCTCGACACTGTCACTGATCAGCAACATGTTCCGCGACGATCGCGAGAAGACTTTCGCCGTGAGTGTCTGGATCGCGAGCTTCTCGCTCGGCGGCGCTATTGGGCCGGCCGTCGGTGGCCTGATTCTGGCTCATTTTTGGTGGGGCGCGGTGTTTCTCGCGCCTGTCCCCGTTATGGCGCTGTCGCTCATCGCCGGCCCTCTGCTGCTGCCGGAATACAAGAATGCGGCGGCTGGACGGCTCGATGTCCTGAGCGCGGTTTTGTCGCTCGCCGCCGTGTTGCCGGTCATCTACGGCATCAAGCGGGCCGCCGAGGGCGATAGTCTGCTTTGGGCGGCGGCAGCGATCGCGCTAGGCGTCGTCTTCAGCGTGTTCTTCGTGCGGCGGCAAGCCAGCCTCGCCGATCCACTGCTCGATCTCGGCCTGTTCAAGCGGCCCGCTCTGACTGCGGCGTTGGCGATTTATGGTGTCGACTTCTTCGTCGGCTTCGGCATCCTCGTTCTGGTCGCGCAATATCTTCAACTGGTGCTCGGGCTGACGGCGCTGCAAGCGGGGCTGTGGAGTACGCCGGTCGGGCTCGGTTTCGTGGTCGGATCGCTGTTGACCTCCCCGATGCTCCGGCTGATGCGGCCGGCTTACGTGCTGAGCCTTGGCTTGACGCTCGGTGCCGGCGGCCTTGCGGCGATGGCTGGCGCCGTGGCCGCGCACAGCCTCATCCTTGTGGTCCTGGGCAACGTGGTGTTCTCGATCGGCATGGCGCCTTGCACCGCGATCATCGCCGATCTCGTCGTCAGCGCGGCGCCGCTGGAGCAGTCGGGCGCTGCCTCGGCGCTCAGCGAGACGGCGTCCGAATTCGGTGGCGCGCTGGGCATCGCGCTGCTCGGCAGCCTGACGACGTTTTTCTATCGCTTCGCGCTCGGCGGGACCTTGCCAAACGATTTGCCGGCCGGCGTCGTGGAAACGGCGTTGCGGGGGATCGGGGCCGCGGCGAGCTTGCCGCAAAATTTCGCCGGTGCGGCCGCACTGCTGTCCGCGGCACGAGTTGCTTACACCAGCGCGGCGCAGATCGCGTTCTTGATCGCAGCCGGTATCGTGTTGGCGGCGGCAATCGGAGCGATCGCGATGTTTCGAAATCTCGAGCCGCATGGTTGAACGCGGCGCGAAGGGCTTGGACAAAAGCCGTCCGATCGCGACAATAAGCCCTCGTTCGCAGCCACGATGATGAGCGCGATAATAGGGGAGCTTTGCATGGCGAATACCGGTCTTCGCGAAATCAGTCCGTTCCCGGTGGGCTTTACGACACGCGACGTCCCGGTCGGCGATGCGACCATCCATGTCCGTTCCGGCGGGCGCGGTCCTACGGTGCTGATGCTGCACGGCTTCGGCGATAACGGCGACATGTGGCAGCCACTCGCCGTGGCGATGAAGGAAAGCCACGCCGTGATCGTGCCCGATCTGCGTGGCATGGGCCTTTCCTCCCATCCGCCGGGCGGCTACACCAAAAAGAGCCAAGCCGGTGATATGGCACAAGTGCTCGACGCGCTCGGCGTGCAGGGGCCGCTCGTGCTCGTCACCCACGATATCGGCAATATGGTCGGCTATGCATTCGTGGCCCTCAATCGCGCGCGCGTGACGCGCTGGGTGGTGATGGACGCGCCGCTGCCGGGCATCGGTCATTGGGACGATCAACTCAAGAATCCCAAGACCTGGCATTTCAATTTCCGCGGCCCGGATGTCGAGCGGCTGGTCGCCGGGCGCGAGCGGATTTTCCTCGACCGCTTCTGGAACGAGCTCTCCGCCAATCCCGCCGCGATCACCGAGCCGGTACGCGCTCACTACGCGGCGCTCTATGCGCGGCCCCAGGCGATGCACGATTCCTTCGAACAATTCGGCGCCTTCGCGCAAGACGCGATCGACAACCAGGCTTTCCTCGCCGCGGGCAAGCTGGCCATGCCGGTCCTCGCCATCGGTGGCGATCATTCCTACGGCTCGGTGCTGGGAACCGAGATCGGCTTTGCCGCCGCCGATGTGAAAAGCGTGTCGATCGCCAATTCCGGCCACTGGCTGATGGAAGAGCAACCGGCGGCGACGGTCGCGGCGATTAGCGGCTTTATCGGCGCGTGATCGCAGGCGTGGGCTGAGCATTGCGCCGCGTCGCAACACCGATTTTCTGATAGCGCCGGATCACCTGGTCGCGCTTCAGGGCGGATAGCTTTTGGAGCCAGAAAATCCCGTCGAGCTGATCGATCTCGTGCTGGTGACAAACGGCACGCAGGCCATCGGCTTCCTCGATCTGCTCGGCGCCGATTATATCGCAATAGGCTACGCGCACCCGGGCCGGCCGCTCGATCTCGGCGGCGACGCCGGGCATCGAGACGCTGCCTTCCGCATGGCGGATCCGTTCGTCCGATGCCCAGAGGACGCGCGGATTGGCGTAAATTTGAGCGCCGGTCGCAGGCGACATTTCCAGTACGACCAGCCGCGTCGCGATGCCGATATGCGGCGCCGTGATGCCGATGCCGCCGGCGGCATGCATCGTGTCGATGAGGTCGACGGCGAGTGCCTTGAGCGCATCGTCGAACAGCGTCACCGGCACAGCGATGTCGCGTAACCGCGCATCGGGGAACATCACGAGAGGCCGGGCGGACATGATGCCACACTAACCTGCCGTGGCGTCCGGCGCGATCTCTCCCTAAACTTGCAGCCGCTGGCCCGGAATTAGAGTGAGTGGCAATGAGTGATACCGCGAAATTGATCGCCGCCACGCTCATCTCCGGCGACGGCATCGGGCCGGAGATCGTCGATGCGGTAAAGCGCGTGCTCGACGCGCTCGGCGCGCCTTTCGCCTGGGAAGAGAAATCAGCCGGGATGACGGCGCTCGCCCAAGGTGGCGATCCGCTGCCGCAGGACACGCTCGACAGCATCCGCCGCACGCGGCTTGCGCTCAAAGGCCCGCTCACCACGCCGGTCGGCGGCGGCTTCCGCTCGGTCAATGTACGGCTGCGCGAGGAATTTGGTCTTTACGCCAATGTGCGGCCGGTACGCACTGTCGTGCCCGGCGGGCGTTTTGAGAAGATCGACCTCGTCCTCATCCGCGAGAATCTCGAAGGCCTTTATGTCGGCTTCGAGCACTATATTCCGATCGGTAACGATCCGCACGCCGTCGCCATCGCCTCGGGCGTCAACACCAAGGCGGGGGCCGAGCGTGTCATCCGCTATGCCTTCGAATACGCGGTGAAGAACCGCCGCAGAAAAGTGACGATCGTCCACAAGGCGAATGTGCTGAAGGCCCTGACCGGACTTTTCCTCGAGATCGGGCAGAAGATCGCGGCCGAATATAAAGGCCGCGTCGAGGCGAACGACCGCATCATCGACGCCTGCGCGATGCAGCTCGTACTCGATCCCTGGCAATTCGACGTGCTGGTGACGACCAATCTCTTCGGCGACATTTTGAGCGACGAGATGGCCGGCCTCGTCGGCGGGCTCGGCCTCGCGCCCGGCGCCAATATCGGTCCCGATGCCGCGATCTTCGAGGCGGTGCATGGCTCGGCGCCCGATATCGCCGGCAAGGGCATCGCCAATCCGGTCTCGCTGCTGCTCGCCGCGGGTTTGATGCTCGAGCATGTCGGCCGGCTCGATCTGGCGCAGAAGCTGCGCGCCGCGATCGAGAAGACGATCGCACAAGACAACGTGCGGACCGGCGATATGGGCGGCAAGGCCGGCACACGCGCTTTCGCCGAGGCGATCGCGAAAAACGCCTAAGCAATTCGATAAACGGGAGGGAGCATGGCCGAGAAATTGAGGCTCTCCAGCATCGAGGGCGGCGGCAATTGGTGGATCACCCTTAACTGGGCAGCGAAGTCCTTCCGCAATGCCGGCTTCGAGGTCGAGATGATCCGCCGCGGCCACGACGCCAGCGACACGATCACGCGCGTCGTCCGCGGCGAGGCCGATATCGCGGTGACGCTCGGCGTCGCCGCCTCGCAGGCGACGAAGGCCATGGGCATCTATAAGGACGGCCGCGCCAGCAAAGTCACCGCGCTCGCCCTCGCGCTGCGCCCCGGCCATCACTGGTACAACATGGTGCGGGCCGATACCGGCATCCGCTCTTTCGCCGACATCGCCAAGATGAGACCGAAGCTCGGAGTCCAGGTCGGCGAGGCGGATTTCGTCGCCGGGCCGATCACGGAAGCCTATCTCCGGCATTACGGCGTCGATATGTACAAGGACATACCCGCGTGGGGCGGCGAGTTCTTCACCGTGTTTCCGGATTCGGTCTCGCTCCTGGCGCAGGGCAAGGCGAACGCGATCATGCGCGAGAACACGGCGCGCGGTCCCGCCGGCTTCGCCGCGATGATGATGCCGTGGACCATGCTGTCGCTCGATGAAGACGTCGCGACCAAGATCGAGCAGGAATTCTGTGCGCCGAAGATCCTGCTGCCGCCCGGCACGCTGCGCGGCCAGACCGAGCCGTGTCTCACCGTGACCGATCCGGGCTACCCGATCATCGTCAACCAGGACCTGCCGGCCGATCTCGTCTATCGCCTCGCCAAGGCGCTGAACGAATCGAGCCCGGCGCATTGGGCCTCGGAGGACATCTTCTATTCGACGCGCCACGCGCCATATGCCTACGCCCCGCTCCATCCCGGCGCCGCGAAATATTATCGCGAGCTCGGCATGCTGAAATAGACGAGGCGAGATAGAAGGGCAGAGGAGAATCGATGGCGCGCTCGATCACGATCTACGGCATCAAGAATTGCGACACGATGAAGAAAGCGCGCAACTGGCTCGATGCGCATAAAGCCGCCTACGAATTCCACGACTACAAGACGGCGGGGATCGACAAGCCGGTGCTCGAGGGCTGGGCGAAGAAGGTCGGTTGGGAGGCGCTGCTCAACAAAGCCGGCACCACCTTCAAGAAGCTGCCCGACGCGAAGAAAGCCAATCTCGACGAGAAGAAAGCGATCGCACTGATGCTCGATCAGCCCTCGATGATCAAGCGCCCCGTTCTCGACATCGGCGGTAAGCTCACGGTGGGCTTCAAGCCCGAGATCTACGAGAAGGTTGTTGGATAAGTGACGCAGGCAAAAGGCCGCTGCCGCAGTGTCGCGCCGATCATGCCGACGACCGATATCGCGCGGACGCAAAGGCATTACGCGCGGCTCGGCTTCGCCGTCGAGCGCCACGACGACGAATTCGTGATGACGAAGCGCGACGATATCGAGCTCTTCTTCTCGCTTAGTCCAGATCACGATCCGAAACGCACCGCCGCGTGTATCTATGTTCACGTCACCGACGCCGATGCGCTTCACGCCGAATGGTAAGCCACAGGAATTCCGGGCCTTGGTGCCGTGCACGACACGGACTACGAGATGCGGGAATTCCCTTTTATCGATCCGGACGGCAACCTCATCCTGTTCGGCTCGCCGCAGCCGTAGCCAACAGCCAAGCCTTAGCAGCGGACGCGCTTTTGCAGCCGGCCTTGCGCGTACGATGATGAGAACATATGGTGAACATCAAGGAGGCCGCGATGGACGAGAAATTCGCCGCGAAGCTGCGCATCCTTGCCGATGCCGCGAAATACGACGCGTCCTGCGCCTCCTCCGAGGCCCCGAAACGCGTTGCCGGTCCGGGCGGGCTGGGCTCGACGAGCAGCGGCATTTGCCATGCTTTCACGCCGGATGGCCGCTGCGTCTCGCTGCTGAAAAT
>DASXCX010000249.1:0-3989 GCA_036490955.1 Allostellaceae bacterium | reverse complement strand
GTTGGCAGGTGCTTTCGATGATCGATACCGTATCGCCGGTGACTACGATTGGTTTCTGCGCGTCGTGACCCATCCGCGTTTGGTGATACGGCGGTTCGAGCGCATCATCGCCTCCTATCACAGCGACGGGGTTTCGAACCGGCTTGACCTCTCGCAGCGCGAGGCTTTCGTCATCCAAAATTCCGTTCCTGTGTTTCGGCAGCCGGAGTGGTTGCAACGGCGCATCGGGATCTATCTGCGCGATTCGCTTTCTTATAGCCTGAGGGGGGTAGCGCTCGCGGGGCGCCTCGGGCCGTACATTTGGCTAAGAGAGGCGTCGAAGTTTTCGGGCCGCATCATTGCGTATCCATTTGAGCGGCTTGCGGCCTCGCTGGGCTCGCGAACGCGTCGTGGGCGCGCGCTCGACCAGCTTCAGGAACGTGTGCTCCGGCAACGAATACGAAATGACGATCTCGAGCGGCTGGCGGAGGACGGATGGCAAACGCCGGTCTCCGATTGACCGTTGCCGCAAAGGCTTTGGCGAAGAGATATGTTCGCGCGCTGATCGAACGGGCGTCACCCGATTTGTTGCGCTCCGCCGACCAACAGGAATGCTATTCCCAGGAAGGTGAGGATATCATCCTCTCTCGTCTTTTCTTCGACAAACCGGCTGGTTTTTACGTCGATGTCGGCGCGCATCATCCGATCCGACACTCGAACACCTATCTGCTCTATCGGCGCGGCTGGCGAGGTATCAACATCGATGCGACGCCCGGATCGATGGCCGAATTCCGGCGATTGCGGCCGCGCGACATCGGCATCGAATGTCTCGTCGCCTCCGATCCGGCGCCGCAACGTTTCTATATTTTCAACGAGCCGGCGCTCAACACCGCGTCGCGGTACCTCGCAGACGAGCGGCCAAGGGAGAACGTCCAGTTCCATGTCATGCGCGAATTCGATCTCCGGCCGCGCACGCTGTCTTCGCTGCTCGATGAGTTCTTGCCGACGGGACGGCCGATCGATTTGATGAGCGTCGATGTCGAAGGGCTCGACCTCGACGTTCTCCGCTCCAATGATTGGGAGCGTTATCGCCCCGAGGTGTTGCTGGTCGAGTTGCTTTCTACCGAGCTCGCGGAACTCGACTCGCAGGAAACCGTCCGGTTTCTCCGCGACAAGGGATATCGTCCTATCGCCAAGCTCTATAACACGGTCATCTTTCGCTAGCGTTGATCGGTTCGGCGCGCCAGAATCGAGTCCACGGCCTCGGCGAGGGAGCGAACGATACGGCCGGGATGACTTGGTTGTTCTTGTGCCAGGCCGTAGTCGACAAGGATCGTGAAGCAACCGGCCGCTTGGCCGGCAAGAATGTCGCGCCAGCGATCGCCGACCATGTAGCTCTGTTCGAGGTCGATTTCATATTGCCCAGCGGCTTCGAGGAGCAGGCCCGGCTTGGGCTTGCGGCACTCGCAGTGATCGGAATCCGTATGGAAGCAAATACGAATATCGTCGATCGGCAGGTGTTCGTGCAGCCAAGCATGCATCGCGTCGACCTCGGCCCGGGGCGTAAGACCGTTCGCGACGTCGGGTTGGTTTGTAACGACGATCACGCGAAAGCCGGCATCTTTGGCGCGGCGCAGCGCGCCTTCGACGCCGGGCAGCAGGCGGAATTCCGCGAGGCTGCGCGGCGCGTAGGCCTTGCCGTTACGCACAAAGTTGGCGTTCAGGACACCGTCGCGGTCGACGAACAGCGCTCGGACGGACATGTTTTCCTTCATGAAGCGATATCCCGCGGCCCCAAGGTAGACAATGATCGTCCAAAGCGGCAATATTTGTACATAAGACCCTGGCCAATGAGCGATTTTCGCGACTACCTCAAATCCTCGATCGCCGTGCTCGCCGAGATGGAGCGTGGCGACGCGTTCCTTCATATCGAGCAAGCCGCCGACATTATTTTTAGCGCCCTCGCGGCGGACAAGCCGCTTCTCATCTGCGGCAACGGCGGATCGGCGTCGGATTCCATGCACATCGCCGGCGAGCTCGTGGGGCGATTTTTGAAAGAGCGCCGGGCGCTAAAGGCAATCGCGCTTTGCGCCGATCCGGCCATTCTCACCGCTTGGGGGAATGACTACAGCTACGACGACGTTTTTGCCCGTCAGGTCCACGCTTATGGCGAAGCGGGCGGCGTCTTGCTGGCGATCAGCACGAGCGGCCGCTCGAAGAACGTCGTTGCCGCGGTCGAGGCGGCGAAGAGCAAGAAGATGAAAACCATCGCGCTCACCGGGGCAGGCGGTGGGGCGCTCGCGAGCATGGTCGATCTGCTCGTTGCCGTACCATCCAGCGCCACGCCATTGATCCAGCAGGGGCATATCTGCGTCTATCACTACCTTTGTGCCGAGGTTGAGGCGCGGATCGCCGCGCAGCGGTGATCGCTCCTCTCCGCTGCGCCGGTAGGCCGAACGCCCGGCGCGCGTTCGCATGCTGACCCTTATCACTGCCACCCTGAATGCCGCGGGCTTGCTCGAGCGAGCGATCGCGAGCGCGGCAGGGCAGGGATCGGCCTATCAGCACATTGTCGTCGACGGAGGCTCGAGCGATGCGACTGCCGCGATCTGCGCCGGTCATCCCGCGATCGACTTTGTGCTCGCTCCCGGCTCCTCGATCTACGAGGCATGGAATATCGGGATCGAGCGCGCCCGGGGCGATGCCGTGCTGTTCCTCAATGCCGATGACGAGCTGGCGCCGGGCGCTTTGGCAATCATCGAACGAATGCTGCGCGAGCGGCCGGAGGCCGAGATCATCGCCGGTCAAGCGCTGGTTGAGGACGATGATGCGCCGGCGACTCCCCTCATTCGCCATGTTGCTGCCTCCGGCGGCGTATTGTCGCTCAACCAACTCGTCGCCGGCGTTCCGGCGATCAATGCCATGGCGTTTCGGCCTTCGCTCTTCCGTCGCTACGGCGACGTCGAGACGCGCTACCGCATCGCCGGTGATCGCGCCTTTCTCCTGCACCTCGCGTTGGCAGTTCAACCGCCCGATATCGCGGCGGTGGATGCCGTGCTCTATCGCTATCACGTCCATGGCGGTTCGCTCACGCTGAAGCGCAGTCTCGATCAGCGGTTGCGCGTCGCCCGCGATCATCTCGCTCTTTCGCGGCAGTTGCTGGGCGAAGCGCCGTCCACCGAGGCGGCACGATGGCTGCGCCATTTGCGGCGGCGTGAATCCATCGTTGCCGGCTTACGCTGTCTCGCCGCCGGCCGGCCGGTCGCAGCGGTCGAATTTGTGCGCGACTTCTTTGCCTAACTAGGCAAACTGCTCGGCGTCGTTCTCGACGAACCAGCGATAGGCGTCCGTCAGCCCCTCGCGAAGGCCGATTTTGGGCCGCCAGCCCAAGCCATCGAGCATTGAGACATCGAGCAATTTGCGCGGCATGCCGTCCGGCTTGTCGGTTGCATAGCGCAGCCGCCCCGTGAAGCCGGTGATTTCGGCAATCAGCGTCGCTAACTCGGCGATGCTGACATCCTCGCCCCAGCCGATATTGACGTGGCTTTCGTCGGAATAGCGCTCCACCAGGAAGACCAGCGCGTCGGCGAGATCGTCGGCATGAAGAAATTCGCGTCGCGGTTTGCCCGTGCCCCAGATCTCGACCTCGGCCGCGTTCGTGACCTTGGCCTTGTGCATCTTTGCCAGCAATGCCGGGATGACGTGGCTGGCTTGCAGATCGTAGGTGTCGCCCGGTCCATAGAGATTGGTCGGTTGGGCCGAGATGAAGTCGCTGCCATGCTGTCGGCGGTAGGCGGCGCAGAGCTTCAAGCCTGCGATCTTGGCGATCGCATACCATTGATTGGTCGGCTCGAGCGCGCCGGTCAGAAGATGCTCCTCCTTCATCGGCTGCGGCGCGAGCCGCGGATAGATGCAGGATGAGCCGAGGAAGAGCAGCTTCTTGGCGCCGATGCGGCGCGCGCCCTCGATGACATTCGCTTCGATCATCATGTTGTCGTAGAGGAATTCGG
>DASXCX010000248.1:0-2396 GCA_036490955.1 Allostellaceae bacterium | reverse complement strand
CCGAGACGATGCGCACGGAATACAAGGCGATCGTGGGTGCCGGTTTCCGCCTGCAGATCGACGATCCGGATATGCCGGACGGATGGCTGATGTACCCCGATATGTCGGTCGCCGAGTATCGCAAATATGCACGGCTCCGCGCAGACGCGCTGAACCATGCGCTACGCGGTCTCCCGCGCGAGAAGATCCGTCTGCATGTGTGTTGGGGCAGCTTCCATGGCCCGCATGCTGACGACATTCCGCTCAAGGATATCGCCGATATCATCTTCAGCGTCCGCGCTTCGGAATATTCGATCGAGGCATCGAACCCGGCGCATGAGCACGAATGGACGGTGTTCGAGAACGCTAAGGTGCCGGCCGACGCGGCGCTCATTCCCGGCGTCGTCGGCCATTGCACCGACTTCATCGAGAATCCGGAATTGGTCGCGCAGCGCCTGACGCGCTACGCCAATCTCGTCGGCCGCGAGAACGTCATGGCCGGCACGGATTGCGGCATGGGTCCACGCGTCAAGGATCCCAAGATCTGCTGGGCGAAATTCGAGGCGATGGTCGCTGGCGCAAGCCTCGCAGCGAAACAACTCTGGGCCAAGGGCGGCAGCGCGGCGCAAGCGAAGCCCGTCGCCAAGAAGGCGGCCAAGAAGGCCGCCAAGAAGGCCGCGGCTAAAAAGGCGCCGGCGCGCAAAGTCGCGAAGAAGGCGAAAGCGAAGACCACAAAGAAGGCCAAAAAGAAAGCTCGGCGGTAATCCCGCCGCGCTGTTAATTCCGCACCGCCATTACGAGGAGCGTAGCGACGAAGCAATCCAGTGGTTGAAACAGACTGGATTGCTTCGCTTCGCTCGCGATGACGATCGCCGCTACGCCGGGTTCCTCACGAACGCCAGCAACTCCTGCCCGAGGCCGTCGACCTCCGAGTTGATCTGCATGGTCGGCGAGACGTGGTTGTTGTCGCGACTGAAGACGAACCACGGCGCCTTCTTGTCGGATTTGACCAACTCGGTCGCGAGCGCGTGGCTCGGCCAGGCGAGGGGGTAGGGGTCGTATTCGGTGACGCCGACCAGGATCGGCGGATGGCCGGGCTTCACGTGATTGAGCGGGCTCATCGCCGCGTATTTGCTCTCATCTGCCCCGTAATACGCGATCGAGTTTTCCGCCGGCTTGCCCGGGCTGTAGACCGGATGTTGCGGCGCATAGACGCCCGAGAGCAGCAATGCGCCGGCAACGCGCGGACCGGCGCTGCCATGGACCTGCGGCACGAAGGTCCAGGTCGCGACATGGGTCGCACCGGCCGATTGCCCCATGATAAAGATGCGATCGGGATCGCCGCCGAATTTCGCGATGTTGTCGTGCAGCCAGCCGACGACCTTGCCGACATCCTCGGCGCCCGCCGGCCATTTGTGCTCCGGTGCCAGGCGATAGGTGGCGTTGACGCCGACCATGCCGTTGCGCGCGAAGAAGATCGGCACGTTGTCGTAGATCAGGCCGGGCAATGGGCTGCGCTCGCCGCCGATATAGCCGCCGCCATGAAAATAGACGACGACCGGCGCCTTGGTCGGCTTCTGCTTCGGCGTATAGATATCGAGGCGGTGACGCTCATGCGGGCCGTAAGCGACGTTCTTCTCGCTCTCGACGCCGTCTTTCGGCGCGCGCTCTTGGAGCGGCTTGAAGATGGCGTAGGTCGCTTTCAGCACTTCGGGGTTCCAGTTGCGGCCGATCTTGCGGATCTCGGCGGCGACCTGGGCGGTGGCGGAGCTGGAAACGGAATCGGGCATGGCTCTTACCTCACGGATGATTAAAGATCGAACGGCTCGATCACATGGAGCTTCTTGCCGAGCTCGGGATTGCGGATCTCGCCTTTCTTGTCGCCGAGGATCGATTTGAAGGCTTCGAGCTTGATCGTCGGATTGTCGCCGCGGATCACGTGCATCGGGTCTTTGCCCTTCTTCACGTTGTCGATCGCCTGCTTCACCATCTTGCGCATCATGACGATGCCGCGATCCGAGGTCGCGAGATTCTCGTTCGCGCGGTTGGTGATGAGGCCTTGGCTCTCGATCGCGGCGTCGTCCTGATCGCGGTCCCAGAGATTCCACCAGCCGTCCTCGATGCGCTTGAAATCCCCCGGCTTCGTCGCTTGGTATTTCGCGGTGGTGAGCGTGTAGGGCGCGGTGCCGCGCTCGGAGCCCCAGACCTGAAAGGTGATCGCCTTGGTGTCGTCGAGCGGCGTTACCCATTGCATGAATTGATAGGGCTCCTGGCCGGAGCGGCAGACCTGCACACGGTTGATGGCCGGGAAGACATAATGATGGCGGTCATGCACGCCGCCCGGATATTCGAGATACATCTCGATACCGTAATCGCGCTCGATCCACTGGCACACATCCGGCCGTTGCATCGCGAGC
>DASXCX010000247.1:0-4501 GCA_036490955.1 Allostellaceae bacterium | reverse complement strand
CTTCGAGCAAACCTACCTCGACGATCTCACCGGCGAATTTCCGCGCATCGACGATCGTCGCGCCGGGCTGAAGAGCGCGCACGGCTGGTACGCCTGCGCCAATCCGGACCTGCCGACGTTTGGCGGCCTGTCGGGCATCGCGCATGTCGACGGCGCGGGGAAACGGCTCGGCAAATATCATTTGCCCATGGGCGACACGATCTCCGAGCCGGTCTTTGTCGAGCGCGGCAGGGACGCAGCCGAGGGCGACGGCTGGCTGCTCGCCGTGGTCTATCGCGCGCGGGAAAACCGCAGCGACCTCGCCGTCTTCAACGCTGGAGATGTCGAAGCAGGGCCCGCAGCGCTGGTGCATCTCGCCCATCGCGTGCCCGACGGCTTCCACGGCAACTGGGTGGGGGCTGCATAATCACGCTCCCCTCCCCGATTATTCCAGAGCAACGCGCAAGCCGCTTCCGCGTCGTCATGGCCGGGCTTGCCGGCCATCCATGTCTTCGTTCGAGCAAGAAGGACGTGGATGCCCGGGACAAGCCCGGCCGCGACGAGAACAGCGAGCGTCCACCCTTCTAATTCATTGACACACCTTCTTTTTCCGCACCTCAATCAACTAATATTGACAATGTAAAGATTGACCTTGACCGTAACAGATTTTGCCCCTAACAATCTTTCCAATGTAAAGATTGGCCCTCAGAGGCTGAAGCAATGACAATATTTCTCATCCTCGCGCCCTATGGCGCCTTCACTTCGCTGATGCTGCTGACCTCGGCGACACCGAGCCTGGTTGCTGCGACGCTGGTTTGCGGCGGCACCATCGCCTTCGATACCTGGCGCGGCCGTTCGGTGAAAATCCTGGCCACCGGCTCGGCGATCCTGTTCGCCGCGATCGCCGTCTATCTCAACGTCATCGACGCCGGCGTGAGCGACAAGGCCGTGAAGCTCGCGGTCGACATCGGCATCTTCGTGATCTCGTTCGGCTCGATCCTCCTCCGCTACCCCTTCACCACGCAATACGCCCTGGAATCGCTGCCTGCCGAGATCGCGGCGATGCCGGGCTTCATGCGCGCCAATTACATCATCACCAGCGCCTGGACCGCAGCCGCGCTTTTGATGATGCTCGCCAACGCCGCGATCCTCTACGTGCCGGGCCTGCCGATCTGGCTCGGGCTTGCGGTAGCGTTCGCCGCGCGCAACAGCGCGGTGTTCTTCACCAAATGGTATTCAGCAAATCGGCGCGTCAGATCCGCCGAATCCCTGCCGCCGTACGCCTTGCCGAAGGCGCATTGAACAGGAGGAATGACGATGAAGGACGTGTTCGCCCGCCTCGCCACCGATTTCTTTTCCACCATCGTCTTCCTCATCGTCTACCTCGCCACCGACAACATCATTCTCGCAACCTCGGTCGCGATCGCCGGCGCCATCGCGCAAGTGATCTATAGCCGCATCAAGGGCCGCGAACTCAGCTTCATGAACTGGGCAAGCCTCGGGCTCGTCATCGTGCTCGGCGGCGCGACGATCCTGACCAGCGATCCCCGGTTTGTGCTGGCGAAGCCTGCGATCGCGCATTTCGCGGTCGGCGCGGTCATGCTGAAGCGCGGCTGGATGCTGCGCTACGTGCCGCCGCTGGTGGCCGAGACCATTCCCGAATACGTCACCTTCGCGGGCTTCGCCTGGGCCGCACTGATGTTCGCGCTCGGCACCGGCACCATTGCGATTGCCATGACCGGCGACCTCAAGCTCTGGACGATCTATGTTTCCGTCGTCGCGGTCGGCGCCAAGATCGCAGCCTTCGCCGTGCAATACGCCGTGTTTCGCCTCGCCGTCACCAGCCGCATCCGCGCCACCGCCAGCGCCTGAGACTACCGCCCGATTAGGCTTGTGCGGCGAGATGGGCTATACCGCCGCACGGGCTTTTTGCGCGCAACGAGGAGAGACGAATGGCGGTGGACGGCAATTGGAATCTGGTGATGACGACGCCGATGGGCGATCGCAACGCGACGCTGAGCCTGAAGAGCGCCGGCGGCACGTTGACGGGCACGCAAGGCGCCGACGGCAATTCGACCGATATCTTCGACGGCACCGTCAATGGCGACGACGTGGCCTGGAAGGTGTCGATCACCAATCCGATGCCGCTGACCCTCGAGTTCACCGGCAAAGTCGCCGGCGACGCCATCTCCGGTGAGATGGGCATCGGCTTCATGGGCAATTTCCCGTTCTCGGGAAAGCGGGCTTAGCGCAGCCGCTGTTACCCCGGCCGCCGCGGCACGATCGCGATTGGGGTGAAGGTGTAGACGGCCTCGTCGCGCTGGTTGTAGACGGTCCATTTGACGCGGGCGATGCCGATCGGCTTCGTCCGCGACGGCACCAGTTCAACGATCTCGCCTTCGAGGCGGAGCGTATCGCCGGGCCGCACCGGTTTCAGCCAGCGCAGTTCGTCGACGCCGGCGCCGAACAGCGGATGCGGTCCGAACGGCTTGGCCGTCGTCGCGAGCTTCATCGCGATCGCGGCAGTATGCCATCCCGACGCCGCGAGCCCGCTGAGGATGGTGTCCTTGGCCGCCTCCTCATCGAGGTGAAACGGCTGCGGATCGAATTCGGAAGCAAAGCGCAGGATGTCCTCTTTCGACACCGTCGTCACTGCATCGCTGGTGAATTTCATGCCGACCTTCAGGTCGTCGAACCATTCAATCATCTCGTTCTCAACCTTCTGATCGCAATCGACCTGACACTAACACCGGAGATCAAAACCAAATCCGCATCGGCAATTGATACTTATCGAGCGGCGGCGCGCCATCGGGCAACATGCCCTGCGGATCGCGCGCCGCGATCGCGACCGCGCAGGCATCCAGCACATCGTCGCGTTTGGCGCCGGTGCCGACACGCTCCTTGTCGAGCCAACGATCCAGTGCGCGAAATCCCTGCCGCTTGAGCAGCCTGCGGCGAAGTGCGTCGCCCTCCTCCGACTTCTTCGCCGGCAACGGCTTGCCGCCGTTCAAGCGGAGGAATACCAGCTCCGGATGAACCTCGCATACGTCGATCAGGGGATGCGCGCGCAAAAACGCGTCGACCTCCATGATCTTCCGCCCGAGATGCCAGAGCTGGCGCGAGACCCGCGTCTGCCGGCGGCGCAGCGCTTCCCGGTTCGCCTCGTCCGGATCGGAAAATTCCTGCCAGAGCCATCGCCGCGCGCCGGTGAAGACGCGCGAAGAATGCGGCCGCAGCTTATCGCGCGCGAGCAGATCGCAGGCGCGATCGCCGTCCTCGGTCATCCCGATGGGAATGTCGATGCCGGCGCGGTCGAATTTGCCCGATAGCGCCTCGGCAACGTCAGCGTGGAAGGAGATCGTCTGCTCGTCGCCGTCCAAGAGAACGGCGACCCAACCACGCGAAAATCCGTCGAGGCCGATGGCCCTCAACCGAGATTGAGCTCCTTGAAGAAGTCGTTGCCCTTGTCATCGATGATGATGAAGGCCGGGAAATCCACGACTTCGATCCGCCAGATCGCTTCCATGCCGAGCTCGGGATACTCGACCACTTCGACCTTCTTGATGCAGTGCTCGGCGAGGTTCGCCGCAGCACCGCCGATCGAGCCGAGATAGAAACCGCCATGCTTCTTGCAGGCCTCGCGCACGGCCGGCGCGCGGTTGCCCTTGGCCAGCATCACCATCGAACCGCCGGCCGCCTGGAACTGATCGACAAAGGAGTCCATGCGTCCCGCGGTGGTCGGGCCGAACGCACCGGACGCGTAACCTTCGGGCGTCTTCGCAGGGCCCGCGTAATAGATCGGATGGTTCTTGAAATAATCCGGCAGCGGCTCGCCCTTTTCCAGCCGCTCGCGCAGCTTGGCATGCGCGGAGTCGCGCGCGACGATCATGGTGCCGGTCAGCGACAGCCGTGTCTTGATCGGGTTCTTCGACAGCGCCGCCAGGATATCCTTCATCGGCTGGTTCAGGTTGATCTGGACGACATCGCCGCCGAGCGCCTGCTCGACCTGCGGCAGATATTGCGCGGGGTTATGCTCGAGCTCCTCGAGGTAGACGCCGTCCCTGGTGACCTTGCCGAGTACCTGGCGGTCGGCCGAACAGGAAACGCCGAGCCCGATCGGCAGCGAGGCGCCATGGCGCGGCATGCGGATCACGCGCACGTCGTGGCAGAAATATTTGCCGCCGAACTGCGCGCCGACGCCGAGCGACTGCGTCATCTTGTGGATTTCCTGCTCCATCTCGACGTCGCGGAAGGCGTTGCCATCGGCGGAGCCATGGGTCGGCAGCGCATCGAGATAACGCGCGGAAGCAAGCTTCACCGTCTTCATGCAGAGTTCGGCGGAGGTGCCGCCGATCACGATCGCAAGGTGATAAGGCGGGCATGCCGCCGTGCCGAGCGTGAGAATCTTCTCTTTCAGGAACGCCAGCAGCCGATCTTTGGTCAGCACCGAGGGCGTCGCCTGGAACAGGAAGCTCTTGTTGGCGCTGCCGCCGCCCTTGGCCATGAACATGAACTTGTAGGC
>DASXCX010000246.1:0-8140 GCA_036490955.1 Allostellaceae bacterium | reverse complement strand
ACGCCGTGCTCGTCCATGAATTTGAGCCGCGAATTCTCGAGGTCCAGGAGCTCGGTCGGCATGTCGTGGCCGAGATATTTCGAGCGCTCGACCAGCACGGCTGCACGGCGCAGATGGGGCGGCACCGCCTCATTCGCCATGACGGTCGACATATGCTCTTCGAGCGCGATGATCTTCATTTTCTTTCCTCCCGGTACAGGGGGCGGAGATTGCCGCCTGGAAGCTGCGGCGGCAATTGATTATTTTGCCGCAACGAAACCACGGGAGACGCCGCCATGATCATCGCCGCCGACGCGCTGACGCTCTTTGCCGAGGCCCTCATCGCCGGCACCGGCAGCCAAGCCGCGGAAGCGCGCGAGGTCGCGACGCATCTCGTCGAGGCCAATCTCAAAGGCCATGACAGCCACGGCGTCGGCGTCATCCCAGGTTATGTGAGATACGCCAAAGAAGGGCGGCTCAAGCCGAACCAGCATGCGATGCTCGTGAGCGAGACCGGACCGATCGCGGTCTTCGACGGGCAGATGGGCTATGGCCAGGTCACCGCGCGCGAAGCGACCGAATGGGCGATCGCCAAAGCCAAGAGCATTGGCGTCGGCATCTTCGCCTTGCGCAACACGCATCACGTCGCGCGCGTCGGCACTTATGGCGAGCTCGCCGCCGCCGCGGGCATGGTCTCGATCCATTTCGTCAATGTCATGCTGGCGCCGGGCCGCGTCGCGCCGTTCGGCGCCATCGGCGGACGCTTCGGCACCAATCCGATCTGCATCACCTTTCCGGCCGGCAATGGCAAGCCGCCGGTCGTCCTGGATTTCGCGACCAGCCGCGTCGCCGCCGGCAAGCTGCGCGTCGCGATGAATGAAGGCAAGGAATTTCCATCCGGCTATCTCATCGATGCCGAGGGCAACGACGCGACGCGGCCGGCCGTGTTTTATCGCGAGAATGGCGCGATGCTGCCTTTCGGCGAGCATAAGGGCTCGGGGCTTGCGCTCGCCTGCGAACTGATGGCCGGCGTGCTGACCGGCGGCGGCGCGATGCAGGCGAGCTTTCCCAATCACGGCATCAAGAATGGCATGTTCTCGATCGTGCTCGATCCGGCGCGTTTCGGCGACACCGGCTGGATGGAGCGCGAAGCCGCGACGATGATCGATTGGGTCAAATCCTCACCGCGACGGCCCGGCATCGACGAGGTCACGATCGCCGGCGATCCGGAGCGCAAATCGCGCGACAAGCGGCTGAAGAGCGGCATCCCGGTCGATGCCAACACGTGGCAAGAGCTGGTCGGCGCCGCCGGCCAGGTCGGCGTGCCGGCAGCGCAAATTCCGCAAGGCTAGCGCCATGACTGCGATCCTCGTCACCGGCGCGGCGGGGCAGATCGGCTCCGAATTGGTGGCGGCGCTGCGCCAGAAGCACGGTGCGCCATCGGTGATCGCGAGCGACATCCGCATCCCGATCGCGCCGCCAGCCGGCAATGCGGGCCCGTTCGAGCCGCTCGACTGCACGCGACCGGATCAGGTGCAGGATGTCGTGCGCCGTCACGGCATAACGGCGATCTATCACCTTGCCGCGCTGCTGTCGGCCATCGCCGAGGAAAAGCCGCAAGCCGCCTGGTCGCTCAATATCGGCGGACTCTACGCCGTGCTGGAGACGGCGCGGCAATATCGCTGCGCCGTGTTCTTCCCGAGCTCGATCGGCGCCTTCGGCCCGACGACGCCGCGCGACCGCACGCCGCAAGACACCGTGCAGCGACCAACGACGATGTATGGCGTCACCAAAGTGACCGGCGAGGTACTCGGCGATTATTATGCGCGACGCTTCGGCGTCGATGTACGCGGCCTTCGCTTCCCCGGCCTCATCTCGCATGTCGCGCCGCCGGGCGGCGGCACCACCGATTACGCGGTCGAGATTTTCTACCAGGCGATCCGTTACCGCCATTACACTTGCTTCCTCAAACCCGACTCGACGCTCGACATGATGTATATGCCGGATGCGATCCGCGCCGTGCTCGAGCTGATGGACGCCGAGCCGAGCAAGCTCGCGCATCGCAATGCCTTCAACATCACGGCGATGAATTTCTGCCCCGCGCAGCTCGCCGAGGCGATCCGCCAGCACATCCCCGATTTCCGCATCGACTACGAGGTCGATCCGGCGCGCCAAGCAATCGCCGATAGCTGGCCGCGCTCGGTCGATGACAGCGCGGCGCGGCAAGAATGGGGCTGGGCGCCGCGCTACGATCTCGCGGCGATGACCGAGGACATGCTCGCGGCATTGAGCACGAGGCTGAAGCCGGCGCGGTGAGCCGGCGCTAGGACAACAGGAGTCCGCCATGCCGCATGACCGGCTGCAACAGAATCTGCGCGGGGAATTAGCCAAGCTCGACGGCGAGGGCCGGCGCAAAGGCGCCGAGACCGCGATCGCCGGCGTGCTGCCGCCAAAGGACGGCAAAGGTCCGCGTTATCTCATCGCCGGCGCGGGCGACAAGCCTTTCCTGCGCATGAACGCGAACAACTATCTCGGCCTGTCGCTGCAGCAGGCGGTGATCGCTGCCGAGGATGACGGCGTGCTCCGCTTCGGCACCGGCCCCGGCGCCGTGCGCTTCATCGGCGGCACCTGGGCACCGCATCTTTTGCTGGAGCAGCGCCTTGCCGGTTTTCATAAGCGCGACGGCGCGATCGTGTTCAGCTCCGCCTATGCGGCGATGATGGGCACGCTGCCCGGGCTCGTCACACCGGAGACCGCGGTGATCAGCGATGCGCTCAACCATAATTGCATCATCAACGCGATCCGCCTGGCGCGGCCGAGGCAGCGCCTCGTCTATCCGCATCTCGACCTTGCCGCGCTGGAGCAGCAACTCGGCGAGGCCGCCGCATCGTGCAAGCGCGCGATCGTCGTCACCGACGGCATCTTCAGCATGCGCGGCGATCACGCGCCGCTCGACGCTATCGCCGCGCTCGCGAAGAAATACGATGCGCGCTTCGCCGAGAACGTGCTGCTGCTGGTCGATGATTCGCATGGCATCGGCGCTTTCGGCACAACCGGCCGCGGCACGGAGGAGATAACCGGCGGCATCGCCGATATTCTCGTCGGCACCTTGGGCAAGGCTTTCGGCGTCAATGGCGGCTACGTCACAGCGAGCGCCGCGGTGATCGATTATCTCCGCGAGACGTCGCCTTTCTATGTCTATTCCAATCCGATCGCTCCGGGCGAAGCCGGGGCAGCGGCGGCCGCGGTCGCCTTGGTCGACGGCGCGGCGGGACGTGAGAAGCTCGCCCACCTCCACGCGATAACGACGCGTTTCCGCGACGGGCTCGAACAGTTGAAGCTTGAAACCATTGCCGGCGCGCATCCGATCGTGCCGCTGATGGTGCGGGATTCGGCACGCACCGGAGCATTGGTGAAGCACCTGTTCGCCAAGGGCGTCCTGGCAACAGGCCTCAATTTCCCGGTCGTGCCGCGCGGCGACGAGGAAATCCGTTTCCAGATCTGCGCCGACCATACCCCGGCCGATATCGACGAGGCGCTGACGGTGATCGGCGCCTTCCGCCCTTAAGACTCACGGGGGCCGGCCGGATGCTGGTACACTCTTTGCTTCTTTCCGGACGGAAAAAGCGGGAGATGCCGGCATGTATTTTGACCGTCGCCTGTGGGAATTGACCCGTGGCCTGCGCGGCCGCATCGTTTACACCGTCATCGTCGGTCTGCTTGCCTCGCTGGTCGGCATCGCGCGCTTCGTGCTGTTGGGTTTGTTGGTCGCACGCGTTTTCCAGGGCGCATCCTTCGGATCGCTGATCCCGCTGGCGCTCGCCGTCGCCGCGACGGTGCTGCTGCGCGGCGCGATGGAGCATGCCCGGACCATGGTCGCGCATCGCACCGCTGCCGAGGTACAGCAGGAATTGCGCGGCAGGCTTTACGACAAGATCGCGGCGCTTGGCCCGTCCTGGTTCGCCAGCGAGCGCACTGGCGGCCATGTCCAATCCGTGGTCGATGGCGTCGAGCAGTTGCAGATATTCTTCGGCCGCTATGTGCCGCAGATGACGATCGCGGCGCTGACCCCGATCGTCATCTTCACCATCATCGCCTTCTGGGACATACCTGTCGCGGCGGTGATGCTGGGTTTTGCGATCTTCGGACTGGTCGCGCCGGTTGCTTTCCGCCGGCTCGACACCGGCGCAAGTAAGCAACGCAACATCGCCTTCCGTGCCTTCAGCTCGGAATTCCTTGATGCGATCCAGGGCCTCGGCACGCTGAAGGCCTTCGGCCAAAGCAAATCCTTCGGCGAGCAGCTCGCCGACAAGGCGCGTAAGCTCTCCAACACCACGATGTGGCTGACGACCACCGGATTGATGACGCGCGGCGTGATCGATGTCGCGATCACCCTCGGCGCCGCGGCGGCGCTCGGTCTCGGCGCCTATCGCGTCACGCATGGCGAGATGAGCATCCAGGCGCTGCTAATCGTGTTGATGGCCGGCACGGAGGTCTTCCGTCCCTTGCGCGATTTTCGCGGCGTGCTGCATGAGGGCCAGATCGGTCAGGCCGCCGCCGGCGCGATCAACGAGTTGCTGAGCAAGGAAACCCCGGCGCCGCACTATGCCGCCCCGGCCACAGCGAGGTTCGAGCCGACGATCGAATTCGACAACGTCCGCTTTTCGTATCCCGGCGGACGCGGCATCGCCCTCGACGGCGTGTCGTTCAGCCTCAAGGCCGGCGAACGTATCGGCGTCGTGGGTTCCAGCGGCTCAGGCAAATCGACCATGACACGGCTGCTGCTGCGGCTCTACGCGGCGCAGGAAGGCAGCGTGAAGCTTGGCGGCGTCGATATAAGCACGATCGATCCGGCACGGATGCTGTCGCAGATCGCGGTGGTGCAGCAGGACACCTACCTGTTCCACGGCACCATCGAAGAAAACCTGCGGCTCGGCAAAGAAAACGCGACACAAGAAGAGATCGAGGAAGCGGCCAAAGCGGCCGACGCACACGACTTCATCATGTCGCTGCCGCAAGGCTACGCCAGCCTCATCGGCGAGCGCGGCGCGCGGCTGTCCGGCGGCCAGCGGCAACGCATCGCCATTGCCCGCGCGCTGCTGCGCGATGCGCCGATCCTGATTCTCGATGAAGCACTATCCTCGGTCGATGCCGAAACCGAGGCAACCATCCAGAAAGCGCTCGACCGGCTGATGGCGGGCCGCACCACGCTCATCCTGGCGCACCGGCTCTCCAGCATCATCGCCGCCGACCGCATTCTGGTCGTCGAGCAAGGCCGCATTGTCGAAAGCGGCAGCCACGACATGCTGATCCGCCGCGACGGTCCCTATCGCCGCCTGATGGGCGCACAAGCCGCCGAGCGCCAAGACTACACCGGCACGCTGGCCGAGCGCGTCGAAGAGCAGGAACAAACCGTCGAGACTCTTTCCGGCGTCGAAAGCGACGGCGAAGAGGCGGACTCGATCCTGCGCGTCAAGAAACTGCCGTGGGGCAGCACGATGGGCTGGCTGATCGCGCTGATCGCGCCGTGGTGGCGGCGCCTCAGCCTCACCATGGCCTGCGGCGTCGGCCGCGTCGTCACCTTCATCAGCGTGGGTGTGTTCTCGTCGCTGTCCGTAGCGGCGGTGAAGCATGGCGGCGATTATTCGACGCCGCTGCTCCTCCTGCTGATCGTCGGTCCGGTCTCGGGCGTACTCGCCTGGTGCGAGACCTGGATGGCGCATGCCATGGCTTACAGCCTGCTCGCCGAGATGCGCATCGATCTGTTCAAGAAGCTCGACACGCTGGCGCCAGCCTACCTGCTGCGGCGGCGCTCCGGCGATCTCGTCAGCCTGGCGACCCAGGACGTCGAAACCGTCGAGTCGTTCTTCGCCCATACCATCACGCCGTCGATCGTCGCGGTGCTGATCCCGGCTGCGATCCTTGTGACGCTTGCCGTCTTCGCTTGGCCGGCGGCGCTAATCCTGCTGCCTTTCCTCCTTTATGTCGGCCTGACGCCGGTGCTGGTGCGCCAGCGCATCGACAAGCTCGGCGCGGCGGCGCGCGAAGGCCTCGGCCGCATGACCGCGCATGTCACCGACACGATCCAGGGCCTCGCCGACCTGGTCGCTTTCCAGGCAGTCGGACAGCGCCGCGCCGGCTTCATGCGTATGGTCGCCGATTACCACGCGCTGCGCCTGACGCTCTACCGTGACCTGTCGCTGCAATCCGCCGCACTCGAAGTCTCAACCGGGTTCGGCGGGCTCGGTGTCGCCCTTGCCGGCGCCTATCTCGCCGCCTCGGGTCAACTCGACCCGACCTTGCTGCCGCTCTTGACCCTGCTGGCCGTGGCTGCGTTCCTACCGGTCTCCGAGATAGCCTATGTCAGCCGTCAGCTTGCCGATACTTTCGCGTCGGCGCATCGGCTCCAGGCCGTGCATAACGAGAAAGTGCCCGTGATCGACGGACCGCTGACGCCGGCGGCGCCCGCGAGCGGTGGTTCGGCGGTGCGGCTCGATCGCGTCAGCTTCACCTATCCCGGTCGCCAGCGCCCCGCGCTCAGCGAGTTCAGCCTCGACATCGCGCCCGGCGCGACCTTGGCGCTGGTCGGGCCCTCCGGTTCGGGCAAGACGACGCTGGGCAATCTGCTGCTGCGCTTCTGGGATCCGGGTGCCGGCGCGATCACGCTCGACAACATCGACCTCAAGCAATACCAGCTCGATCATTTGCGCGGCCGCATCGCGCTGGTGGCGCAGGACACCTATCTCTTCAACACAAGCCTCAAGGCGAATGTGCTGATCGCGCGGCCCGAGGCGAGCGAGACGGAGGTCAGCCAAGCGATCGAGCGCGCGGCCCTCGCCGATTTTATCGCGACGCTGCCCGAAGGCCTCGACACCAAGGTCGGCGAGCGCGGCGTGCAACTCTCCGGCGGCCAGCGCCAGCGCGTCGCCATCGCGCGCGCTTTCTTGAAGAACGCGCCGGTGCTGATCCTCGACGAGGCGACTTCGCATCTCGACGCAGTAAGCGAGGCGCAGGTGCGCCGCGCCCTCGATGCGCTGATGCAGGAGCGTACGACCATCGTCATCGCGCACCGCCTGTCGACAATCCGCGATGCCAGCCTGATCGCGGTGCTCGATCGCGGCCGGCTGGTCGAGACCGGGACGCACGACGCGCTGATCGCGCGCGGCGGCCTTTATGCCGAGTTGGTCGAGCACCAGCTCGGCCTCAGCCGCGCGGCGGAGTAACCTTTCCCGCTAACGCATCGGCGAGCGCGTCGTACCAATAAGTCTGATCCGCCGGCGTGAAATGCGCATTCGCCGGGCTGGGATTCGGGACGACGAAGATACGCGTCTCGCCGATCGTATAAGGCTGCAGGCCGAGCCCCGCCTCGGCCAATTCGCGCGCGATCGCTTTCTGCACCGGCCGGCCGACAGTGACGCCATGAAAGCAGGCGAAGCGCGGCTTGTGGCGTTTGAGCTTGCGCACCAACGCGGCGACGCCGTCCTTCGGCTCGTCGCGCGTTAGATCGGTCGAGCGCGGACTCGGCCGCTTGACCAGATCGGTAAAGCCGAAACCGTAATCCCGCAATGCGCGATCGTGGATCGGCTCGAGCCGCTCGACGCCGAGCCCGGCGCGCGCCGCGCTACTCAACCGCGAGCGCGAAAAAGCCGGCCAGAAGCGATTGATCTTGCGCGCGAAGTAATGGCCCTCCGCCGCCGAGTAGAGCGACGGGTTGATGCCGACGAAGACGACATCGAGACCGTCGCGCAGCAGATCCGGCAAGGTCGGCGGGTTGGGCATTTATGCGGCCTACTCTATGATGCCGGCATGGATGCAGACAAATCCGCCGCCGTCGAAGAGCTCGCACGCCTGATCGGCCAGGCAAAGCGCGCCGTCGTCTTCACCGGCGCCGGCATCTCGACCGAATCGGGCGTACCCGATTTCCGCAGCCCGGGCGGCATCTGGACGCGGATGAAGCCGATCTATTTTCAGGAATTCGTCGCCAGCGAGACAAAGCGCCGCGAATCCTGGGAGCGCACTTTCTCGGGCGCGATGCGCTGGACCGGCGCTCAGCCCAATGCCGGGCATTACGCGGTCGCACGGCTCATCGGTCGCGGCAAGGTCAGCGCGATCATCACGCAGAATGTCGACAATCTGCATCAGGATTCGGGGGTGCCGTCCG
>DASXCX010000245.1:0-8375 GCA_036490955.1 Allostellaceae bacterium | reverse complement strand
CAGGCTGCGCCTTGCCGGTATCGCGACGACGGTGATGGACGGATCCCATCCGCGCTTCTCCGGCTCGGATCATCTTTTGCAGCATGCGCTCGACGCGGCGGCGGCGCAGGGCGTCGAGACCAAGCTCATCGCGCTCAACGCGCTGAAATTCCGGGCCTGCGAAGGGTACTACTCGAAATCGGCGCAGGCCTGCACCTGGCCGTGTTCGATCACGCAAATGGACGAAGGCGATCAGATGGAGCGCGTCTACGAGGCGCTCGTCCACTGGGCCGACGCGGTGATCGTTGCGACGCCGATCCGCTGGGGCGCGGCATCATCGCTCTATTTCAAGATGGCCGAGCGCTTGAACTGCGTCCAGAACGCCATCACCACGCGCAACAAGGTGCTGATCCGCAACAAGGTCGCGGGCTTCATCGTCGTCGGCGGCCAGGACAATATCCAAGCCGTCGCGGGGCAGATGCTCGGCTTCTTCGCCGAGCTCGGCTTCCTCTTTCCGCAATTCCCCTATATCGCCCATTCGCGCGGCTGGAGCCACGAGGACATGGAGCACAATGTCGAGATCGTGCGCGAGAGCGAGGAGCTGAAGATGGGCGCGGCCGAGCTGGCCGAGCGGTGCCTCGATTTCGCCCGGCGGCTCATCGACTCGCATGAGACGACGCCCGAACACATCATGCGCGGCGGCCGCAAGGCGCATCCGCTCGATATGGAGTGAGGCGGCCGAGGGTTACGGCTCGGCCGCGTCGCCAATCTTACGGTTTCTTGAATTTCAGTACGTAGATGTCGAGCGGCTGCTTGGCGCCGAAGATGATGAAGTCGTGCGTGTCGCCAGGCGCGCGCAGGAAATTGCCTTCATCGGCAAGCTTGAATCCGGCGGCTTCGAGCTCCTGCTTCTCGATCGCTTCGTCGAGCCGATGGAATTGTTTGCTTGTCGTGACCGGTGCGCCGGGCGCGGCCGCGTAATCGGTGATGACGAGCGTGCCGCCCTTCTTCAACGCGTTGAACATCGCTTTGTCCATCTTGGCGCGATCGGTCGCCGTGTTGGCGACATCGTGATAGCCGAAGAGGAAGGTGATGAGATCGAGATTCTTGACACCCGTCGGGATTGGGCTTTCGAAAGGCTGCACGTCCGAGACGACATTCTTCATCGCCGGATGCTCCATCCGGGCCTTGAACGCGTCCATCGGCTTTTGCGGCAGGCCCGGATCATTCTGCGCGTAGACCTTGCCTTTCGGCCCGACGCAGCGCGCCATCAGCTCGGTGCTGTAGCCGGCATCTGCCGCCATATCGAGATCTTTCATTCCCGGCCGGCAGCCGATGAAAGCCAGAAGCTCCGCCGCATGCCGGCGCCCGTCGTTTTGCTTGTCGGCGTCGGTGCGGTCGGGTTGCGCGAGGAGGGCGTTGTAATCGGGAAGCTTTGGCGCCGCGGCGTTGGCGCCGGTAGCAAGCACCAGAGTCAGCGCAATCATCGACAACGAAAATCCAGCGGTTCCTCTCATGGCACATCCTCTTCCGGGCGTTGGGGCCCGGAGTGTGCGCGCCGCGCCGGCCTGCCGCAAGCGCCTTGCCTACACGATCGCGTGTTGAAATAATCCGGCTAACGAATTGTGACAAAACGGGGGAGGATAGCGATGATACGGGTATTCCGGACCGCGTGTTTCGCCGCGGCTGCGCTGATCGCGGGGCTGGCCAGCGCCTCGGCCGACGAGCTGGTGCTGAAATTCGTGACGCTCGACAACCCCGATGCGCATCACAACGTGCGCGTCCAGCATCCTTGGGCCGAGCGCATCAATCAGCAGGCCAATGGGCTTTTCCGCATTCAGGTCTTCGACGGCTCCTCGATCGCCAACCAGCTCAACATCTACAACCGTGTCCTCGACGATGTCGCGCAGATCGGTTGGGGACTGCCCGACCTTGCGACCGGCAAATTCAAGCTGACGCAAGTGGTCGAGCTGCCCTACCTCACGAACAGCTCCGAGGAAGCCTCGACTGCCTTCTGGCGCCTTTACAAGACCGGGCTGCTCGACAGCGATTTCGACCAGGTCGTGCCGCTGAAGCTGATCGTCTTCCCGCAATCGGGCGAGCAGTTTCGCGAGAAGCCGGCGACGCTCGACAATCTCAACGGGTTGAAAGTCGTTGTCGGCAGCAAGATCACCGCCGACGTCGCAGCGGCGCTGGGCGGCGCGCCTTTGGCCTTCCCGATCAATCAATATTACGAGGTCCTGCAACGCGGCACGGCCGATGTCGTGCAAGTCGGCTGGACGGCGTTCCAGCCGTTCAAACTCGCCGAGGTGACGAAATATCATCTCGACGTGCCGCTCGGCAGTGCGCCCGGCTATGTCTTCATGGCGAAGAAGAAATTCGATTCGCTGCCGGCCGATGCGCAGAAAATCCTCATGGCGAATGCCGGCGAGAAAGAGAGTCGCGACTTCGGCAAGTTCTGGGATGACGTCAACAAGGAATGGCGCGACGCGACCGCCAAGCTGCCCGGCCATACTTTGCTGAAGCTGACGCAAGAGCAGGACAAGGCCTGGCATGACCGTGTCGAGGCGGTGACGAATGCATGGGCGAAGAGCCAGCCCGGCGGCGAAAAGCTCCTCGCGACGTACCGGCAGATTCTCGCGGATGTGAGAGCGGGGAAATAGCGATTAGCCCTCGATCGTCATTGCGAGCGAAGCGAAGCAATCCAGCGTTACGCACGAACCCCTGGATTGCTTCGCGCTGCGGGCTCGCAATGACGATCTAAAAATCGCTGCTAACTCGCCGCCGGCGACCAGCTCACGAAGCCCATCGCATTGCCGGTTCCGGCGATCGAGCGATAGCACGGCACGTAATCGACGAGGTTGAAGTCGAAGCCGAGCTCGGCCATCGCGCCAGCGACGGGGACCCAGTTCTTGATCTCGGAGGTGCCCGACTGGAACGTGTCTTCGCCAAGCGCGGCGAGCGCGTCGATGCGCCGTGTCTTCATCGCCTCGATGAAAGTCTGGTCGATGCTCTCGTCGATGACGAAATGGCTGAGCCCGCCCGAGGCGATCAGCGCGATACGCTGATCGCCCGGCCAGCTCTCGATCGCGCGCGCAAGCGCCTTGCCGAAATCATAGCAGCGGCGGATCGTCGGCTGGTTCGGCGGGTAATAGGTGTTGCAGGCCAGCGGCACGCAGGGGATGAGCTTGTCGGCCATGATCTGGCGATAGACGAAGCCGTAGGCGTGCGGCGTCTCGTCGCCAGGCAGGCGCTTCATTGCCGCGACATCGAAGCCGTCGCCGATCATTGCCTCGATGAGATGCTTGCCGAGCTCGGGTACGCAAGGGTAGTGCGCACCGCTCGGCGGCACATGGCCCGGCACCGCGATCAGCGTGCCGATCGCGGCCTTGGCTTCGCGCTCTTTCGTCCACGGGTTGTTGACCAGCTCCTCGCCCCAGAAGACGGTGAAAGCCGGGACGCTCGATTCATCGAACATCTCCATATGGTCGTTGCCCATGATCACGACGACGTCCGGCTTGGCGGCGTCGAAAATCTTGGCGAGTTGCCCAAGCGCCGCGCGGCAGGCGGCGTGACGGCTGCGCCAAAGCTCGGGCGTGATCTCTTTCTCGAAATGGTTCTCGGCGCGGGCCGCGGCCAACTCGTCGAAGCTCCACATCTTCCCTTTCCAAGGATGCTTCACGGTACGGTCGAAATTGGCGCGCTGAATCCATTGATCGGGCGGGGTCGAGAGCATCGGCCCATGCGAGGTGCCCAGCCCGAGGACGATCTTTGCCATGGCGTATCTCCTTGCGCACCATCATAGCGCGAAACAGCCGCGTTCCCGCACCGTCTTGTCGCGGGCAACCCGGCTACCTAGAAATAGGAGAAGAGCGCCGGATTTCCCGCCCAAGACGGGGCCAGCTTCAAAAGAGGCATGCCATGCTGAAACACGAAGACAACGAGAAAATCTGCCGGGTCGGACCGGGCACGCTGATGGGCGATCTCATGCGCCGGTATTGGCAGCCGGCAGCGCTGTCCTCCGAACTGCCGGAGCGCGACGGCGCGCCGATCCGGGTACGCATGCTGGGCGAGGACCTCCTCGCCTTTAGGGACACGCAAGGACGGGTCGGGCTTGTCGCCGCGTATTGCCCGCATCGCCGCGCGCCGCTGTTCTTCGGGCGCAACGAGGAATGCGGGCTGCGCTGCGTCTATCACGGGTGGAAATTCGATGTCGACGGCAATTGCGTCGATCTGCCGAGCGAGCCGGCGACCAGCCCGATGAAGAACGGCGTCAAGATCACCGCCTATCCGACGGTCGAGCGCGGGGGATTGGTTTGGGCGTATATGGGGCCGAAAGAGCATCAGCCGGCGCCGCCCGATTATGAATGGACGCGCGTGCCGCCGACCCATTGCCACGTGTCGAAGACCTTCGAGGATTGCAACTGGCTGCAGGCCCTCGAAGGCGGGCTCGACACCGCGCACGGCTCTTTCCTGCATAACAATCAGCTCGGCAACAAGAAGCTGCTGCGCCAGCGCGATGGCGCGCCGAAGATCGATGTCGAGAAGACCGATTACGGCTACTACTACGTCTCGACACGCAAGCCGCAGCCGGACGAGCTTTACGTGCGCGTCTATCAATACATTATGCCGGCGCAGCAGATGCGCGCCAATGTCATGGGTCGCGAAGGCGGCCGCAACGACGTCCCGAAGCTCGATGGCCATGTCTGGGTGCCGGTCGATGATGGACATTGCTGCGTCTACAATTGGGTCTATGCCTATGATGAGACGACGCCGATCTCCGACGAATATTACGAGGCGATCGAGAAATCCTACGGCCGCGGCAAGGACGATTTCATTCCCGGCAGCTTCAACCTCAAGCGCAACCTGTCGAACGACTATATGATCGATCGTCAGATGCAGAAGACGAAGAACTTCACCGGCATCGAAGGCATCAACACCCAGGACTTCGCACTGCAGGAAGGCATGGGCCGCGCGCCGGGCCAGGGCGCGCTCGTCGATCGTAGCCAGGAGCATCTCGGCACTTCCGACCGCGCGATCGTCTTCATGCGCCGCCTGCTGCTCGAAGCGATCGACCGCGTCACGGCCGGCGGCAAGGCGCCGGGCGCCGATCCGCAAACCCACCGTGCCGTGCGGCCGCATGAGGGCATTGTCCCGGCCGGCCAGGATTGGCGCCAGGTTTTTGGTAACGAAATCAACGCGAAGTGGTGATATATCGCGCCTGCCAATTGTTCGGCTGAGCCGAATAGGGCAACCGGGCTTTGCCGGATTATTCTCCGGCCTGGGTTGGCTTATGTCCTTGCCATGAGGAACGCCGCTGTGGCGCCTCATTCGAGATCAAGGAGATTACCATGCGTGTTTCGTCCCTTCTTCGCGTCGCGACCCTCGCCCTCGCTTTGACGGGTTCGGTCGGCGCCATGACCGCCACTTTCGTTTCGGACGCCCATGCGGCGCAGCAACAGGCCGCCAATTCGAGCAGCCCTTATGACAGTTCGGACTTCGTCGCCCCGCTGAACGACACCTACTAATCGAATGCACGCCGTGGGAGGATGGGCGACATTTGGCGATGTCGCTCATCGCTCTTTCCAGCGAAAAATCTTCGACGTATGCCCCGAAGCTTGTTGTTCTACGGACAGCGGGCTTCGCCGCGTTTGTTAGGTCCCCCCCCCCGGCACCGCTCGGCTCAGTGAGACGCCCGGACGCGTTGTCCTTTCCGCAGAAAATCGATCAACGCCTGCAGCGCCGCTGGTGTCTGGCGCCGGCTCGAATAATAAAGCGCAAACGGCGCGCCGCTCGGCTGCCATTCTTCGAGCAGCGGGGTGAGGTGGCCCTCGGCGATCCCCATTGCCACATAGGCGCGCGGCAGTTGCGCAAGGCCGACGCCGTCGAGCAAAGCCGGCCGCATCAGCGACGTTTCGTTGAGGATGAGCGAGCCGCTGACGGCGATCTCGAAGCTCTTTTCGTCTTTCTGAAAGCGCCACGGCAACAACGCACCGCTTGCAAGGCGCAGGCGGATGCAATTGTGCCCGACAAGATCTTCGGGCGCTTTCGGCGTGCCGCGCTTCGCGAGATAGGAAGGCGCGGCGACCAGCGCCGAGCGCCACGCGTCGGTGATCTTCACGGCGATCATGTCGCGGTCGACGCGGTCGCCGGCGCGGATACCGGCATCGAATTGCTGCGCGACGATATCGATATTCGCGCTATCGATCGAGATCTCGAGCTTGATATCGGGGTATTGCGCGAGGAATTTCGCGAGGAGCGGCGCCAGCACGGTTTGCGCTGCCGGCGGCGCCACCGTAAGGCGCAACAGCCCGGCGGGCTTGTCGCGGAATTCGTTCAGCGAATCGATCGCCGCCTCGTAATCGTCGATCACCGGCCTAAGGCGCGCGAGCAGCTTTTCGCCGGCTTCGGTCGGCGCAACGCTGCGCGTCGTGCGGTTGAGAAGCCGCACCGCAAGCCGTTCTTCGAGGTTGCGGATGGTCTCGCTGAGCGTCGCCGGCGAAATGCCGAGCTGCTTGGCGGCGTGCGTGAAATTGCGCTGCTCCGCCACGACCATGAACGCGCTCAGCTCGCCGAATTCGGTGCCCCGCATGCTGTCATCATAGAGGGCGGAGCGCTCTCTGGCGATTATTCGGTTTTCTCGACTGCCGCATTCGCGACTATCCGGCTTATCGCCCGGCCCGTTATCGATGATGTTTGGCGCAGAGACAAATGCAAAGGAGAACATCATGCGTGCCGCGACTGTCGTATCGTCTGTTTGGCGGGCTTATGCCCTGGCTTTCGGCCTCGGCCTCGCGATCCTCGGCATGGGTGCCGGATTGGCGCATGCCCAATCGACCGCGACCTCCGCGCCGACGCAAATCACGCAACCTCAGGTCGCAGCCGGCTTGCTGCCGGCGGCGCCGGACAATTCCTTCGTCTGTCATGCCAAGACCGGCGGTTGGTGCGATCTGCGCGATTGGCGCGGCTTTGGCGAAACCATGGTCAACTGAGTTCATCCACACCGGCGTTCATCAATCGGGAGTTTTGTCATGTCTCAGAATGCGAAAGATATCGCGGTGCTGATCGGCAGCCTGCGCAAGGATTCGATCAACCGAAAAGCGGCGCTCGCTCTTGCCGGGCTGGCGCCGCCCTCGCTGCGGCTCGATCTGATCGAGATCGGCCATCTGCCTTTCTACAACCAGGAACTCGACGGAGAGCCAGCGCAGACGCCGGCCTCTTATAGCGATTTTCGCCGTCGCCTCGCGCGCGCCGACGGCGTGATCTTCGCGACCCCCGAATACAATCGCAGCTATCCGGCGGTGCTGAAGAACGCCATCGATATTGGTACGCGGCCCTATGGCAAGAGTATCTGGTCGGGCAAGCCGGCTGGCGTGGTCAGCGTCTCGCTCGGCGCGCTCGGCGCTTTCGGCGCCAATCAGCAGCTACGCCAGCTTCTCGCGAACGTGAATATGCGCGTACTGCAGCAGCCGGAAATCTATCTTGCGGGTGCCGATAAGCTGTTTGACGCCGACGGCAACGTTACGGTCGATTCGACGCGCGACCTGTTGCGCGGATTCGTCGACGCGTTTGCCGCCTGGACTCAGCCGGCGGCGATCGCGGCTTAGACGGTGATGCCCGTCCAGGCGTGATCGGGCTCGGAAATGTCGAAGACGATGCCGTGCGGGTCGCGATATTTGATCTCGACCGCCATGCCGGCCCGGCCCTCGAAATGGAACTTGCCGCCGTTGTCCTTGATGCGCTGATCCATGGCGGCCCATTCCGTCGGGTCGTCGACCACGAAGCCAATGTGATGCAGGCCGACGAAATCCTTGCCGCGCTCGTCGCCCGCATCCGCGTCGGTCCTGAATTTGAGCAATGTCACGTTGACGACGCCGTCCGATAGGCTGACCGCGACGTCGTTCTCGTGATGCTTCTTGAAACCGAAGACGCTCTCGAAGAATGCAGCCTCCTTCTTCAGGTCGTCGACCGTGATCGCGATATGCCGAAGTTTCGCCGTCATCTGGCACCTGCCCCAAGGAATTTCGTGAGCCGATCCTAGCAGAAGCCGCGACGCCGCGAAATCAGCGCGGCTTTAGCGGATGGGCGCGCACCGCTTCCTCGATGACGTCGGCGCCCCAGCCCGGCCGCGTCGGGATCACCAGATCGCCGTTCTCGATCAACGGGGGATGGGTGACGAAATCGTGCTTCCATGGCACATCGTCAACCTCATATTTCATGATCCGGCAATTGGGGATGGCGGCACAGAGCTGCGCGCTCATCAAGGTGGCGAGATCGCCGCAGAAATTGTGTGGCGCGACCTGTACCTCATAAGCATCGGCGAGGGCGGCGATGCGATAGGATTCGAGGACACCGTTCCAAGCCGGATCGACGATTGCGACATCGACCGCCTGTCG
>DASXCX010000244.1:0-53250 GCA_036490955.1 Allostellaceae bacterium | reverse complement strand
ACTTCCTTCGCCCAGCCTTGCGCCAGATCGAGCATGTAGAGGTCCTGCTTCGCGCGACATCCCCAATATAGGGTCATCGGCCGCGTCTCCGGCATCTTCCGCTTGGCCGCGTATTCGATCATGGCTTTGATCGGCCCGAAGCCGGTGCCGCTGGCAAGGAAGACGATTGGCTTGCTGTTGTCTTCGCGCAGATAGAAGGTGCCTAGCGGCCCTTCGAAGCGAAGCATGTCCCCGACCTTGAGGGTCGTGAACACTCGGTCCGTGAAGAATCCGCCCGGCGAGAGACGCAGATGCAGCTCGAGATCCATCATCCCGCCTTCGAGCATGGGCGCGAGCGCGATGGAATAGGAGCGCCGCCGGCCATCGTCGAAAAGCAGGTCGATATACTGGCCCGCGGCAAACAGCATGTTCTCGTTATAAGGCGTGCGCAGCTGAAGCAGCATCACGTCGGGCGCCAACCTGCGCATGCGACGCACCCGGCACGGAATGATCTTCGGCTTCGCGAGATGGAGCGTGAGCTCCTGCACCTCGATCACGAGATCGCTGAGCGGCTTGGCCTGGCAAAGCAGCGCGTAGCCCTGCGCGCGCACGGCTTGCGGCATGTACGTTTCGGACGAGGCCGCATGGTCGATGCTGCCGGCCAGGATCCGCGCCTTGCAGGTCGCGCAGCCGCTCGCGCGGCAACTGTAGGGTAGGTTGAAACCCGCCTCGAGACCGGAGCGCAGGATGTTGCGCGCCGCATCGGCTTCGAATTGATGGCCGCTCGGCTGCAGCGTGACGCGAAAACTCATCCTTGCTACCGACCCTAATCCCCGCCGCTCGTCCGGCGCTCTTGTCCTCATCGCTTAAAACACGTCCGCTCGCGAAAGGCAAAGCCGCGCGCTTCTCACGATTTCATTCGCCCGCTAAGATCGGCGACAAGAATGGGAGGACACATGCTGAAGCTGTTTTATGGCGCCGGCGCCTGCTCGCTCGCCTCGCACATAACGCTCGAAGAGATCGGCCAGCCTTACGAGACCTATTCGGTCAACATGGCAAAGGGCGAGCATAAATCGCCCGAGTATCTGAAGATCAATCCACGCGGCAAAGTGCCGGCGCTGCAAATCGACCAGCAATTCCTCATCGAGAACGTCGCGATCCAGAATTATCTCGCGAAGCGCTTTCCCGAGGCCAATCTGTCGCCGAAGGATCCGCTCGCCGAATCGCGCTGGCTGTCGGTGAACGCGTGGCTCTCGAATTCGGTGCATCCCGCTTTCGGCCGCTGGAATCGGCCGATGAACTTCACGCCGGAGGAGAGCGCTTATCCCGCGATCAAGGAAGCCGGCCGCAAGGCGTTCTGGGATTGCCTCGCCGAGATCGACGGCATGCTCGCCGGCAAGACCTGGATGCAGGGCGATCAGTACACGACGTCCGATCCATACGCGCTCGTCTTCTACGGTTGGAGCTTGCGGATTCCGGAGATCGACGCCAAACAACTCAAGAATTTCACCGCGCACAAGGAACGCATGCTGCAGCGTCCGGCCGTACGCAAAGTTCTGGAGCGCGAGCAGAGTCCGTTGCTGAAGACCTGAATTTCATCGCACGCGCCGCCGTCGCGGCAGCGAGTGTCCACGCAATTTTGCCGTTCAAGGAGAGAACCATGTCGGGAGTGAAAGTGAAGGACATCGCCTATGGGCGTCTGCAGGCGCCCGATCTCGATGCAATGGAAGAATTTCTCACGAATTTCGGCATGACCCGCGCGGCGCGCACGGCGGATGCGCTTTACATGCGCGGCACCGATCCAACGCATCACCTCCACGTCACTCACAAGGGACCGACGAAATTCATTGGCCTCGCCTGGTACGCACCGAACGAAGAGGCGTTGCAGCAGGCGGCGAAGCTGCCCGGCGCCTCGGCGATCGAAACAATCGATGAGCCCGGCGGCGGCCGCCGCGTGCGGCTCAAGGAGCCGAATGGTTATCAGATCGAGATCGTTCACGGCATCGAGACGCCTTCGGCGATTCCCGTGCGCTATCAGCAGGTCAATTCCGGCATCGAGCCGATCAAGCGCGCCGGCGAGACCATGCGCTTGCGCAAGGGTCCGTCGCAGGTGAAGCGCATTGCCCATGGTGTCATCGCTTCGCCCGATGTGCTCGGGACGACGAAATGGTTCCGCGAGAATCTAGGCTTGATCCGTTCCGACGATGTCTACATCGGTAGCCACGACAACATCCTCGGCACATTCAGCCGCGCCGATTGCGGCGACGACTACGTCGATCATCATGCCTTCTTCTGCTTCAAGCACGACCACGCCGGCTTGAATCATCTTTCGTTCGAGGTGCACGACATCGACGACGTGTTCCTCGGCCACGAGCATCTGAAACGCCTCGGCAAGTACGAGCATCTCTGGGGCATCGGCCGTCACCTGCTCGGCAGCCAGGTCTACGATTACTGGGCCGATCCGTGGGGCCGCGGCCACGAGCATTGGGCGGACAGCGACCGGCTGAACGTGCGAAATGGCGGCAATCTCGTGCCGATCGAGGAAGGGCTTGCCTCGCAATGGGGCGAGCAACCGCCGGAAAAATTCATGCATCTGGCGAGCCCCTGATCGGCCGCAGGATCGACAGGCTTCAAGGAGGAGAAAAGAAGATGGCGTTAGGACCAGTGCGACGGGTCGTCACCACGCATGACGCATCGGGCAAAGCGATCGTGCAAGTCGACGGAGCGACGCCACATCGTCACGTGCCGCCCGGCGGTGCGCCGGCGTCGAACGGCATGTGGGTGAACGAAAAAGTGCCCGCCGCCGCGATCGGCGTCGCCGACCGCTTTGCCGGTCATGTCGGCATCGCGCCGCCGCAGAACGGCGTGGTCCTCACCATCGTCGATTTTCCGCCGACGCCCGAACCGGGACCGGGAGCGGATAACACGGCGATTCAGCGCCGTCTCGGGCCGGAGCATGTATCGCCGAAAGCGCGGCCGCCGAGCCATCCGGCGATGCACCGCACGCGCACGGTCGATTACGCCATCATTCTTTCCGGCGAGATCGACATGCTGCTCGACGATAGCGAGTTGCATCTCAAAACAGGCGACGTTGTGATCCAGCAGGCGACGAATCACGCCTGGGTCAATCGCGGGAAGGAGGATTGCCGCATCGCCTTCGTTCTCATCGATGCGGTCGAGCCGCTGAGCTGAGCCGCGTTATGGCCGCCAAAAAGCGCCGCCGCGCGCCGCCGCCGCGCGCCGTCCGCCCGAGCCGAGAATCGCTTCGCGCCGAGATCGAGCGCTTCCGCGCCACCTACGTGAAGACCTTCGGTTCGATGCCGCCCAGCCCGGGCAATCGCTTCGAATTCTCCGGCGACGTCAATCCGGAATATCTCGTCCGGCTCGAAAGCGTGCGCGGACATGCGATGTATTCCGAGGTGTTCGACAAGAAATGGTCGCAGATGATCCTTTTCGCGGTCATGCTCGGCGAGCACAATTTCGACGGCGCCGCCGCGCATGCGGCAGCGGCGCGGCACTATGGCGCGAGCTGGAAGCAGCTTCACAAGGTCGTCGAGCTGGCGGCCACGTCTGTCCTGGTGTGGCGCTCTAACCGCGGCATGAACATTCTCAAAGCGATTCGCGATCGCGAGAAAGCGCGCTGAATGCCTGCGCGCATTCTCGTCACCGGCGCAACCGGCAAGCAAGGCGGGGCGACGGCGGATGCCTTGCTCAAATCCGGGTTTCGCGTGCGGGCTCTGGTGCGCGAGCCGGCCAAGCCGGCGGCGCAAGCGCTTGCCGCACGCGGTTGCGAGCTCGCACCGGGCGATCTCGACGACAGCGCCGCGCTGCGACAAGCCCTCGCCGGTGTCGATGGCATTTTCACTTATGGCGTCTACAGCGCGCAGGCCGCGCATGAGGCCGGCGGCGGCAATGTCGCCGGCGAAGTACGCCAGGGGAGCCTCCTGGCCGACCTAGCCGCCGAAGCGAAGATCGGGCATTTGGTCTACGGCTCGGTCGGCAGCGCCGACCGTCATACCGGTGTGCCGCATTTCGACACCAAAGGCGAGGTGGAGCGCCATCTCGCGACGCTACCACTGCCCGCGACGATTCTCCGTCCGGTCTTTTTCATGCAGAATTGGGAAAGGCAGCGCGCCAGCATTCTTCAAACCGGCGTACTGGCCCAGCCGCTGAAACCGACGACGCGCCACCAACAGATCGCGGTGCAAGATATCGGCGCTTTCGCAGCACGCGTCTTCGCCGCGCCCGAGCGCTGGATCGGCCGCGCGATCGATCTCGCCGGCGACGCGCTGACGATGGAAGAGACCGTGGCGGCGATGAGTCGTGTCAGCGGCCGCCCGATCCGCTACGTGCAGATGCCATGGCCCGACTTCGAGACGCGGCTCGGCCGCGAATCGACGCTGATGTTTCGCTTCTTCGACGAGACCGGCTTTCATGCCGATCCCGCCGCGCTGCGGGCCGAGGTTCCGTCGGCACTGACACTCGAGGCTTATCTCCGAGCCGCAGGCTGGGACCGCTGACTATTTCAGGCGAGAAGCCGCCTCTTTCACGAGGCTGAGATCGGTGTATTGGGTTACGTCGATCGTTTTCTGGATCAAGCCGAAATCATGCTCGACATCGATCGCGCGCTGGAAGTCCGCGAGCTTCGGCACGCCTTGCGGGTCGCGATATTCATCGTCTTTGGTGAACATCCAGGATTCGAAGCGGCTCGCCGGCGCCTTCGTGAATGCCGCGACAAGGGCGATGGCCGCCGCATGGTTCTTCGGATCGAGGCACCAATTGAGGGCGCGCAGTTCGTCCTCGAAATAATCGACGAGCGCCGCGCGGTTCTTCTCGATGAAGCCGATGTGTCCAACGATCACCGTCTCTTGCGACGGGCCGCCAAAAGCTTCGCGGCGGTTGAAGAGCGACCGCGTCTTCGCGATCACATCGGGATCGTGCGACGTGAAGCCGGTTGTGTTGATGAGATCGACCTTGTGGTCGAACAGCATCGCCGGCATGTTGTTGCCGTTGGCTTCGATGACAGTGTAATCGCGCTTGTCCTCGAGCCCGTGCTTGCGCAGCATCACCCGCGAGGCCATGTCGCCGGAGCTGCCGAGGCCGAAAGAGGCGACGACCTTGCCTTTGATATCCTCGATCTTGTGGATCGGGCCGTCGTTCAGAACGACGAACTGGCCCGTAAGATAGCCGTCGACCCCGTCTTCGTACTCATCGGCGAGGATGCGCAAATCGTTCATCCCGGCGCGCTGGATCGCCGAAGTGAAGCTGAAGGCGGACAACGAGGCGATATCGACATCGCCGCTCGCCAGCGGCGCGAACATCGACGAGCTCGATTGGAAATGCGGAAATTCGACGGTGTAGGATGTGCCGAGATGCTTCATCACGCCGGGCACCGTGAAAAGCACGGGCATGATCTCGAACGGCACGACGGTCCAGGCCATGCGAATCTTGACCGGTTCGGCGCTTTGCGCGACGCCGCGATCGAGCCCCGCGAGAAAAAGCAGGACGAGCAGCAACGATTTTGCGCAACGCATGCGCTTGCCTCCCCCGAATGTATCGTTCTCCACGGGACTTAGCGTAACGGTTCAGCGGGAAAGCACGCAATCGCGATCTTCACGCGCCCGGCGACCGTGAGCGGGTGCGCGGCCACCCGCGGATAGGAGGGTTAGCGTTTCGGCTGCGGACCAAGAAGATCGGCGCAACCCGCCGATTGCGCCCAATATTCCCACGCGCGCCACGCTTCCGGCGACGCCACGCTGTGCGCCGTCTTTTTCGTCTCGATCTCGTTGTAAGAGAGCGGGTTGTATTCGCCGAGACGCATTGCCGCCATCTGCACGCGCGCATTGCGCGGCAGATAGACCGCGGTGCGCACGACCTCTTGCAGCGTCGGCTGAGCCGCGGCAAAGCCGTGGCCGCGCATCAAGCAGACCGAATTGACAGCCAGGCGGCGTGCGAGATCGCGGCCATGCTCCATATTCATCACGAGAAGGTTGGTCGCGTCGCCGAATTTCTCGCGAATGTCCCAGACCGGCACGTCATGGCCAAGATCGCTGCCCGGTGCGATCACCGCCTTGAGCTTCGTCGTCGTGCTGATGCTGAAAGGCAAGATGTCCTCGGCGTGCGCGTGGATGACGGCGTGAACCTCCGGCCGCGATTCATAGATCGCGGCATGAATGAAGCGCTCGAGATAGGCCGGGCGCTTATCGTCGCCGACGACCTTGCCGTCGAGAGTGAATTCCAGAATATCGCGCATGTCGACAAGCTTCGGGCTGCGCGAGCACGATAGCAGAAAGCGATCCGGCCGCGCGGGATGGCGCATACTGACATGGCCATAAGCATCCACGACATTCTCGACGGCGAGAACGCGATTCGCAATCACCAGGTCGCGGTGTGCCTGATCAAGTTCGCTCATTCCTTTATCCTCCCAGCGCCTATTCGGGTATGTCGAGATAAACTTCGTCGTCTTTGATCCGGGCCGGGATCTTGCGCAACCGATATTGCGCATGGCCGAAATTTCGCCCGGTCTTCAGGTCGAATTCGACCCCGTGCCACGGGCAGATGATGTGCTCATCGCCGGCAAAGCGCAGCCCGCGGCTCGCTTGGGTCTCGCTCAGCCGCTCCTCGACGCGCTTCAGGACTTTGCCCTGGCACACGGGGCCGCCGAAATGCGGGCAGCGGTTCTCGTAGACATAGAGGGCGTCGCCGCGGCGAAAGACGCCGACCTCGAAACCGTCGATATCGAGGATGCGATAGTCGTTGTCGGGGAATTCACTGATGGCGCCGACGAGGATCTCGCTCATGACGTCAGCCCGCCTTGCCCGGCGCCGCGGGCGGTACGGCGAGCTTTTTCTTCGGCACCTCGATATTGAAGAGTCGCGCGGAGTTGAGGCCGAGGATGTTGCGCTTCTGCTGCTCCGTCAGGAAAGGCAGATCGGCGATCGAGTTCGGCGGATTGAAGTCCCAATGCGGCCAGTCCGAGGAATAGAGCAACTGCGTTTCCGCATTCACCGCGTCGAAGATGGCTTCCGTCAGCTTCAAATTGCCAGTCTCGAGCGGCTGGGTCGTGAAATACATCTCACGGATATACTCGCTCGGCAACCGCTTGAGCAGCGGCGCCTCCGAGCTGCGCATCACGTATTCCGCATCGAGCCGCTGCATGAGGAACGCGACCCAGGCAAGCCCGCTTTCGACCCAAACGGTCTTCAGCTTCGGAAACCGCTCGGGCATGCCGTTCAGTACCCAATTGGTGACATGCAGCATATTGAACTGCACGAAAGACAGCGCGTGCATACCGATGAAGCGGTTGATCTGGAGCATCGCTGGATCGCCCCAGTGATAGCCGGCGTGAAAGGCCAGCGGCTTGCCAAGCTCCTGCATCATCGCATAGAGCCGCATATAGGAATTGTGATGCACCGGCTTGTAGCGCGTCGAGCACACGGTAAAGCCGATGACGCCGGGCTTGTCGCCGAATTCCCTAACCGCCTGCTCGGCAGCTTCGGGATCAATATAGGGAAGATAGACGAGGCCCTTCATTCGCTGATCCTGCGGCAGGACCGTTTCCGTCATCCACCGGTTAAAGGCATGCGCCAGCTCGATCTCGACCTCGGGCTGCGGATGCATGCCGAGTTGCAGCATCGGCGTCGGGAAGACGACCATGTAATCGATGCCCATGCTATCCATGGCGCGCCGCGTCAGCACGACTTGCGGATGGACACCGGGCTCGGCAGCATTCTCGCGCGGTCCGTCGTCATGCGGGATGCGCCCGGCGAGTCCCTGATAGGTGAGACCGGGCTGAAGATTCATCAGCGCCGGAATCGCCGCCGAGCGCTGGCGCATTTCCGCGGCGATGTGACGATAGACGTCGCTGTCGATGAGATTAGTGATCTCGGACCAGAAAGCGAGCTCGGTGACGTGGGCGTCGATATCGATGATGAAATAATCGCGCAACCGCTCCGCATCTTTGGCTGCGTGCGCCAGAACATCGCGCGTATCGGAGGAGCGATCGATCTTCGGCAGGTCGCGGAGGCTACGCGGACGTCGCTTGGATGATCCCCCGGTCGCATTCATCGTCATGCATTCCTATCCATCTGCGAAAATACGGCCGCGGGCGGGTGTTTGCGGATTGTCGGAGAAGAAAAGCGCGCCAGCGGCATCACCCAGGAAACCATAGGATGCCGAGCGCAGCACTGAAAAAAAGAATCGCGAAATCCGGTGCCGGCCTTCGCGGCCCGATCATTTTTCCGCGGGCATTGCCGATGCGGCGATCGTGATCCGCTGCCAGCTACCGGTGCCCAATTTTCCCGTCATGACCATCGTGTTCGGCCCCTGCATCAGATAGGTGCCGCCATCCGTGTCGACATAGCCTGCGACGGACACCAGAGTCCACGTCCCGCCATTGGCGACGAAGGTGCCGGCATGCGACGGCGCGCCATCCGGCGCCTCGGTATGGAATTCGTAGGTTCCATTGGCGGCGATCTCCCATACCCAGCGTCCAGGATTCATCGGAATCTCCCAAGTACCGACGACCGCCGGATCGACCCTTCCGCCTTTGACATCGGGCGGCAAAGGAAACGGCGAAGCGGTGCGCGAATCGTCGCGTGCGCAAGCCGTCATCTCTACACGGCAACCGGTTGCGCCGCATGCCTTGAGCGACTGGGTCCATGCGTCCACACGCGTCGCCTTCGGATCATCCCAGCTGGTGACATCGCCGCCGGGCACATCGGCGAGTCCGATACACCCGGGGGTGCTTTTCGACAAAAGGCAGGGCTGATTGGCGTTGCTCGCGGCGCATTTGGCAAGCGCGAGGCTTTCAGCCGCGTCCGCACTCATCTGGCCGGTTGCGACGCCTACCTTGGCCGCGCCGCCCAACGCGAGGCCCGCGAATTCGCCTTGGCCCGGCTGGCCGGTGAGACCCACCGTGTTGCAGGCCCATGCCGTCCCGCACCACGCCGGTCCGTCGCTGTTTTGTGCCTGACCGTATGCAGGGATACTCAAGAGCGGCATCCCTTGGGCCACCCCAAAGACGATGAAGGCGATGAATCCCGCGCGCCGCTGTGTCATGCCGCCCCTGCTCTGGTTCGGTCCGATGTGATGGGAATGGCCGGCTTTCCGGACACCATCATCCCATCCGATCGTTGCGTCTGACAAGACCAAACCGCCTCATCTGTTCGAGGGCGTTGACCATGAGAGGAAATCATGTTGCGTCTCGACGCGCGGCGATCGCCGCTACCCGTATTAGAAGACCGGCAGAGCGGCTCGCCGCCCGACCATGTCGCAGAGGTGTCGAACAATTTCTTCTTCGTCGCGACGAAGTTGGGAGCACCCCCAGTTGCGGAGGCAGGCTCATGCCGCCGATGCTCCTCGGCGCGGACCAGCAAGACCCATGCTCTCAGGGAGCGTCGGGGTTCATGCCGATCGATCTTGCCAGCCAGGATTCTTTGAGCCCGAACACAGATGCAGAGGACATCCTTTTCGGCGCAGCAGAGTCATGTTGCCAAACATGCCTGCGTGGCAGGCTTGTATAGCAAGCCCGTTCGCATCGCCTAACCTGCTGATTTATCAGAAATTGGTGGAGCAGAGGGGGATCGAACCCCTGACCTCGACATTGCGAACGTCGCGCTCTCCCAACTGAGCTACTGCCCCGCCCGTTGAGCGGCGGATCATGTAAGGCGACAGCCATACTGTCAAGGCTGGAAGTGCCTTAACCATCGTCGCGATTGCCGCGCCGCTTGCACCGCGATGGGCCAAAAGTTAGGCTCGCGCGCGCTTTTCGAGAGGATCAAGGGCGGATGGGCGGATTTGTCGTGCCGGTGATCCAGGTGGTGATCGCCATCCTCAATATCTATTGGTACCTGGTGATCATCCAGGCCGTGATCAGCTGGTTGATCGCCTTCAACATCATCAATACCTACAGCCGGCCGGTCGCGATCGCGCTCGATTTCCTTTATCGCATCACCGAGCCAGTGCTTCGCCCGATCCGCCAGTTCGTTCCGTCCTTCGGCGGCCTCGACATCTCGCCGGTGATCCTGCTGCTGATCATCTGGCTCGTCGAAATGGAACTCGAGCATCTCGCCTTCTATCTCTACGCTTATTGAGCGTGATCGGATTTCATTCGCGGGCGATCCCGAAGCCCTGACGCAATGCATCGAATAAGAGATCGGGCGTGGTCGACACCAAGCTGATCGATGGCAAGGCGCAGGCGGCAAAGCTGCGCGGCGACGTCGCGACGTACGCGATGGCATTGAAAGCGGAGCGCGGCATCGTGCCCGGCCTCTGCGCCGTGCTGGTCGGCGACGACCCCGCCAGCCAGATCTATGTCCGCAGCAAAGCCAAGGCGAGCATCGAGGCAGGCTTCGCCAGTTTCGAGGAGAAGCGGCCGGCAGAGACGACGGAGGCCGAGCTGCTGGCGCTGATCGCGCGCCTCAATCGCGACGAGCGGGTCGACGGTATCCTGGTGCAGTTGCCGCTGCCGCCGCAGATCGACCGGCAGCGCGTGATCGACGCCATCGATCCGGCGAAGGACGTCGACGGCTTTCACGCGAAAAATGTCGGCGGGCTGTGGAGCGGCGGGCCGGCCCTGATTCCGTGCACACCCTATGGCTGCCTCCTGCTGCTGCGCGAAGCGCAGCCGCAACTGAGCGGCGCCGAAGCAGTCGTCATCGGACGCTCCAACCTCGTCGGCAAGCCGATGGCCGCGCTGTTGCTGCGGGCGGATTGCACGGTGACCCTGGCTCATACGCAAAGCCGCAATCTGCCCGACATCACCCGCCGCGCCGACCTTCTGGTCGTCGCCGCCGGTCACGCCGAACTGGTGCGCGGCGATTGGCTAAAACCCGGTGCCGTCGTGATCGATGTCGGCATCAACCGCATCGATCTGCCGGACGGAAAATCGCGCATCGTCGGCGACGTCGCCTTCACCGAAGCACAGGGCATCGCCGCTGCGATCACGCCCGTGCCGGGCGGTGTCGGGCCGATGACGATCGCATGCCTCTTACGCAACACGCTTCTCGCGGCTTGCCGCCGCCGCGGTTTGCCAGAACTCGCGATCGAATGAAGAACGGCCCCTCGCCCGAGCGGACGAGGGGCCGTTCACGAAGGGCGAACGCTTTAGCTATTGCAACGTCACCTCGACCACGCGGTTGCGCGGCTCGCGAACACCTTTCGCCGTCGGCACGGGCGGATTGCGGAAGCCGTCCCATGTCTCGTCGATCAGCCTCTCGCCGACACCGTCGGCGCGCAGCCGCGCGCGGACCGTGTCGGCGCGGCGATGCGACAGCGTCATGTTATAGGGATCCGTTCCCGTGAGATCGGCTTTGCCGACGAGGCGGATATGGATGTTCGGGCGGCCCTTCACGGCCTGCGCCGCGGTATCGACGACCTGGCGGCCTTCGGGCGTCAGAGTCGAGCGATCGAACTCGAAATAAACATTGTATTGATGCGCGCCCGGAGCCGCGATGGCTTTGCCGTTCAAAGCCTGCTCCAGTGCCGTGATCGTGGCGATGAAATCCTTGTGGCACTGGCCATCGAACTCCTTCGCCCAGTCGTCCTCCGTGCGCTCGAGCCAGCAGTCGTAGGCGACCTGGGCACGCGCGGCGAGACCGGGAAAGCGGTCGCGGCCGCCATCGTCGAGATCGGTCACGAGGCGCACGCGCGCCTGGGCCATCTGTGTGCGGAAGCCGTAGGGCTGCTCCAGCGGGATTGCCCAATTCGCATTGTCTTCCGGGGGCACCAACGCGCCGTGCTCGGCGGCGATGCCTTTGCGCGCGAAGTAATCGACATCGGCGTAGTCGCCGGGAAGGGAACTGCCGTGATGCGAGAGATAGTCCGCAAGGCCGGCGTAATCATGCGCGGTCTCTTGAATGAAATTACCCCCGGCCGGCGGCGCGCCAGCCGCGACCCGTGGATGATTGATCCACACGGTCATGAAGTTGCCGTGCGTCGGCGGGGCGTAGCTCCAATCGGAGCAACCCGCGAGTAGGAAACACCCGGTGACGCAAACCATAGCCGACAAAAACGTGCGACGACGATCCATCGAAATCTCCGAGGGTGTTTTTATGTCACGCCTCTCGATTGCGATGAGGGACCAATAATGACGACGCGCCTCTCCGCTTGTGCGGAGAGGCGCTCTCAGATCACGAAGTGACGATCAGGAACTAACGTTCCCAGACCGGGCGGCCGAGATCGACCTCCGAGGGCGAGGTCGCCGCGCCGGCAATCGCGCCGGCGCCCGCACCGATCGCCGCACCGGCGAGCGGCGCGCCGACCATCGCGCCGACCACGGCGCCACCCGCTGCGCCGATACCGGCACCGGACAGGCCGCGATCACCAACCGTCTCGCCGCAGCCCGAGAGGGCGATGGCGGCAACAAAGAGGACAGGAATCCCAAAGCGCGTACTCATTGCAATCATCCTTCCCTGCTGGCCCAGATGGGCGATGGCGGAAAGGATGGCCAGCGAATGTGGCCGGAACACGGCATGGCCGGGGTATTTTATCCCCGCTTTCGGGGCGAATTCGGTGCCGCTTGCTAGGATTTCTGCGCCTTTTTCCCGAGGCGCAGCCGCAATGCATTCAGCTTGATGAAACCTTCGGCATCGCGCTGGTCATAGACCTGATCGGCTTCGAACGTCACATGCGCGAGGCTATAAAGCGATTTCGGCGATTTGCGGCCGACGACGCGGGCTTGGCCCTTGAAAAGCTTCACGCGCACCGTGCCATCGACGTTCTCTTGGCTCTTGTCGATCAGCGCTTGCAGCATCAGCCGCTCGGGCGCGAACCAGAAGCCATTATAGATGAGCTCGGCATAGCGCGGCATGACCTCGTCCTTGAGATGTGCGGCGCCGCGATCAAGCGTCACGCTTTCGATGCCGCGATGCGCCGCTTGAAGGACCGTGCCGCCCGGCGTCTCGTAAATCCCGCGCGATTTCATGCCGACGAAGCGGTTCTCGACGAGATCGAGCCGACCGATGCCGTGCTTGCCGCCGAGCTCGTTGAGCTTGGCGAGGAGCGCGGCCGGCGACACCTTCACGCCATCGACCGCGACTGGGTCGCCGTGGCTAAATTCGATCTCGACATATTGCGGCTCGTTCGGCGCCTGCTCGGGCGCGACGGTGCGGCTGTAGACATATTCCTCGGGTTCGCTCCACGGATCCTCGAGCACTTTGCCCTCGGCCGAGATATGGAGGAGATTCGCGTCGGTCGAGAACGGCGCGTCGCCGCGCTTGTCCTTAGCGATCGGAATCTGGTGCTTCTCGGCATATTCGATGAGCTTGGTGCGCGAGCCGAGATCCCATTCGCGCCACGGCGCGATCACCGTGATGTCGGGCTTCAGCGCGTAATAGCCGAGCTCGAAGCGCACCTGGTCGTTGCCCTTGCCGGTCGCGCCGTGCGCCACGGCGTCGGCACCGACTTTCTCGGCGATCTCGATCTGACGCTTGGCGATCAGCGGCCGCGCGATCGACGTGCCGAGCAGGTACTGCCCCTCATAGAGCGCGTTGGCGCGAAACATGGGGAACACGAAATCGCGCACGAATTCCTCGCGCAGATCGTCGATGAAGATTTCCTTCACCCCCATCTGTTCGGCCTTCTTGCGCGCCGGCTCGAGCTCTTCGCCCTGGCCGATATCGGCGGTGAAGGTCACGACATCGCATTGATAAGTCTCCTGCAGCCAGCGCAGGATGACCGACGTATCGAGCCCGCCCGAATAGGCGAGCACTACTTTTTTCACGTTCTTCTTCATCACAGATCCTATTCCGCAGCGCGGTTCTTTGCCGCTTCAGCGGCGAAATGCGTGTCGATGGTCTTCTTGGTGGCGGCGCGATTTTGCGCGCTGAACGCCTCGCGGTTGGCGCGCATCCATTCCATCGATTCGTTGCGCGCCTCGTTCGCGCCATTGAAGCGCGGCAACACATAGCGCGCGAAGAGCTCGTAAGAGCGCTTAGTCGCTTCCCAATCGGCCCAATCATGCGCCAACATCAAGATGCCGCCGAAGCCGCCGGTCTTGTCCCAGAATTTCTCCAGCACCGCGACCGCGTCGTCGGGCGTCCCGATCGCGCCGCGGCCGTCGGCGATGATGCTTTCGAGACTCCCGAGCCCGATCGCCTGGCCGCCGAGCGGGCTGATCGCGTAAGCGTAGTTCTGCCACTTATCGAAACCCCAGCGCACGTTCTCGATCGCCTTCTCGCGCGTCTCGGCGATGTGGAACGGCGCCATCAACCGCCAGTTCCGGCGCTCGACCGCCTGGCCGTGCTGCGCGGCATGATCCTGTGCGATCTTCCAATTCAGGTCGAGTGCGTCATAGCCCATGCCGTTCGAGACTGCGACGCTGAGCATGCCGAGACCGAAGCGGGCGGCGACCTTGCCGCCATTCGGCGTGATCGCGCTGGCGATCGCGAGATGCGGCCGCGGATGGGTGTAGGGGCGAAGCTGGAGCCGCGCCTCTTGCATCGTGTACCAGTCGGTGGTCTTGGTCACCGTCTTGCCCGCCATCAGCCGGGTGATGATCTCGAGCGAATCTTCCATCCGCGCGCGTTGCGTGTCCGGATCGATACCGAGGATCATCGCATCCGACGTCAGCAGCCCAGGCCCGACACCGAACATGGCGCGGCCGCGCGTCTGGTGGTCGAGCTGCACCATACGATCGGCGAGGATGAAGGGATGATGATAAGGCAGCGAGAGCACGCCGGTGCCGAGCATGATGCGGTTGGTGCGCGCTGCCGCCATGGCGATGAAAAGATCGGGCGCGCCATAAAGCTCGAAGCCGCCCGAATGATGCTCGCCAATCCAGGCCTCGGCGAAGCCGAGCTTCTCGAGATACTCGATCAGCTCGAAATCCCGCTCCATGCAGAGCGTCGGGTCTTCGTCGGCCGGATGAAAGGGCGGCAGAAAAATGCCGGCCCGTAAGTTCCGGGATGGGTTCATCAAATCGCCTCAGGCCGCGGTGATTTTTCTGGACTTGGCCTCGCCGCCGGCAATCATAAAGGAAGCGTGGGCCAGCACAACATTCGGAAGCCGATAAGGCGGTCGGCGCGACGTTTCGACGGGAGTTCGGACCGGACATGGGGCTGATGCTGCGCGATGTGCGGATTGCGGGTTACCGATCCTTGCGGTCGATCCATTTTCCCGTCGAGCGGCTCAGCGTATTCGTCGGCGCGAACGGCGTCGGCAAAACCAACCTCTACCGCGCCTTGGAATTGCTCCAGGCCTCCGCCGCCGGTACGCTCGCCCATGCACTGGCGGCCGAGGGTGGTATGGAATCCGCCCTCTGGGCCGGCGAACGGCGGCGGCACGAGCAAGCGCGGGTCATTCTGCGCGGCGGCTTCGCGATGTCGCCGGTCGGCGCCAACGATTACTCCTACGAGGTCGCCGCCGGCGTCGTGCCATCCTGGGAACCCGTCAAGGGGTCGGGTCGACGCTTCCCGATTGCCGCCGCCGCCTTCGCGCTCGAGCCGCAGATCAAGGAAGAGACCCTCACCCACCATCATCGCGGCCGTGCGCATAAGCTGCTGGAGCGCCGCGGCCCCTCCGCGACGGCGCGCGACATCGACGGCGAGCGTGCGGCGGTTGGCAGCGAACTGCTGGCATCCGAAACCGCGCTCGGCGCGATCGGCGATGGCGCACGCTATCCCGATATCGCCACGCTGCGCACCACGATGCTCGATTGGCGCTTCTATCACGATCTGCGCACGGATCGCGCCTCGTCATTGCGGCAGCCGTGCCTCGCGGTGACCAGCCCGACTTTATCTTCCGATGGCGGTAATCTCGCCGCGGTCTTCGCGACGCTTACCCATATCCGCGAGGATACGGTCGATCTCGATCGCAGCATCGACGATGCCTTCCCGGGCGCCAGCTTGGTCGTGCCGCCGCCCGGCCGTTTCGCCAGCTTCGGCATGCGCTTTCCCGATCAGCCGAAACGCATCTTCGAAGCCGCGGAGGTATCCGATGGCACGCTGCGCTATCTCGGATTGGTCGGTGCCCTGCTCGCTTATCGCCTGCCGGCGTTCATTGCCCTCAACGAGCCGGAAGCCAGCCTGCATCCCGATCTGCTGGAGCCGCTGGCGCGGCTGATCGTGCGCGCCTCGGAGCGCACGCAGATATGGCTCGTCACCCATTCCGAACGCTTGGCTGCCGCGATCGCGAGCGATGGCGCGGTTAAGCCGTTGACGGTGATCAAGCGCGGGGGCGCAACCTGGATCGACGGACTCGATCTCACCGGCAGCTTTTCTGAGGAGGAAGAAGAATGACCACCGTGACGCTCTATCACAATCCGCGCTGCCGCACCTCGCGGACGGCGCTGGAGATGCTGCGCAAGCGCGGCATCGAGCCGACGATCATCGAATATCTCAACACGCCGCCGACGGCGCCCGAGATCAAGCGCATCCTCAAAATGCTGGATATCCCGGCGAGGGAGCTGCTGCGGGTGAAAGAGGGCAAGGCCGTCGGCCTCAGCAAAAACATGGACGAGGACAAAATCATCGCCGGCTTGGCGAAACATCCCATCGCCATCGAGCGGCCGATCGCCATCGCCGGCAAGAAGGCCGCGCTCGGCCGTCCGGCGGAAAAAGTGCTCGAGGTCCTCTGACGAGAATTATAGTAAACGCAAAGAACAATGTTAACGCATTAACCTTAATTACTTTAATTCTTAAAGTTTTATTTGACTTCGTTACGAATTCGTTGATACTGCCAATCCATGGCACGGGCGAGACAAATAACGCCCGGCATGGGAGCAAAGCCCGAACCAGGAGGGTTAATAGTGACTGGTTCGATGCTCAAAATTCTTCACGTTTTCGACCATTCGGTGCCGCTGATGAGCGGCTATTCGATGCGCAGCCTCGGCCTCCTGGAGGCGCAGCATCGGCTGGGGTGGGAAACGGTCCATCTCACCACGCCAAAGCATTACATGGCGGGCCCGACCTATGAAGAGGTCGACGGTTTCGCCTTCCACCGCACAGCGCCGGTCGCGAATTCGCTCGCACGCTGGCCGGGGCTGAACGAGATCGCGCTGATGCGTGCCACGGCGCGCCGCATCCGCCACATCGCTTCGTACGAGAAGCCCGACATCATCCACGCCCATTCCCCGGCGCTCAATGCGATCGCCGCCGCGTGGGCCGGCAAGAAGCTTGGCATTCCCACGGTCTATGAGGTCCGCGCATTCTGGGAAGACGCCGCGGTCGGCAATAACGTCGGTACCGAGGGCTCGCTGCGCTATCGCGCCACGCGCCGGCTCGACGAACACGCTTTCCGCAAGGCCGACGCCATCGTCGCCGCCTGCGAAGGTTTGCGCGCCGATATCGCCGCGCGGGGCGTCGCGGCCGAGAAAATCTCGGTCGTGCCTAACGGTGTTTCGCTGGATGCTTTTCCCTATCGTCGTGCGGCGAAGGAAGAGCTGCGCGCGAAGCTCGGTCTCGAGGGCAAGTTCGTGCTCGGCTTTTTCGGCTCGTTCGATCCGTATGAAGGCCTCGACATCCTGCTCGACGCGATCGCCTTGCTGCGCCACGAGCGCGACGACATCGCCGTGATCCTCGCTGGCGGCGGCCCTGCCGAGGAGGAGCTGAAATGGCAGGCGCTGCGCCTCGGTATCGAGGATTGCGTGAGCTTCCTCGGCCGCGTGCCCCATCAGAATATCGGCGACTACTACGATCTCACCGATCTTTTCGTTTATCCGCGCCGGGCGATGCGCCTGACCGACACCGTGACGCCGCTAAAGCCTTTGGAGGCGATGGCGCGCGGTGGATTGGTGATCGCGTCGGATGTCGGCGGCCATCGCGAGCTCATCCGCCACGGCCAAAACGGATTGCTCTTCCCGACCGACGATGCGAAGGCCCTTGGCCGCGCCCTCGATGCCGCGATCACGCGGCGTCCGCAATGGACGGCGCTCGGTCGCGCTGCGCGCGATTTCGTCGAGCGCGAACGGAGTTGGGATCGCTCGGCGCAAGGGTATCTCGCCGCCTATAGCCGCGCCCTCGGCCGGCCGCTGGCCGCCACGACCACGATCCGCCGCGGCGAGGTCGCATAACGTACCAGAGACGACAAGAGACCCTGCTCTTTTCCCTGGTAATCCCGCGCAAGCCTGCTCATCCTGCGCCGGGCCGAGAAAATCCAGGGAGGGCGCGTGAGGGTGTTTCGAATATTGGCGGCCGCGATTTTCGTGGTATGCCCCTCCATAGCCAGCACGCCGGCGCATGCCGCCGATCTGCCGATCGTCCGCCTCGGTTGGGTCGTCGCACCCGGCTCGACCGCCGCTCTCTTGATGATGAAGCCGGATGCCTCGTCGCATCGCGACGTCACCTATAAATTCGAGCCCATGCATTTCACCTCGACCGCCGTCGAGCTCGTACCGCTCGCGAGCGGCCAGGTCGATATCATCGACATGTCCTATTCGGCGGTCGGCGCGGCCATCGAGAATGCGCATCTCACCGATTTGCGCATTATCGCCGACGAGATACAGGACGGCGTCGACGGACATGAAAACGGCAGCGGCTTCCTCGTGCTCAAGGACGGGCCGATCAAGGATTTCCCCGACCTTAAAAACAAGGCCATCGCCGTTCTCACCATCGGCAGCGCCACCGACATGCAGGCGCGCGTCATGCTTCGCCGCCACGGCCTCGAGGATAAGCGCGATTACAGCATCATCGAAGCCGAATTTCCGAACATGAAGGCGCTGCTCACGCAAGGCAAAGCGGCGATGGTGGCGATCGCGCCGCCCTTCGCTTTCGACCCCGAGCTGCAATCGGTCAGCCGCATGTTCTTCACCGAGACCGATGCGATGGGGCCGACCCAACTCTTAGCCCTCGCCGCGCGCAAATCCTATATCGAGCAGAACCGCGCCGTGCTGGTCGACTTCCTCGAAGACATGGTCCGCACCGTGCGCTGGTTCACCGATCCGAACAACCACGATGCGGCGATCCAGCTGGCGTCGACGCTGACCAAGCAGCCGCCGGCGCAACTCCAGCGGCTCTTCACCAAACAGGACAATTATCGCAGCCCCGATGCCGAGCCCAATCTCGAGGCGCTGCAGCACAGCCTCGATCTGCAGCACGAGATGGGCATCCAAAAAACCAAGATCGACGTCAAAAATTATGCCGATGTCAGCCTCGTTCACGAGGCGGCGGCGCGCGTGAAGTAAGGGCGGAGACTCAGCACGATGAGAAGATGCGCGTGATTAAAATCCTGATGGCGGCGGCCGTGCTGATTCTTATCGGCTCTGGCGCCGGCAAGGCCGACCCGCTTGATCTGCGTGTCGGCTGGGTGACCGCGCCGGGGTCGGCCGTCACCATGATTCTGATGAAGCCCGATCTCTCGCTTCATCAGGGCGTCACGTACAAGCTCGATGCGATCCATTTCGCCTCAACCGCGGTCGCGATCGCACCACTCGCCGCGAACCAGGTCGATATCGCCGGCCTGTCCTACTCGGCCATCAGTGCGGCGATCGAGAACGCGCATCTCGACGATCTGCGGGTCATCGGCGACGAGATCGAGAATGGCGTCGACGACCATGAAAATGGCAGTGGCTTCCTCGTCGTCAAGGACGGGCCGATCAAACGCGTCGAGGATCTGAAAGGCAAAGTAGTCGCCGTTCTCACCATCGGCAGCGCCACCGACATGCAGGCGCGGGTCATGCTGCGCCGCCACGGTCTCGAGGATAAGCGCGATTACAGCATCATCGAGGCGCAGTTTCCCAACATGAAAAGCCTGCTCGCGGAAGGAAAAGCCGCGACCGTCGCGATCGCCCCGCCCTGGGCCTTCGACCCGGAGTTGCGTGGACAGAGCCGCATGCTGTTCACCGAGACCGACGCGATGGGGCCGACTCAGCTCGTCGCCATGGTCACGCGCAAGCCCTTCCTCGACAAGAACCGCGCCGCCATGGTCGATTTTCTCGAAGACACGGTCCGCACCGTGCGCTGGTTCACCGATCCGAAGAACCATGAGGCAGCGATCGCGCTCGTCGGCGAATTCAACAAACAGCCGCCGACGCAACTCGAGCGGCTTTTCACCAGGGAAGACAATTACCGCAAGCCCAAGGGCGAGCCCAATCTCCAAGCGCTGCAACACAGTCTCGACCTGCAGCACGACATGGGCATCCAGAAGACGAAGATCGACATCGGGCAATACGCCGATGTGAGCCTCGTACGCGAGGCGGCGGCACGGCTCAAATGAGGGCGATGGACCAGAAGCAGCGGGCGGCCTAGGCTGTTGGCCGTCGCCATAAGCCAAGGGAGGGCAGCATGGCCGAGGGTTTCTTCTCCAATCCGGGCGAGCTTGCCTCGCGCTTCGTCAATCTTGAGTCCGTGCCCTGGATCGACAGCGGCCCGGGCAACAAGATGAAGGTGATCTATTACGACACGAACACCGAGATGCTCACGCTCTTGACCAAACTCGAGCCCGGCGCCGGCATTCCGCCGCATATGCACGAGGATCTCGAGCAGACTTTCGTCCTCGAAGGGTCGTTGGTCGATCACGAAGGCGAATGCACCGCCGGCAATTTCGTGATCCGCGCCAAGGGCAGCCGCCACGCGCCAACCGCGCCCCACGGCTGTACCATGCTGGTCTTCTTCATGAAGCCGACGGCGCATTTGAAGAAGCAGTTGAAGCTGGCTTAGGCCCCGCGCCGCGCCGCCTAGTGTCACGGCCGGGCGTGTCCCGGCCATCCACGAGTCCTTTTTAAGACGTGGATGCCCGGTACAAGGCCGGCACGACGATTTAGCTTGGTTTCTCGAGCTTCTCTTTCAACTCCGGCTCGAATTCGCCATCGATCAACACGAAGGCGATGGTGCAAGGCGCGTTTGAGCGATTGCTCCAGGCATGCGCCGTGCCGCATTGCACGACGACATCGCCGGCTCTGAGCAGCACGTCCTCTTGATCGAGCACCATGGTGATCTCGCCTTCGAGGATGATCGCATAGTCGATGCTTTCGGTACGATGCATAAGCGGATGCCGTCCACCCCTCCCCCAGAGGGCCGCGGACTCGTTGCCGAGCGCGGCGAAGGCGCGGCGCGAATCCTCGTGTGTCATGGCGCGCGTTTGCTCGTTCTCCGGCGGCACTTGATTGATGCGCATGACGGTGCCGCGCTTTTGCGGCATCTGCCGGCGGGGGCCGAGCGTCGGTTCGGCCGGATGCGATGCAATCGGCGCCGGCGTCGCGCCGGTGCGCCAGATATCGGTCGAGACATTATCGGCGTCGCGCGGATTGACATGGATGAAAGGCGACGGCCCGTCCGAGATCACCACCGCCTTGCCGTGCGCATCATGGCCGGTGATGACCCGGCGAATCGTTTTAGCCATTGCTTCCCTCTCCCGTGGGCCAAGGCAACACCCTACCGTCATTCCCGAGAAAGCGGGAATCGAGCGATAAAGCTCGTTGATGGCCTTCGGCCGCCCTCCGCGCGGCGACGACTTTATGCCGTCGCTTTCTCGCGCTCGCTCTTTTTCAGCCGGACGCTGTCGGATTTGAGCTGGCCGCAAGCCGCGAGGATGTCGCGGCCACGCGGCGTTCGGACCGGTGAGGCATATCCCGCCGCATTGACGATATCACCGAATTTCTCGATCGCTTCATCGCTCGAGCATTCGAAGGGCGCACCGGGCCAGGGATTGAATGGAATGAGATTGACCTTCGCCGGAAGGCCTTCGAGCAACTTCACCAAAGCGCGCGCTTCAGCCGGCGAGTCGTTCACGTCTTTCAGCATTACATATTCGAAGGTGATGCGCCGCGCGTTGCTCAGGCCTGGATAGGCGCGGCACGCAGCCATCAATTCCCCGATCGGATATTTCTTGTTGAGCGGCACGAGCACGTCGCGCAGCTCGTCGGTGACGGCATGAAGCGAGATCGCCAGGTTGACGCCGAGCTCGGCGCCGCAGCGTTCGATCATCGGCACGACCCCGGCGGTCGAGAGCGTGATCTTGCGCTTGGAGACCGATAATCCCTCGCCGTCCATAATGATCTTCACGGCTTTGGCGACGTTGTCGTAATTGTAGAGCGGCTCGCCCATGCCCATGAGGACGATATTGGTGATCTGGCGGTCGTCCGGCGGCGACGGCCATTCGCCGAGCGCATCGCGCGCCAGCATCACCTGTCCGACAATCTCCGCGCTTTCGAGATTGCGCACCAGGCGCTGCGTCCCGGTGTGGCAGAATTTGCAGGTCAGGGTGCAACCGACCTGAGAGGAAACGCAGAGCGTGCCGCGATCCTCTTCGGGAATGTGCACGCATTCGGCTTCCTGGCCGTCGGCAAATTTCAACAGCCATTTACGCGTGCCGTCGGCGGAAAGCTGCGCCCGCGATTCGAGCGGCCGCACGATAATATATTGCTCGGTAAGCTGCGCGCGGAACTCCTTCGCGAGCGTCGTCATCAATGCGAAATCGGACACGCCGCGATGATAGATCCAGTGCCAAAGCTGGCGCGCGCGGAATGGCGCCGCGCCGAGCGTTGCCAATTCGGCAGCAAGTTCGTCACGCGACAAGCCGACGAGATTCTTCTTCGGGGACGTGCTCATTCAGCGCTTAGCGTTGCACGCCTTGTCGATCAGCGCCAGCATGGGAGCGAAGCCGTCGAGCGAATACGTATCGGTCGAGGCGTTGTTGTGCTCCGACACGGCCTTGACCACGGCTTCCTTGCCCTTGGAGAGCGCGATGGTGACCGTCTTGTCGGTCGCGGCGTCGGCGGCCCAGGCGCCTTGCTTGGCCGTGAACAGATCGTATTTCTTGCCGTCGATCGTGAGTTCCGCGTTCGAGCCGGACTTCGTATCGTAGCCGAGCTGGAAATTCACGGTATTGAACGTGTTCTCGCCGGGGCGATGCGTGACATTCGCCGCGATCCGCCCGCGGGTCACGTGTTCGGGCAGGGACTTCGCCGGTTTGCCGACGAGGTAACAGACCAGAGTCTTGCCGCTGCCCGCGCTGAACGCGCTCCAATTCTTCATCGTGCCGAGTGATTTGGGCGCACCAGCATCAGCCTGGGCCGGCTTCTGTTGGGCTGTGGCGACGGAGACAGTGAGTGGCGTGAGCGCGATGAGCGCGGCCGCCGAGAATGGCAAGAATCGCATAGCGCACCATAACCAAACCGGCCCCGCTCGCCAAGCTTGAGCGCATCGGCGAGGTTGCGCACTTCGAGATGGACCGGTGTCACCGCGCTCGGCGAAATTTCGCCACAGAGAAGACAAAAAACCCCTCGCAAGCACGCGCATCCGGTCTATGATGTTTTGGTTAATGCGGGAGGCCCCGGAATGGACGCGGTGCGGCCGGCACGGCTGGAGGATGCGAGGGCGATCGCTCGGATCGAGGTCGAAACATGGCGCTCGACCTATGCCGGCATGCTGCCTGATCGCGTACTCCTTAACATGTCAGAGCGACGCCAGACGGGCTCTTGGGCTAGCTTTCTGCGCCACCGACCGGAAGACGTCGTTGTGGCGCAAAGCGCTGGCAATATCGTCGGCTTCGGCAATTGCGGTACGCAGCGCGACGGCACCATCCGTTTTGCCGGCGAGGTCTACACACTCTATGTCGCGCCCGATCGCCAAGGCGCAGGTTTCGGCCGGCAGTTGCTGCAGGCGCTGTTCCAGCGGCTGGTGGACACCGGCCACGCGACCGCGCTCGTCTGGGTGGTGCGCGCCAATCCCGGACGCTTCTTTTACGAACGGCTCGGCGGCCAGATGATCATGCATCGCAAGATTCCGGTCGGCGGCCAACCGGTCGAGGCAGTGGCCTATGGCTGGAGCGATCTTAGCGAGATGCTGTCGCGCACGGCAAAAAGCGGCGATGGGCTGACCGGCGACTCGCCGCTGCACTAACCCTCTATCCGAAGCGACGCTCGATCTATTCCGCGGCGAGTCGCGGGACGGTCGCTTGCACGGCGAGACGCACGGCCAGATCGCGTGCCATCCGGCGATAGACGCCCTCATCGTAGCGAAACGTGCCGAAGAAATGCACGAACACCGTCGCATCGGTCAGCGGCTCGCCGCCGAAATTGCGATAGCGGGCATAGGGCAGCAGGATCCCATTGGGATCACGTGCGACAAGAAAATTCGACGAGACCTGCTCGGTGCCCCATTCGCGCCAGCGCGGACCGAGTAGCTCTTCCATGCGTGCCGAGAAGCGCTCGAGAGCGATTCGGCGCTCCGGATCGGGTGCAAAGCCGGCAAAGCCCGAGCAACCGCAGCCGTAACGCGTCGCGATCGCCGGATCGAGCGCGTCGAGCCGGCCCTCGGCGACGATCTGGACATGATGATCGCGGTGCACGGTGTTGGCGAGCTCGGCAATCTTCGCCACCGGCAGCATCGAGGCGGTATGGCCGGCCATCAGCGCGAAGGAATGACCGCGCGCAACGCAGGCTTTCACTTCATCGAGCGGCCCACTGGTCACAGTGTCGGCGTCGAGCTGGATGATGAAATCGCGCTCGGCAAGATCGCAGATCGTGATCAGCCGCTCCCAGGTTCCGCCGACCGGCAGATTGCCGTAATGCACCTCGCTCATGGTGCGGAATTCGAGGCGCGGGAGATGCTGACGCAGAAGGGCGCGATCCGCTGCGGTCAGCGACCCGTCATCGAGCAGCGCGAAACGACGATAGCCGGTGTGGTGGGCGAAGGATTTCGCGGCGACAAGATAGGCCAGAACGTCGCGATGCTGAAGCTGCGAGAAAACGACGACGCTGTCGTCGCTGCCCGTCGGTGGCGGCGTCTTCAAGATGCGGGCGAAATCGGGACGCGCCCGCCAGATCTGACCGGCACGTCGCAGGCGAAAGAGCATGGCGCGGTGCCTCAGCCGCTCAGAATGAAACCAACTTCGTTTCTGCGCAGATCGTCGAACGCAGCTTACGGAAGGCGGCGACGCTGCCCCAGGACATGCGGCGCTCACGCAGCTCTGCATCGCGGCCGGCGAGCAGATGGAAACCGCGGCGCAGCCCGCGCATTGCCACGCTCGACAGATAGCGCGACGGGCGCGGGCCGACGGGCATGTAGGCTTTGTTCCTCATCAGGAAGTCGGTGACCTTATAGACGGTCGGCCAGCCGGTATCGTGGAAGGCGCAGATACCCCCTTCCTTCAGCAGCAGATCGGCGTAGAAGAAATCGAGGAAGGTGTAATCGAACGAGTGATAGCCGTCGATGAACACCATATCGAACTGTGCCTTGTCGGAGACGAGCCGCGGCAGCGCGATATAGTCGTATTCCTCCATCAAGCGATGCATGGAGGCGAAACCCGCGGCGGCGACATTACGCATGCCCTGCCCGCCGATGCCGTAGTCGATGCCGTTCTCCCCGCGATTCTGGAAGGGATCGATCGACACCATGTTGCCGCCGCCGTTCTCGGCGAGGGTCTTCAGCAACGCGACCGTGCTCGACCCATTGGCCATGCCGACTTCGAGGATTGTTCCGCATTTCTCCTCGCGCGCAAGGCGGCAGAGGATCTCAATCTCGCGCGCCTGCATGCCATGAGGGCGGTCGACAGCAGCGACCGGGGCGGTCGTGATGTCGCCGGCGGCGGTCGGTTGGGCGTAGGCAACGGACATGCAATTCCTCTCGCGCGCCGAAGACAGATCGGCGCGGCTACAACCTCGGTAGCAGGATTTCCTTAACGAGCGGCGAAGGCGTGAACTTTATATACGGACACGCGATCGCGCGAAGCGCGCTCTATCGTTACGGGCGACGTTAACAGGCGTCCTCGGGAGAGATTAACTACGCGCTGCGGCGCAGCGAAGGCGCCGGCGTCTCGTCTTCGTCGAAGAGCTCGGCGAGCTTGTCGAGCATCGCGCCGCCGAGTTGCTCGGCATCGACGATGGTGACCGCGCGGCGATAGTAGCGGGTGACGTCGTGACCGATGCCGATCGCCACCAGCTTCACCGGCGAGTTGCGCTCGATCTCGGCAATCACTTCGCGCAGATGGCGCTCGAGGTAATTGCCGGGATTGACCGAGAGCGTCGAATCATCGACCGGCGCGCCGTCGGAGATGACCATCAGGATGCGGCGCTGCTCGCTGCGCGCGAGCAGCCGGTTGTGCGCCCAGATCAACGCCTCGCCGTCGATATTCTCTTTGAGGATGCCTTCGCGCAGCATCAGGCCGAGGCTCTTGCGCGCGCGCCGCCACGGCGCGTCGGCGGGCTTGTAGACGATATGCCGGAGATCGTTGAGCCGGCCGGGATTGGCGGGCTTGCCCGCCGCGATCCAGCGCTCGCGCGCCTGGCCGCCTTTCCAGGCGCGGGTGGTGAAGCCGAGGATCTCGACCTTGACGCCGCAGCGCTCGAGCGTGCGCGCCAGGATGTCGGCGCTCATCGCCGCCACCGTGATCGGGCGGCCGCGCATCGAGCCCGAATTGTCGATCAGCAAGGTCACCACCGTGTCGCGGAATTCGGTTTCCTTCTCCTTCTTGTAGGAGAGCGGATAGGTCGGGTTGGTGACGACGCGCGCGAGCCGTGCGGTATCGAGAATCCCTTCGTCGAGATCGAATTCCCAGGCGCGCGCCTGTTTCGCCAGCAAGCGCCGCTGCAGGCGATTGGCGAGGCGGCTGATGACGCTCTGTAGGTGGGCGAGTTGCTGATCGAGAAGGCTGCGCAAACGCGTCAGCTCATCGGCGTCGCAAAGCGCGTCGGCCTCGACCACCTCGTCGAATTCGGCGGTGAACGAGCGATAGACCGCGGGATCGTCGTTGAGCCCCTGGCGCCGCGGCAAGATGCCGGGCCGGCCCGGCCGCCCCGGGTCTTCATCGCCGGTACCGGGCATCATCTCGCCGGCAACTTCCTCGGCGCCGCCTTCGTCGTCGCCATCCTTGTCCTGCTCGGGCACGCCGCCTTCGAGCGAGCCTTCCGAGCCCGAAGCCTTGCCCTCGCCGCCCTCGCTCTGGCCTTCATTCTCTTCGGCGTTCTCGCTTTCGCCTTCGGAATTCTCGGATTGCTCGCCCTCTTCGGACTCGCCGAGGTCCATGTCGAGGTCGGTCAGCAACTGCCGCGTCGCGGTCGCGTAGGCGTCCTGGTCATCGAGCAGCTTGCCGAGTTCCATCAGATCGCGGGCGATGCGCGTCTCGATCACCGGTCGCCACAGATCGACAACCTTCTTGGCTGCGCGCGGCGGCGGCATCTGCGACAGCGACTCGCGCGCCAGCAAGCGGACCGCCTCGACCAGCGTCGTATCGTTGCGCTCGGTCATATGCTCGTAGCCTTGGCGGCGATAGCGCTCTTCGAGCATCGCCGAGAGATTGGCGGCGACACCGGCCATGCGGCGCGTGCCCAGCGCCTCGACCCGCGCCTGCTCGACGCCTTCGAAAATCGCGCGCGCAGTCTCGCCCATCGGCGCGCGCCGCGCATGCACCGCAGCGTCGTGGTACCGTAGCTTCAGCGCCATCGCATCGGCGGCGCCGCGCACGGGCCCGGCTTCGGCATCGGAGAGATCGCGTGCCGGCAGCGGCAAGCGCAGCCGGGTACCGGCAGCGCCTGCGGGCTCGGCACCATAGCTGACCGTGACATCGTCGCGCTCGGCAATGGCGCGCACGGTCGCGGCGGTCGCGCGCTTGAAGGCTTCGACGGGGGATTCTGTGTCGGCCATCCTACGAGCCTTAGGCCGAGGCCGTGCGCACTCCGGTTTCCTTCAACTCGGTGCCGAAGCAGCGCTGATAATATTCGGCCACCGTCGCGCGCTCGACCTCGTCGCATTTGTTGAGGAAGGTCACGCGGAAGCCAAAAGCCAGATCGTTGAAAATGCGCGAATTCTCGGCCCAGGTGATCACCGTACGCGGCGACATGACGGTCGAGATATCGCCGTTCATGAAGCCCGAGCGGGTCAGATCCGCGAGCGCGACCATGGCGCTGATCGTTTTGCGGCCTTCTTCATTGTCGAAGCTCGGCGATTTGGCGAGCACGATCTCGACCTCCGCGTCGTGCGGCAGGTAATTAAGGGTCGCAACAATATTCCAGCGGTCCATCTGCCCCTGGTTGATCTGCTGCGTGCCGTGATAAAGGCCCGTGGTATCGCCGAGACCAACCGTGTTGGTGGTCGAGAACAGGCGGAAGGCCCTGTGCGGGCGAATGACGCGGTTCTGGTCGAGCAAGGTCAGCTTGCCTTCGACCTCGAGCACGCGCTGGATCACGAACATCACGTCCGGGCGGCCGGCATCGTATTCGTCGAACACCAGCGCGGTCGGATGCTGCAGCGCCCAGGGCAACAGGCCCTCGCGGAATTCGGTCACCTGCATGCCGTCGCGCAACACGATCGCATCCTTGCCTATGAGATCGATGCGGCTGATGTGGCTGTCGAGATTGACGCGGATACACGGCCAATTGAGCCGCGCCGCCACCTGCTCGATATGCGTCGATTTGCCGGTGCCGTGATAGCCCTGGATCATAACCCGGCGGTTATGCGCGAAGCCGGCAAGGATCGCGAGCGTCGTGTCGCGATCGAAGCGATAGGCATCGTCCAGGTCCGGCACGTAGTCGTTGCTTTTCGAGAAAGCCGGGACCTGGATATCGCTATCGATGCCGAAAGTCTGGCGCACCGACACCGTAATGTCGGGCATGCCGGTCGGCATATCGTTTTGGTATTTCTCAGTCGCAGTCGCGGTTTCGGGCATAATCTTTATCGTCTTCTTTCGGGCTTTGAAGAATGATCAGCTTGGGAAGTAGCTGGCCTTGAGGGTCGAATAAGCGAGGTTGATCTCTTTAAGCTTTTCCTCGGCTTCCTTATCGCCGCCATGCACATCGGGGTGATGGCGCTTCACCAACTCTTTATAGCGCATTTTGAGCCCCGCCAGGGTCAGCGGCGGTGTCAAATCGAACAGCGCCAGGGCCTTCTCCTGGATCGAGCGCGGCCGCTTCGGTGCCTGCTGCGCCGGCGCCTCCTCATCGATATCGAAGAGGCCGAAGCCGCGCCATCTCGCGCCGCGCAGATTACCGATTCGCGCGCCGAGCGGCCAGGTCGGGCGCTGCCAGACCGTGTCATGGCGGATATGCGCCTCGACCTCGGCGCTGCTCATGCCGGCATAGTAGTTCCACGAGGCGTTATATTCGCGGACGTGATCGAGGCAGAACCAGTAGAATTCATCGAGCGCCGCCCGTGACCGCGGCGCGCGGAATTCGCCCGAGCTGGCGCAACCTGGATGGTCGCAAGGCCGCGGCGGAACCGGTGCCGGATCGTCGCTATAAGAAAAGCGCGGGCGAGGCATGGTCTGAGTATGGGGGTTGGTTGGAACGGTGACAAGCCGCGCCGATGGGCGCTAAGAGCGCATGACAGCGGGACTTTTTGGGCGAGAACGCGCCCCAATTTCGATGGAAACGAGCATGAGCATCGCAGAGCGAATTCGGCAAAAACTGGAGGGCGCGCTGCAGCCGGCGCGGCTCGAAATCCACAATGATTCTCATCTCCATGCCGGGCACCACGCCGGCGCCCATCGCGGCGAGGAAACCCATTTCCGGATCGAGATCGTCGCCACCAGCTTTGTCGGCGAGAGCCGCGTCGCTCGGCAACGCCGCGTCTACGCCATCCTGGCTGAAGAACTCGCCGGCGATGTCCATGCGCTGCAGCTCAGCGCTCTCACCCCCGAGGAAGATCGGCGAAAACCCTGAAATGGAGAACACGGCCCAGACTATCCGCGAGCAGCGTGCACCAGGGCCGATAAATTCTCGATGGTGATGCTGCCAAGGCAGGCGGCATCGAGAAGCAACCGCGCCCCGCGGCCGCGCGCGCCAGCGGCAATGAGATTCCGCCCCAACCGGCCATAGCGTTGCGCCAGGATACGCCGCCGCTCCGACCAGCTCAGCCGGGCGCGCTCCGACGCGAGATGGCGCCGAACCATACCGAGGACGATCCGCGCCTGATCGCGGGCATAGGCGGCCGAATAGGAGGTGCGTCGGTAGTGGTAGAGGGCGAGCGCTTCGGGCAGCACGACCACGTCCCCGCGCAGCGCGAGCCGGATGAAGAGATCCTGATCTTCGCCGACCGCTAGATCGGCATCGAAGCCGCCGATCTTCTGCAGCAGCGCGCGCGGCGCCAGGGTCGCCGAGGTGCCGATGAAGGGCGACGCGCTCGGCGCTTGGCGCGTGAAAACAGAAAAGCCGGCGCTGCCGTCTTCGTAAACCGCGTCCATGTCGCAAACGACGAGGGCTGCGTCCGGATGTTCCTGCAGCGCCACGACCTGGCGCGCGAGCTTCTCCGGCAGCCATTCATCATCGGCATCGAGCAGCGCGATGACTTCGCCGCGCGCCGCGGCGATGCCGTCATTGCGCGCGCGCGAGGGGCCGCCGCGCACGACGCGGCGGATGACCCGGCAGCGTGGATCGCCGCGCCGCTCGACCAGTGCCGCAGTCGCGTCGCTGCTGCCATCGTCGATGACGATCGCTTCCCAATGCGGATAGCTCTGCGTCGCGACGGAATCGAGTGCCCGGCCGAGTGTCGCGCTCGCGTCGAGCGCGGGAATGATCACCGAAACCAGAGGCGAGACGAGCGGTGACAGGGCCATGATCTTCTCATCCCATGGCTATGGGTAAGAACTCGTTAATCTCCTCGATGAACCTGGCTCTAAGCCGCACAACCCCGCGAATTACCGGCCCTTAACCAATCTGCGTTATTGCTTAAGCATTGATCCAGCCCGGATTTTCCGAAGGTTGTTGCCGTGCGCTCATTGTTCCTGACGGTCCTTATCATCACGCTGCTGCCTTCGGCATTCATCACGCCGTTCATCGGCGTGCTCGTCTGGTCATGGGTTTCGTTCATGAGCCCGCACCGTCTGGTGTGGGGCATCGGGGACAGCCTGCCTTGGGCCGTGATCGTCGGCGGCGTCGGCATCGCGGGATGGCTGGTCAGCGAACGCCGGCGCATTCCGATGGACACAACGACCGTCCTGCTCGCGCTCCTCGCCATCCTTTTCACGATCAGCACCTATTATTCGCTGGTTCCCGACGTTGCCTGGGTGAAGTGGGAAGCGATCTTGAAAGAGTTCGTGTTCTTCTTCATCACCGCGGCGCTCGTCAACAACCGCGTCCGCGTTCACGCGCTGACCTGGATCATGGTGATCTCGATCGCCTATTACGGCATCAAGGGCGGCGCCTTCACCTTGGCGACGGGCGGCAGTTATCGGGTCTGGGGTCCCGACGATACGGAGATCGCCGACAACAACCAGCTCGCCGCCGCGCTCGTGATGGTGCTGCCGCTGATAAACTATCTCGGTCGGCAATCGAAAAGCGCGATCTTGCGCCTCGGCGCGCAACTCGCGATGGGCTTCTGCCTGCTGTCGATCCTTGCTTCCTACTCGCGCGGCGCCTTCGTCGCTCTCGCGGCGATGGTGCTATGGCTGTGGCGCCACACGCGACACAAGGCGATCTCGGCCGTGGTCATCGGCGGCACGCTCGCCAGCGCCGTGACCTTTATGCCCAGCGATTGGATGTCGCGCATCAGCTCGATTCAGAATTACGACGAGGATGCTTCCGCCGAAGGCCGGCTGCAGATCTGGGCGACGGCCATCAAGATCGCCGTGGCGCGGCCGCTGGTCGGCGGCGGCTTCTATGCGCCTTATACGCAATCGGTCGTCGACCAATATTCGCCCGGCGTGCAAGCACGCGCCGTGCATTCGATCTGGTTCGAGGTACTGGGGGAGAACGGCTTCCCGGCCTTCTTCGTCTGGATCGCGCTGATGCTGGTCGGCCTCGCCAATTGCCGCTTCATCATCCGCCGCACCAAAGACATTCTCGAGCTGCGCTGGGCGAACGACCTCGCCCATATGTCGATCGTCGCCATCCTCGGTTACGCCATCGGCGGCAGCTTCCTGTCGCTTCCCTACTGGGACTTCTATTACACGCTGCTGGTTCTGATCGCCTGCGTGCGCCGGATTGCTGCGCAAGAGCTGGCGGCAATGGGTAAGACCGAGCCGACCTTCGCCGCGCGGCTCGGCCTCAACGGCGGGAAACCGGCGCTGCCTGTGCCGCAAGCGCAAATGGCGATGCGGCCGACGAAATAGCGGGCCCCATGTTCGCCGGATGGCTGAGCGCGGTGCGCGGCGACACGATGACCATCGGTGTCGATGCGCGTGCGCTCACCGTCGACCATCTGCGCGGCATAGGCAATTACCTGTGCGGCATGATCGGCGCGCTTGCCGGTGATCGCGATCTCGCCTGGCAATTCTTCTCCGACCGACCCGATCTTCCCTTTCATTCGCCGCTGCCGGCGCAACATCTCGCGCCGCTCGCTGCCATGGATTGTCCCGGCTTTCGCTTTCACAGTTGGGAACAAGCCGTCCTGCCCTTCGCGGCGCGGCGGCGGTGCGTCGACATTCTGCATTGCGCCGGCAATACGGCGCCGCTCTGGCAGCCGGTGCCGACGGTCATCACGATCCATGACACGATGATCTGGGATCGCGACGAGGCGGTGCCCGTGGGCTTCTATCGCGACACGCTGCTGCCGCGCGCTTTCGCGCGCGCCGCGGCGATCGTCACCATCAGCGAGCAATCGCGCCGCGACATCCTCCGCCGCTGGCCGGCGTTGGCGCCGAAGCTGCACGTGATCCCGCACGGCGTCGATCCCGGCTTCCTCAGCGCAGAACCGGCGCCGCTCGATGACTCGCTGCAAGCCGCCGGCATCCACGCGCCCTACCTGCTCTATTGCGGTGGCGTGATGCCGCGCAAGCGCCTCGCCTGGGCGACCGAGATCTTCGCTGCGCTGGAGCATGCGACGCTACAGTTCGTCGTGCTCGGCGTGCCGGAATCGGACCACGCGGCCGCGCGGGAAGCTCTAGCGCCGGAGTTGCGCGGCCGTATTTGCTTCTTGCCCTTCCTCGAACGGACGGCCATGCCGCGGCTCTATCAGAATGCCGCCGCGCTTCTTTATCCGACACTCTATGAAGGCTTCGGCTTTCCCGCGCTCGAGGCGCAAGCGGTCGGCACGCCGGTGCTGATGAGCGCGCTCGGCAGCCTCGCCGAGCTGGCCGGACCGGGTGCTGTGATCTTGGCGCCCGAGGATCGCACCGGCTGGATCGCGGCAACGCGCGAAGCGGTGGAAGCCCGCCGCAAGGGCGCAGGCCCGAACGATGCCGCGCGGCACTGGGCACGCCGCTTCACCTGGGAAGCATCGGCCGCGGCGCATCTCGCCGTTTATCGCCGCGCCGCCGGGAGGAGCCCCGCATGAGCATGCAACCGCTCGTTACGGTAATCATCCCTTGTTACAACGCCGCGAGCACGGTCGCGGCGTCGATCGCCGCGGCGCGCGCGCAGGACTACCGCCCGATCGAGATCATCGCGGTCGACGATAAGAGCCGCGATGATACGGTGGCCGTGCTGAAGAGCCTCGCCGGCGATGACCTGACCATCATCGCCTGCGACGTAAATGGCGGCGCCGCCGCGGCTCGCAATCGTGCTATCGCTATCGCCAAGGGAAAATATCTCGCCTTTCTCGACGCCGACGATACCTGGGCAAGCGATAAACTAACGCGGCAGGTCGTCTTGCTCGAGGCCGATCCGGCGATGGTAATGGTCGGCTGCCGCGCGGAGGGGCTGCGCCTCAACGGCGCAAGAGAGAGCGTCAACGGCGACCGCGTGCCGCCGCAAGGCTTCGATGCCTGGCGCACGCTGCTGCATCACAGCTTCTACGTACCGAGCGTGATCGTCGCGCGCAGCGATATTACCCGGGAAATCGGCGGCTTCACGGCGATGATGCGGGCTGGTGAGGACGACCAGGATTTCTTCATCCGCATGGCCCTCGAAGGCCGCGTCGGTTTCGTCGACGCTTGTCTCACCACCATGTATCAGCAGCCGAACAGCCTCTCGATCGTCAACCGCTCACGCGAACACGAGACCCTGCTGCCCATGATCATCCGCCATTGCGATACGCTGAAGGATCGTCTCAGCGCAATGGAGCGGCGCTCCATTCTCGGCGCGCGCTATGCCAGCATCGGCCGCAATGTCTATTTCGACCGGCCGCGTTTGGGCGTACGGCTGATTTGCCGCGCCATCATCGCCGGCAACGAGCCGCTGACCAATCTCTACTATCTGATGACCGCTTCGCCCTGGGCGCGCCGGCTCAAAGCGAAGCTCTTTCACTCGGCGGCACGTGCCGAGAGCCTCGCACGCACGTAGTCGCGGAGCGCCGCGGGCATAAGCGGCCCGAGCGTTTTCTTCGCCCAATTCGTGAAATTGCGATCTTCCGGCTCGTCGTCGCGCCATTCGGTCTTGGCGAGATAACGCCAATAATCGGCACGATTCGGATGGCGGCAGAGATAGCTCCACGGCTTGGAGGCGCCGTTGAAATGAACGATGCGCGCATTGGCACACACATCGGCACGCTCCTCGGCACTCATGCCGAGTGGATGATGGTCGAAGAAGAAGGGCGAGATGGCGTTATAGACATAGGGCAGCGCCAGGCGCCGATCGTAAAGACAGGCGTTGAGAACATCTTGATCGGCGTCGACGATCTTCTCGCCATTCGCGGCGAGATAGTCGATCAGGCGGGTAAAAATCTCCTCGCATCGCCAGCGCGCGAGATCGATCACCAGTACACCGGAATTGAAGTAGCCATATTCTTCGGGAATGCCCAAGGCGCCGCAGCGCGTCGATCCCGGAATCGTCACGGCACCGACGATCGCCTCGCCGAGCGGCGCGCGCCAGAGGCCGCCGATATCCCCGGTCACGATCATATCGCTGTCGAGGTAGAGGATCCGTTCGACCGTGGCGGGGAAGAACTCGGCCATCCACAGCCGCGTGTAGTTGTCGATCGAATAATGCGCGCGTACCGGCAGGCGCGGATGGGGGCGGGCATCGAATCGGACGGTCTTCAGCGCGCAATTGGGATAGGCGGCGAGCGTGCGGCGGAGTTTCGCCGCCTCCACGCCAAGATCGCCTGTGCTGACGATGACGAGATCGAAGAACGCCCAGCTATTGCGCTCGAGCAGCGAGACGATGCACGCCGCCGCGTGCTTCGCATAGCGTTGGTTGATGCAAAAGAGCGTCGGGATGGTCACCGACCGGAACGCGCCGCCCTCGGCCACGGCTAGACCACCGGATCGCCGATCATGCGGCGGTAGATGATCTTGAGTGGCCGTTTCACGCCGAAGCGCTCCGACCACCAGCGCACATGATCGAGAAGTGTCGCGCGATATAGCGCGAAATGCCATTCGAGATAGCCCAGCGGATTGCGGCGGAAATAACGCCGGTTGAAGCGCCGCCGTTCGGCATCGGTATAGACCCTGGCTGCGCCGCCGAGCTTTGCGACGAGCGGCGTGAAATGCGGGTAGAGCGACACGTTATGCAGCTCGGTACGCACGAAATTGCCGATGAGGATGTTATCGAAAAAGCCGCACTCGACCGTCGCCATCAACGAGCGCCGTGGCGCGTGAAATCCGATGCCGCGCAGCTTGTCGTCCTCGGTGCCCTTGGCTTCCGGTACGATCCAGATGCGTCGCCGCTCGCCGCCAACGATGAAGTCGAGGTAATCGAAATGGCGGCGCAGCGTTTCGTATTTGGCCACAAACTCGGCAAGCTGATACCACTCCGCGTCGCTGAGCCGCTCGGACCAATCGTCGTCCGCGGTCGCGGTGGTGATCTGCTCCACTGCGGAACGCTGCGAGGGATGCTTCTTGTGATAAGCCCCGGTCGCAAGATCCACCATGCAAAATGGTTGGATCTTGCGCACATGTGGCCGCGTCCAATGTTTTTCGATATCGGCCCATGTGACGCGGTAGGGATTGGCCCACGCGCTGTCGGCGCGCACATAGATATGCTGCGAGGCCGACGAGACAAAATTGCCGGCGCCAAGCCTGTCGACCTTGCGCGCGACCGCCCAGATCATGCCCTTCTTACGCTGATCGGGTGGCTCCACGGTGCGGTGACCATGGGCATCGACAAAGTTCAGCATATCGGCATCGATGGCGCAGAGCGACGCGACATAGGTCTTGGCGCAATCGTAGCGGCTTACGAGATTGCGGATGAAGCGCTCTTCGCCGCAAAGCGGCGAGTCGTTGAGATCGACGACGAGGTTGTCGCCGGCCTCGACGATCAGGATGGCATCCTGATTCTCGTTGTCGAGGCACATCGCACGCACGCGCGGCGATAGTTGCCGCCAGCGGCGGTAGGCCATCACCTCGACGGTAAAGCCCATCGCTGCGATGCTGTCGCGAATTTCCGGATGATAGTGATCCGGCAGGAGCACGATCTTGTTCTTCGGCAGCTGCGCCAAAGAATCGGGATGGAGATGATCGGGATGGCCGTGCGAGATCCAAATATACTGGGCGGATGCGACGGCAGCACGCTCGCTCTCGGTCAGCGGCCGGTCGAGCGCCCAACTGGCGAAATAACAGGTGCCGTCGAGCCACGGATCGGTCGCGAGCACCGGCTGGTCATTGTCGTAGAATACCAGCGTGGCGTTGCCGAGCGTTTCGAAACCCAAGCGCATTGACGACTCCGCGATCCCCCGGCGCGAAAGGCTGTACCCCGCGATAAGCCCGTGCGATTCCGGAGAGTGTCGCGCGCTGAAGTTAAGTCTTTACTAAAAGTTTACGGGCGCGCGCGCCGATTCCCATTGGGATGAGGCCGATGACAAAAGTCTCGGCGCCTTCGGGATAACCGGCAACCGCCCAGCAGGCGAGCAGCGCGACGACGTAGACGCCGGCGCCCAGAAGCATGGTATCGATGCAACGGAGAATTTCTGCCAAGTCCGCGTGGCCCGTCGGCGAGGTCCACCCGAAGCCCGAGAGCCACAGGATCATTCCCATCGCCGCCGTCGCCAGTGCCGGGCGCCACAGGCATCCGATCCACTCGCGCCCCGAGACGCCGACGCTACGGCCGGTCATCGCCGCATAAGCGATGCCTTCAACCGCAACCAGTGCCGCACGGCTGACGGCGACGCCCGCGAGGCCCCAGTAGAACGCGGAGACCACGCAGACGACGATGCCGATCACCGCATAAGCCGCGCCAATTACAAAGTTGTTGCGTACGTGGCCCGAAACCAGCATCGCGGTCGAGCCGATGATCGAGAGCATCGCGAGCGGCGAGGATGCGCCGATCCAGGCGATCACGGCGCCCGACGCGACCCATTGCGGACCGAGCGTGAGATCGACGATGTAGCCGGCGACCGCCGACATGCCGATCGAGGCCGGCAGGATCGGCAGCGCGATCACCGCGACAGTACGGCGGAGGGCGTAGCCAAAGCCGCCCGTCTCGTTGCGCGCCGCGGTGAAACCCGAGAACAGCGCGCGGCAGGCCGGCACCACGACTTCGTTCAGCGGCAACGAGCCGATCTCGACCGCCATCATGAAGACGCCGACCTGGAAAGTATTGAGGAAGCGGCCGAGGACGATCATCCAGCTGCGATCGCGGCCGAAATCGGCGATGGTCGCGGCCCAGGTCCAGAAGGAGAAGCCGACGAGCTTATGCCACGCCGCAATGCTCCAGCGCGGGCGATAGGGATGCATCCAATAGGTCAGCACCCAACGCACCAGCCGCAGCACAAGATTGCCGAGCGGCAGCACCCAATAGGAATGGAACAGGATTGCCGCAGCGATCGTAAAGGCGACCGAGATCAGCCGCGGCAGGAGGAAGAGCTGGAACTCGCGTTCGAAACGGAAATCGCGGCGGAATTCGACGATGCCAATATTCTCGGTGCCTTCGATGGCCGGAAAGACCGAGAGCACGAGCAGCAGCGGCAAAAGCCGCGGTTCGTCGAAGAAATGAGCGGCCAGCGGTGCGGTGCCGGCGATGACCAGCATGTTGAGCAGCCCGCGTAGCACCGAGAGCGTGAACGCGGTGTCGAGCATCGCGCGATCGTAATCGGTTGAACGGATGATCGCGTCTTGCAGACCGAAGATCGAGAAAGCGTCGAAGGCCGCGATATAGGTCATCGCGATCGCGACGAGACCGAAATCGGCCGGCACCAGAACACGCGCCAGAATCAGCGTCGACACGAAGCCGAGCAATCGCGTGGCGATTCGCCATAGGATCATCCACCCCGCACCGACCAGCGTGCGCTCGCGTATCGATGCGGTGCTATTCGCCATTCGTGCGCCGAGTTTCGCCGTGGCCAGACCACGGAAACTTAAGCGAAATTCCTTTAAGAATTGCGCATGATCATGGTTAACGCCGCCCGATTTCGGCGCTCTGCGCGGCCTTGGAGTGGCGAGAGGGGGCTAAAGCAGCGCGCGTGCCGCGTTACGCGACGGGGCGGGCCTCGGCCGGCGCGGCATTGCTGCCGAGCAAGTGGTCGAAATACTCGATCGTCTTCTTGAGGCCGGTCTCGAGGGGCACCTTCGGTTCCCAGCCGAGCAGGCTCTTGGCGCGGCTGATATCGGGACACCGCTGCGTCGGATCGTCGACCGGCAGCGGGCGGTGCTCGATCTTCGAGCTCGAGCCCGTCAAGTCGATGATCTTATGTGCGAGTTCGGCGACGGTGGTCTCGACGGGATTGCCGATGTTGATCGGACCGGTGACATCGTCGGGCGCGGCCATCAGCCGAATCCAGCCCTCGATCAGATCGTCGGCATAGCAGAAGGCGCGTGTCTGGCTGCCGTTGCCGTAGAGGGTGATCGGATCGCCCTTGAGTGCCTGGACGATGAAGTTCGACACCACGCGCCCGTCGTTCGGATGCATGCGGGGGCCATAAGTGTTGAAGATGCGCGCGACGCGGATACGCAGCTTGTGCTGGCGGTGATAGTCGAAGAACAACGTCTCGGCGCAACGCTTGCCTTCGTCGTAGCAGGCGCGCGGGCCGATTGGATTGACGTTGCCGCGATAATCCTCGGTCTGCGGATGCACCGTCGGGTCGCCGTAGACCTCGGAGGTCGAGGCCTGGAAAATCTTGGCCCGTAGCCGCTTGGCGAGACCCAGCATGTTGATCGCGCCCGAGACGCTGGTCTTTGTCGTCTGCACCGGATCGTGCTGGTAGTGGATCGGCGAGGCCGGGCACGCGAGATTATAGATCTCGTCAACCTCGACATAGAGCGGGAAACAGACATCGTGACGCATCGCCTCGAAATTGGCTTTGCCCAACAAGGACGCGACGTTGTCCTTGCGCCCGGTGAAGTAATTGTCCACGCAAAGCACGTCGTTGCCCTCGGCGACCAGGCGCTCGCAGAGATGCGAGCCGAGGAAGCCGGCACCGCCGGTAACGAGGATGCGTTTGCGGGTTGAGCTCATCGTGTGGTTCCCATCGCTTGCCGACGCTCGCGCGTGGCTGAAGGCTCGACCGGCGCTCGGCCGATGCTGACGTAGTAGAAGCCCGCCGCCGACATGTCTTCGGGCTTGTAGATGTTGCGCAGATCGATAACGGTCGGCGTGCGCAATAATTTCATCACACGCGACAAATCGAGCGCACGGAATTCATTCCACTCGGTGACGATGACGAGCGCATCGGCGCCTTCCATCGCTTCATAGGCATTGGCGCAGAAGTTGACGTTGTCCATCATCTTCGCCGCTTCCTTCATCCCTTCTGGATCGAAAGCGCGGACGATGGCGCCGGCCTTTTGCAGCGCCGGAATGATGTCGAGCGCTGGGCTGTCGCGCATATCATCGGTGTTCGGCTTGAACGTGACACCGAGGATCGCGAGCGTCTTGCCGGCGACACTGCCGCCGCAAGCATGGACGACGCGTTCCGCCATCGCTTCCTTGCGCGAATCATTCACGCCGATCACGGCCTCGACGATGCTGATCGGCGAACCGGCATCGCGCGCGGTCTTCACCAGCGCGAGGCAATCTTTGGGGAAGCACGAGCCGCCATAGCCCGGACCGGCATGGAGAAATTTCCGGCCTATGCGGCCGTCGAGGCCGATGCCCTTGGCGACGTCCTGCACATCGGCACCGACCTTCTCGCAGAGGTCGGCGATCTCGTTGATGAAGGAGATCTTGGTCGCGAGGAAAGAATTCGCGGCGTATTTTGTGAGCTCGGCGGTTTCGATCTTGGTGAAGAGGATCGGCGTCTCGTTGAGGAAGAGCGGGCGATAGAGCTCTTTCATCACCGCCTGCGAGCGTTCGCTCTCGGCGCCGATGACGACGCGGTCGGGACGCATGAAGTCGCCGATCGCCGAGCCTTCGCGCAGGAATTCCGGATTCGAGACGACATCGAAATTCGCGTCCGGCCGAGTCTTGCGGATGATTTCCGCGACCTTGCGGCCGGTGCCGACCGGCACGGTCGATTTGGTGACGACGACAGTGTAGCCGTCGAGCGAGCGCGCGATCTCTTCCGCCGCGCCGAAGACATAAGAGAGATCGGCATGGCCGTCGCCGCGACGCGAGGGCGTGCCGACGGCGATAAACACCGCATCGGCGGCCTTGACCGCGCCGGTCAGATCGGTGGTGAAGCTCAGGCGCTTGGCGGCGACGTTGCTGGCGACGAGCTGATCGAGGCCAGGCTCGTAGATCGGCATCTCGCCCTTCTTCAGGCGCGCGATCTTGCCCTCGTCCAAATCGACGCAGATCACCTCGACGCCGAATTCCGAGAAACAGGCGCCCGAGACCAATCCGACATAGCCCGAGCCGATCACCGCAATACGCATGAATGCTCCGTTCCGATCTCGCCAAGAACGCGGCGGCGATTGTAAAAATTCCGCGCCGCAACGTGGCCTTGGTTATAAAAGGAAAAGCGTTTCCAGCGGTAGAAGAATCGGCTGGCGCTTCAAAAGGTTAATGCTGTTTTCGGGGCTTGCCCGAGTCCCGCGCGGCGGCCGCCTCCGCGGCTTCCGCGGCGAAATCGCGCATGGCAAACCACCCCTTTGTCGGGCCGCGATTGCCCGCCGCATCGTTCGTCGCCGCCCAATACATCACACCCAGGACGCCGATCAGCGAGAATCCGAAAAAGATCGATTCCACGGCTCAACCCTCTTTCTTGATGAGGCCGGCCGCAAGACCGGCAACGCGCCGCGCATTATCGCGCCAAGTAAATCCCCGCTCGTCGATCTGCCGCCGCGCTCCGGCACCGAGGCGCCGGCGCAGCGCCGCATCCCGGACGACCCGCAGGATCGCTTCGAGCATCGCGTTTTTCTGTTGCGGATCGAAGAGCAGCGCCGATTTTTCGTGGTCCAGCAATTCACGGATATTGGCTTGGTCGGGAGCGACGATCGCCTTTCCCGCGGCCATATAGTCGAAGAGCTTGAGCGGCGAAGCATAGGCTACCGCCTTGGGCTGGAGCGCGATATCGAAAGCCGCGACATGACGGCCAAGCGCATTCCGCGGTACGATCCCGGCGAAGGTCAGACGATGCGCGATACCAAGCTCGGCCGCCCGACGCTCCATCGCCGCTCGTGCCGGTCCGTCACCAAGCAGCAGGAAATGCAATGAGGGCGGGAGATCGGGGTGGGCGAGCGCCTCGATCACGCTGTCGAGCCCGTGCCACTCGCGCATGAAGCCGGCGAAGCCGAGCACGATTTTGCCGGCAAGACCGAGCGCGCGTTTCGCGGCGTCGCTGTCGATGCCGTCATAGCAAGCGGGATCGATCGCATTCGAGATGACGACGATGCGGCTGCGGTCGACGCCGCTTGCCGCGCAATAGGTGCCGAGCACCTCGCTGACCGGCAGCACGCGATCGGCGCGCTGCCAGATCGAGGATTCGATCTCGCGCGAAAACCAGCCGAGGCCGAGCCCGCCGAAGCGGGCGCGCTCTTCGGCAAGCGGGGCATTCACTTCCAGGAGCAACGGCGTGCGCGTCAACCGCGCGAGCCAGATGCCGGCAAAAAGATTGAGGTTGTAGCGTTCGTAGATTACGTCGGGCGCGAAATCGCGCCACGCGCGATAGAGACGGATGAAGGCGGGGACGCTGTAGCCGATTTCCATCGCTTCGTAGATAGGAGCCGGAAGCGCCCGCTTCAGCCACGCGACCCAGCGTGGCGCTTCCGCACCCCGCCCCTCGGGCGACGCCGGCGCGGCGATCGCGATCTCGTGGCCGAGGCCGCGCAACGCGGCGATCATATCGTCGACATGGACGCTCTGGCCGTCGCGCGACACGACGCGATGGTGATAGAGAATCCGCAGTTTCCGTGCCGATGCTTCCTCGGGCGGCAGAGAAGCACGAAGCGCGCGCGCACCGTCCATCATCTCACTTGCCCCCGACCGCCGCGGAAACCGTAGCCGCGCCACTCGGAGCTTGCGCGCGCACGACATCGAGATAGGCCGCAAGGGGCTGCATATGGTCGAGGAAATCGGCGAGCACACGCGCGGCAGCGCCGTCGATCGTCAGCGGATCATCGGCCGCGACTGCGACGAAGGCCGAAACGCTCGAGCGGCCCGCGAGAACGACACGCGCCTGGCGTAACTTGGCCTCGGCCGCGTTGCCCGTAACGGCGCCGTCAACGACATAGAAATACCAGACCAGACGCTGCCGGCTGCCGCTGCGCAAGATCGCCGTATTCACAGCCACCGGCTTATCGTCGATCGTGACCGTCGCACTGCCTAGCCTCGTGTGCGCCCAAAAATCCTCGTCATCGATGCGATTGGCGCTGCGAACGAGATTGTTGTGCCGGCCATAGGCGTCGTAGAGCGCGATATAGCGCTGCACATGGCGATCGCTGGCGGTGAAGGCATCGCGGAATTCGCGATCGGGCGAGATCACCACCGGTCGCCAGCTGTCGTTGAAGGACGCATCGGCCCGCCAGGGGGACGCCACGCTTGGCGGTACGACATCGGTCAGATCGAGACGCCAGCCCGGCGATTCGAGCAAGCTGGTGTAAAGCGGCCCGAGCGCCGCGAGCGCGACCGCAAGGCCGGTTGCGAGCAGCGGCGTGCGCAAGGCAAAGCCGCTCCCAAGCTCTTTTCTCGGCGCAGGCCAGACCGGCCCGCCATCGGCAAAGCGCATGCCGATGAAGATCAACAGCAGGATGATCGCCGAGAAGAAGCCCCAGCCATAGATTATGTGATCGGCTTCAACCGCCGTGACATTGCCGGTTAGGTGGGCGATCTCGATCGTGCCCCATGCGCGCAAGCCGTTGGCGAAGATCGGCACGATCAGCGACAGCGAGAAGAAAGCGACGCGACGCCACCAGCTGCGATAGACCATCAGCGAGAAAAACGCGCCGAAAGCGATCGACGCGATCAGGAACCGCAAGCCGGCGCAGGCCTCGGCGACGATGAAATCGCCTTCCGGGATCGAAATGACGATACCATCGGAAAAAGTCGGCACTTGAAACAAGGCGAGCAGCCATACGACGACCCTCGCCGTGACGTCCTGCAGCGACGGCACCAGGAACGCGCCGCTCGGCACCAGGAGAAAGAGATAAAGGAACGGTCCCAGGAGCAGCCGGTAGAGACGCCGACCGAGCACGGCCAAAAGCATCACCTGCACCATGGCCATGAGCAGGAATTGCTGGCCTTCGAGCACGTTGAGCACGGCCGCAAGCAGCCAAGCCGCCGATAGGAAGGGCAACAGCAGCAGCACGGGGAAATCCGGCGTCGGCACAGCCTCGGCAAAAACGCCGCGACGTTCCCAGATCAGATAAAGCGCGACCGGCAGAACCAGGAAACAATGGCCATAAGCGGTCGAGCCTAGCCAGACGCGATAGGCGCCGTCGATCTCTTGCCAGAAGAGATAACCGAGCGCGAGCGCACCCAGCGCTGAAGCGGCGCCGAGCATGCGCCAGCTTTGCCGCCATTCGCTTGGTCCATGGCCGAGGCGAAGCGCGGAGACGCTCATTATGCGGTTGCGAGAAGCTGTTGTTGCGGCTCGGCGAGCAATCCGTCGAGCACGCGAAGCGAAGCGCCCCAGCCGTAATCGGCGACAATGCGTAGACGCGCCCGCGCGCCGAGCTCCGCCATCTCGCCATCGAAAATCTTTGCGATGGCGTCCGCGAATTTCTGCCCATTGCTTGCGGCTAGCACCTCATCGCCGATCTGGAGATCGAGGCCCTCGAGTGCGGCGGGAGTCGCGATCACCGGCTTGGCCATCGCCATCCCCTCGAGCACCTTGTTCTGGATGCCGCGGGCGATCTGAAGCGGCGCCACGATCACGTCGGCATGCGCGATATAGGGACGGATATCGGGAACGCGGCCGGTGACATGAACGTCGGCCCGCGCGAGACGCCGGAGACCGGCGGTCGGATGCGCGCCGACGATCCAGAAATCGACGGCCGGATAGCGATGGCGTAGCGCGGGCATCACCTCGGCGACGAACCATTGCGCCGCTTCGACATTCGGCCAGTAGTCCATCGCCCCGGTGAAGGCAATCGATTTGCGGTCTCGCGGATAGGGGTTGGCGCCGGCATGTGCCGGATCGAAGAAATCGGAATCGACGCCATTGCGCACCGCGAGCACCCGCGAGATCGAGCGGCCTGCACGCTTGAGGAAGAGCGACGCCTCCGGCGCCGAGGCAAAGAGCGTGTAGTCGAAGCTGTGTGTGGCAGCGATCTCGACTTGGCGCAGCTTGCGTGCCTCGCGGCGATAGATCGCTTTCATCGGCCAAGAGCGCGTCTCGGCATATTGACGCCATTTCTCGGAATCGACGTCGACCATGTCGATGACGCTTGTCCCGAAGCGGTAGCCGTCCAGATAAGGGGCCATCGACGAGCAGAAGACGAAAGCCTCGCTCGGCCGCCAGCGCGCGAAAGTCTCGGTGATCCAGCGCATCAACCGCTCGTCGCGGAAATAGGCGACGCTCATCGCCTGTCCGCTGCCGAGGGCCACGAGACTCTTGACGCGCCGCAGCAGCGGATGAATCGCCAAGCATTTCACGCTGGCACAAACCTTCTCCAGCTCCGCGATGTGCCGCTCGTCAGCGGAATCATCGTAGAAGCAACCGAGATGCACGCGATGCCGCTCGGCCAGGTGACGAAGGATGTGCCACGACCGGATCTTGTCGCCCTTGTCGGGCGGGTACGGCATGCGATGCGCTAGGAAAAGAAGATCGGCCATCGCGGGAAAAACGCCCATGGGAATTCGTTGCCGCGCGCCGCGCACGACGCGGAATTATCGCGCGAAGTGTCTAAACACTTTGCTAAGGATTGCGGTTATTAACGGTTTGCCGGCGCCGGCGTCTGCGAAACCCCACCCAGAAAAACGCGGTCCATCCGGTCCCAAGAGAATTCATTGAGTAGCCGGCACAATCGGCTCTCCATCGCTCCGAGATTGACGTAGTGCCGGAAGCGCGATTTGAGGCCGAGCCCCTTAACGCGCGGCTGGCCCGGATCGATCTCCCACGGGTGCATATAGAAGATGCAGGGGCTCTTATCCTGATGCTGGACCCGGCGCAGATTGGCGCGAGAGAGCCAATAAGGCAGCAGACGGAAATAGCCGCCACCGGCGCAAGGCAGATTGCGACCGAAGCGTCGCACCGTTGTCAGCGGGATCTCGACGAGCGTGCCGGCGCGTGGCTTGAATGGCGCTCGCGGCGCGTCCGGCATGCCATAGAGATCGTGCCGGACCGGATAGATGCTAGAGCTATAGGCGTAGCCCTCCTCTTCGAGGATATCGAAGGCCCAGAGGTTGCGAATGCCGATCGAAAAGCTGGCGGCGCGGTAGCCGCGAATCGGGACGCCGCCGATGTCTTCGAGAACGGCGCGGCTGCGCCGCAAATCGGCGCGAAAGACCTCCGGGGTCTGGCGATCGACGCGGGTGTGATTGAGGCCGTGGCTCGCGAGTTCATGGCCTCCCGCGACGATGCGATGGATGAGATCGGGATGGCGTTCCGCCACCCACGCCAGCGTGAAGAAGGTGGCGCGCGTGCCGGTCGCGGCGAAGAGATCGATGAGGCGGTCGGTATTGTCAGCGACGCGGCTCGGGAAAGAGTCCCATTCGGCGCGCGTCACCACTTCCGACAACGCCTCGACCTGGAAGTAGTCCTCGACATCGACGCTCATCGCGTTGACGAGCGTCGGATCGGACTTCGTGACGGGCGACGTGGCGAGGTTCATGCCGCTAGAAGATCTTGCGCAGATACGCGGTGATCGAGTTCGCGTAGAATTGGCGCGACGAGACATTCGAATCGCCGTAGATGAATTGGTAACCGACGCTGCCGATCAATGTCGGCGTCATGTTGCGGCTGATGCTCGCCTGGATCGTCGCCGTATTTTCGTCCGATTGCTGGCGGATATAGTAGCCGCCGTTGAGCGTGAAGGATGTGGTCTCGTTCATCGCGTGCCGCCACAGCGCCTCGAGACCGATATAGGAATCACTCGTCGCCAAGCCCGCGACCGGCAGATATTCCTCGTAACGCACGTCGATCTGATAGAGATCGGGCTCGTTCACCGTGCTGGCACCGATGCGGAAATCGCGATCGCGGTAGATCGCGTTTTGCAGCGTGAGCTCGTTGACGAGCAGCGATTGCGGCAGCCCGTTGCTCTGATTGACCACGGCGTTATTGGCGTTGAGCTGACCCGTATTGAGGTTGCCCAAGATCTGCTGTTGCGGCGTCGTGACCGTTTCGCTGTATTGGCCGAACAAGGACGTCAGCGGCGTCAGCGGATATTTCGCGTCTCCGGCAAGGGAATCGGAGCCCTGGCGATGTCCGTAAGTGAGTTGGATATAGGCGTCCTTCGCGTTCTGCCAACGGAAGCCGCCATACCAGGTCGCGTCGTTAACGTCGGCGAAGCTGAAATTCGAGTAGCGCAGATCCTCGTAGCCGAGGCTGCCCAAGAGCTGGAGCTCCGGCGACAGCCGCAATTGGCTCTCGATCATGATCATGCCCGTGTCGTCGGTACCGCCGCCGTCGGAGATGCTGTTGCGCGTGCCCTCGGCCGTGAGCTGGGCGGCGATTAGCCTGCTGCGATCGCCGCTGTCGAGGAAAAGGCGAAGATCCTGCAGCGTGCCGTCGCTGATCTGATTGGTGGTGACGGGCAGACCGTTGGCGTCCACCACGGCGCTCGTGTTGTTGAAGAAGCGGGTTTGGCCGATCGAATAGCGTACATCGCCGGTCGCGTCGTCGAGCAGGGGGAAACGCCATTCGGGTCCCGCGTCGTAGGCGAGAACCTGCGTGCGATCGTCATTGCGCAAATCGGTCGAAGCGATGGGTCCGAAGCTGCCGCTGCGCGAACCTTCGGACGCCGAAGCCCGCGTATTTAAGAACAAGGCATCGGGCACGAGCGTTACCGTACCGGTGCCGAAGAGATTCTGATCGATGCGATTATTATCCGTGACGACGACGTTGCGCAGCAAGGTTGGCGAGTAGCTCAGATCGACCTTGGCGCGCGGCGTATCGCCCGTGACCAGCAGGCTCGGATTGAGAAAGGTCTCGAGATCGGCTTGACGGTCGTCATGCGAGAAATTGGCGTTGTCGGTGACGGTTTCCGACACCTGGATCTGCGGCGTGATTACCCAGGCCGGCGACGTATCGACGGGCGGATGCTTCGCCGGCGCCGCCGAGGGGGATTGCGCGCCGGATGGATTCGGCGAGTTCGGCGTCAATGCCGGGTTGAGCCCGTTCTGCCGGAGGTCTTGCTGCAGCTGTTGCAGGTCAGGAAATGCGGGAGCGCTGGGGGGATTCGTCTGCGCCCGCGCCGGCGCTGCGAGAAGCGTCAAGACGAGCAGCAGCGGGAGCGCGGCCAACGATGAAGAGTAGCGCATTCTGCACCGATTGCGGATGACGGACGGGCACCCGCGGCGATCAATAGTTGGAGTAAGAGCCGAACCGATCCGTAGCCGAAGCGCGAACCTTGTTGAGCAGCAGGCTAATATTCGGGCAGGCGCTCACGAGCGCGATCCCAGCCTCGATTTCCTCTTGCTGCGTCTGGTCGGCCTCGACGACGAAGATCAACTGGCCGACGATGCTCGCCAGCGTGACGGGATCGCTGTTCGCGAGGCAGGACGGCGCGTCGAAGATGATGAAGCGGTCGGAGTAACGCTGGGTCATTTCCTCGAACATCTCGCGCGTGCGCTTGCTCGAAAGCAGTTCCGGAGCGCGATTGTCGGGATGCCCCGCGGGGATGACCGCGAGATTCGGCATGTTGGTCCGCAGCATGACGTCGGGAAAGTCGACATCGGGATTGGAGAGCAAGTCGGTCAAGCCGCGGCTCGCCGGAATGCCCATCATTTCCTGCATCGCGTGGCGGCGCGTGTCGAGGTCGATGAGAAGGACCTTAAGGTCCTGTTCGGAAGCGATTGTGAGCGCGAGATTAATCGCGGTGAAGGTCTTGCCTTCGCCCGGTTTTGCGCTGGTCACCATGATCGCGCGGTTACGTGCCGCTTCGGGATTGGCATCGACCTCATCGAGAAATTTCGCGACAACCTTGCGCTTCACGATGCGGAATTCTTCGACGACGCGCGAACGGCCGGCTGAGGGCAGCGCGATGCCGTGGCGGAGCAAGGCGTCGCGGTCGATGTTGACGTGGCGGCTATGAGGGTTCGACGCCGGTTGCGGCGCAGGCGCCGCTTTGGGCGGTGCTGTCGCACGTTGCTGCGACGATTGAGCGCGCGGCTGCTGCACGGGGTCGGCGGCATTGCTCCAATCCCCGTTGACGGTGATTGGTTGGGCCACCGGCGTCTCGTTGCGGCGCTTCAACTGCGCCGCCGCGCGCTCGACAAGGCTGCGGGAAGCGGCGTCCATCATGACGCAATTCCCCCGCCCGTCAGCGCATGATGGAAGCCGGAGGTAATAGCGATCAAGACCGCGTAAAGCATCAGCAATGCGACCGCAGTGGCACCAAAGCCCGCCATCTCGAGCGTCGCCTGCGTGCGCGTACGGAATATCGCGACATAAGAGACGCCGCCGAGGACCGGGAGACCAAGGCCGCGCAGCCGTTGCAACGTCGAGTAAGACCGGTCGATCTGCGCGAGCATGATCGGAATTAGCAAGCCGCCGAGAACGCCGGCCATCAGCACAGCCGAGAACAGCACCGGACGATTGGGGGACATCGGCGCTAGCGGCTCTTGCGGCGCGTCGACGACGCGGAATTGGATCTGATCGGCCTTGATGTCGGCCGCCTGCGACAGATTGGTCGCTTCGCGCCGCGACATGAGCTCGTCGTAATTCTTCTTGAGGACGTTGTAATTGCGGTCGATGTCCTGCGCCTGAGCCTCGATCGACGGGGCCGTCACGGCGAGGGCCTCCAGCCGCGTCACAGCCGCCTGGGCATCGCCGACGCGCTGCTGCAAGGCGGCGATCTGGCTCTGCTCCTGCACGAACTGCACTTGCACCTGCTCGTAGGCGGTGCCGGTGATGCTGGTGCGGCCGCCGGCGGCGGCACTGGACCTGTCGCTGTTGAGGCGCGCCTGCAGATCGGTAACCTGCGCTTGCAAGGCCACGACATCAGGATGTTGATCGGTATAGCGCGTACGCAGATCGGCAAGCTGACGCTGCGCGTCGGCGAGCTGCTGCGCAATCACGCCGCCGCCAACCGCTCCGGTGCCACTTGTCGTCGATTGCGACAACTCGCCGAGTTGCGACTTCAGCGCGTCGCGCCGGGCTGTCGCGTCTTGCAGCAGGTTTTGCGCGTCGTTGAGGCGTTGCCGCGCGTTCTGCAGTTCCTGTGTCGCACCCGCGCCGGCCAGGACATCGAGATGCTGCGAGCGGAACGCGGCGCGGCGCTGCTCCGCGGCGCGCAACTGCTGCTCGTAGCTCCCGATCTGGTCGCTGAGGAAGCGCTGCGCGTTGTCCATCTGCTGGCGCGTCTGACCGGTCGAATTCTCCGCGAAGATTGTCAGCAGGCTTTGCACGACATCGCGCGCCGCGCGGGGATTGGTGTCGTCGTAGGAGATCGTGAACAAGTTCTTGGTCTGCGGCTTGATCGTGATCGACTGAGCGAGCGCGCGGATCAGCCCTTCCTTGGCGGCGCTCGTGCTCGCGCGCGAGTCGAGATCCGCCATATGGATCAACTCCTCGAGGTTGGGGCGGCTAAGCAGCGTGCGCTGCAGCACGTCGAGTTGCTGTGCCGGATCGACTTCGACGGTAATGCCGCGCAGCAGCGGGCCGAGAAGCCCATCGCCATCGACATAGACGCGTGCCGAGGACTCGTACTTGCTCGGCATCATCGCGATCACGGTCCAGCCGACGATGCAAATGGCCCAGGCGGCAAACGCCGTCATCCATTTGCGCCGCCAGATGGCGTGAAGGTAGTGGAAGATTGTCGTCGAAACGGAGTCCATGTTGGGCGTCGGTTGCGATGAACGCTAGAAGTAACGCTGCGGAATGATCAGGATGTCGCCCGGTTCCATCGCAACATTGTCTTTCACATTGCCGGCATTCACGAGGTCGTCGAGATAGACTTTGATGTTTTCGGTCTTGCCGTCCGTGCTGCGCACGATCATCGCGCGATCGCCGGCGGCAAAACGGGTCAGCCCGCCGACTTCAATGACGACGTCGAGCACCGACATGTTGCGGCGGTAAGGAATGGCGCGAGGCTGCGCCGCCTCGCCGATCACGCGCACCTGCTGCGCGAAGGGACCGACGAATTGCGACACGATGACGGTGACGATCGGATCTTTCACATAGGCGCGAAGCTTGTCCTCGATCTCGCGCGCCAGCGTCGTCGGCGTCTTACCGATCGCCGTCACGTCTTCGACCAGCGGCATCGAGATCTTGCCGTCGGGTCGAACCGGGATATGGGTCGAGAGATCAGGATTGCGCCAGACGAAGATGTTAAGATCGTCGCCCGGACCGATCAGATACGTCTCGCTGTTCGACTGCTGCGCCGGAAGCGACGTCTCAAGCGCCGCCGCCTCGGGCCCCGCATCGCTGCGCATGGCGGTCGGCTCGGACGCGCTCAGAACAGTGGCGAGCGGCGCGGGGTCGGCGACGGGGCGAAGTTCCGCGGTAGCCGGTGGTGGCGCGGTGCTCTGCGCCGTACCGTTGTCGGAGGCGAGCCAGCCGAGCGGCAGGAAATTCGACTGCCTGAGCGGCGAGCCGCCGCTGCAACCGGCGAGGAGGAGCAGAGCAAGACCGGCGATGAGGCGAAAATCGAGACGACGCAACGCGGTAACTCCCTCAAAACCGATAACCCAGCCGTCCGTACCACCGGCACGAGCATTCCATGCGAGGCTAACGCCCACTCGTCGCGCTTAACGACAAGGTGGCTTTTGTCCAAATTCGTGACAAAGCTATAGGCGGAAAAGGTTACTGGGACGTTTCCCGCGCGATTTTGCCCTGAAGCAAAAAGCCTTTACCGTTCAACGAAATATCAATTCCGCTGCCCTAACCTCTTCTTCATGACTAATGGATCGGCCACCGCACCCGGCTTCCGGCCGGCGGCAAGCGATCGGCTGACGCCGCTGCTGCGGCAGTCGGCCGAGCTCGCCGAGTGGGGCGACTCCGATTGGGACCTTGCCGTCCGGCAAGCGCGGCATGCGGGTCTCACGGCCCGGGTGGAGACCCAGCTTCGCACCGGCAACGAGCTGCGCCGGGTTCCACCCGCACCCCGCGCCCATTTCGCGGCCGCAAAGATCGTTGCCGACAAGCATCGGATCGATGTCGCACGCGAGATCCGCGCGATCGTCGACGCGTTAGTGTCTCTCGGGGTGCCGATCATTCTCCTGAAGGGTGCCGCTTATGCGGCCGCGGACCTACCGCCGGCGGAAGGACGGCTGTTCGGCGACATCGATATTCTTTTGCCGCGCGATCGGCTCGGCGAGGCCGAGCAATTGTTGGTCAAAGCCGGTTGGAACTCGGCGAAAGCCGACAGTTACGATCAACGCTATTACCGTGAATGGATGCATGAGCTACCGCCGCTCCAGCATGAGCGGCGGCAAACCGCGATCGACGTGCATCACACGATCGTGCCGCCGACCTCGCGTTTTGCCGTCGACAGCAAGCGTCTGCGCGATGCTGCTCTTCCAGTCCCTGCCCTACCCGGGATTGCCGTACTCATGCCCGCCGATATGGTGTTGCATAGCGCCGCGCACCTCTTCACCGAAGGCGAATTCAACCGCGGCTTGCGCGATCTCTGCGATCTCGATCTTCTGCTCCGGCATTTCGCCGCACAGGACGCGCATTTCTGGGACGCGCTCGCCGCACGTGCCGCCAGCTTCTCACTCGAACGCGCCCTCTATTACGCGCTGCGTTTCGCCGCGGGCATTCTCGGAACACCGGTGCCCGAACGTCTGCTTACCATCGGCCTGCCGGCGCCGGCGGCCCAAGGCTTGATGGATATGCTGTTGTCGCGCGCTTTGCGGCCGCCGCATCCGAGTTGCGCCGACAACCTCACGCCCGCGGCGCTGTTTTTGCTCTACATCCGCGGACACTATCTGCGCATGCCGCTCGGGCTACTGATGCCGCATCTCTTCCGCAAGGCCTTCCTCTCGCATCTCGAACCCAGCACCGCCTAGATCGCGGCGCGCGATCTGTTTCTTTACAGCGTCACTCCCGTATCGATGGACAGCTTGAACTCATTAAGATTCGTTGCCGGAATCTCTACGCTTTTGGCGGCTGCTTCTTCCTGCCATGACCGGCTTCGTTTCGGGCCGGTTAAACCCGCCGATTAACCCTTCGATAATTGCTGATTCATAGACTTCCTGCCGAATTTCAGCGGCGTCGCCGCGCTCTTTTGCAGAAATCCCATGGCGCAATATCTCGTGACCGGCGGCTGCGGCTTCATCGGCTCACATCTTTGCGATGCTTTGCTTGAGCAAGGGCATGACGTTCGCATTCTCGACAATCTGTCGAGCGGCCATGCCGAGAACGTGCCGCCCGATGCCGAATTGCTCATCGGTGATGTCACCGATCGCAGCGCCGTGCAGGAAGCGATCCGCGATGTCGACGGCGTGTTCCATCTCGCCGCGGTCGCCTCGGTCCAGCGCAGCAATGACGACTGGGTTGGAACGCATATCACCAACCTGACGGGCTGCATCACGATTTTCGATGCAGCGCGCAATCTTCTCGGCGACAAGCCGGTGCCGGTGGTCTACGCTTCGTCGGCAGCGGTCTACGGACTCACCGAGCGCGTGCCAGTCACGGAAGAGGACGCGCCGCAGCCGATGACGGCCTATGGCGCCGACAAGCTCGGTTGCGAGTTGCATGCGCGTATCGCCGCCTCGATCCACGGCGTGCCGACCGTCGGCTTGCGCTTCTTCAATGTCTATGGCCCGCGCCAGGACCCGAACTCGCCCTATTCCGGCGTGATCTCGATCTTCTGCGAGCGGATCATGTCGGGCAGTCCGCTCACCATCTATGGCGACGGCGATCAGGTGCGCGACTTCATTCATGTCTCCGACGTCGTGCGGATGACTGTCAAAGCGATGACGACGCCGATGACTGGCGGCGAGGTATTCAATGTCTGTACCGGCACGGGCACGAGCGTGCGCGAGCTCGCCGATATCATCGCCGATCTTTGCCAGACGTCGCCCGACCTTATTTATCGAGAGCTGCGGCCGGGCGATGTACGCATGTCGGTCGGCGATTCAACGCGCGCCTTCCGGCAATTCGGCGTGCGCCCCAGCCTGCCGTTGAGCGAAGGCCTCAAAGGCACGCTCGCCGCGACCCGCGAGCGCATCAC
>DASXCX010000243.1:0-1991 GCA_036490955.1 Allostellaceae bacterium | reverse complement strand
CGTCAGTCGACGGGCTATGCGAGAGGGGAGTAGCCTCCATGAATGAAGCCGCCCCAATCTCGCCGCCGGTATCGCTCGAGAAGCCGCTCACCATCGCCATCCTCGCCATGGGCGGGCAGGGCGGCGGGGTGCTGGCGGACTGGATCGTCGAGGTGGCCGAGCATCAAGGGTGGGCGGCGCAATCGACATCCGTGCCGGGCGTCGCGCAGCGCACCGGCGCGACGATCTATTACATCGAGACGCTGCCGCCGCGAAACGGCGTGGCGCCCGTATTCTCGCTCATGCCCATGCCGGGCGATGTCGACGTCGTGATGGCGGCGGAGCTCATGGAAGCTGGCCGATCGGTCCTGCGCGGACTCGTCACGCCCGACAAGACGACGCTCATCGCCTCGACCCACCGAGCCTATGCGGTGGTCGAAAAAGAAAAGCCGGGCGACGGCGCGGGCGATCCGTTCACGGTCGTCGACGCGCTCGATTTCGCCGCTCGACGGACCATCGCCTTCGACATGGAAAAGCTCGCCGTCGAACGCGGCAGCGTGATCTCGGCGCCGATGCTCGGCGCGCTCGCTGGTTCCGGCGCATTGCCCTTCGAGCGTTTGGCTTTTGAGGCAATCGTGCGCGAGGGCGCGCGTGGCGCAAATGCGAGCCTTGCCGCTTTCGCCGACGCTTATGATCGCGCTCGCGAGGGGAAAAACGAGGCGCCGAATACCGGCCCCCTGAAACGCCTAGACGAATTGCCTGACGATGCGGGACATCCTGAACTCAACCGGCTCGTTGCGCGCCTGCGCTCGGATCTGCCGGAAAGCGTCCGCCCCCTCGCCTTCGCCGGCTTGAAGCGGATCGTCGATTTCCAGGACGTGGCTTATGGCGACGCCTATATCGATCGGCTGCGGCAGCTCGCTGCGCTCGACGTGGCCAACGGCGGCGCGGCGAAAAACTTCGCTTTCACGGCGGAAGCGGCGAAGCGGCTCGCGGTCGCCATGGCCTATGACGACGTCATCCGCGTCGCCGACATCAAACTGCGCCCGTCGCGATTCGCGCGCCTGCGGGAAGAGGCGGCCGCGGCGCCCGGTCAGCTTGTCTATGCGACCGAGTACCTCCATCCGCGTGGTGAAGAAATCTGCGGCATGATGCCCGCGTCGCTTGGCGCGTTCATCGAAGCTCGCCCGTTCCTGTTCCGGGTGCTTGACCGTATCGTCAATCGCGGTCGCCGTGTGCCGCTTGGACGGATTGGCGGCTTCCTGCAGCTTTATGGCGTCGCGGCCCTAAGATCCACGCGGCGCTCAAGCCTGCGGCATAAACGCGAGACGGCGCATTTGGAGGCATGGCTCGCTCGGTCAACCGAAATCCTGCCGAAGAACTACGATCTCGCGGTCGAGATGCTGCGCTGCCGGCGCCTGGTCAAGGGCTATTCCGACACGCATGCGCGCGGCCTGAGCAAGTTCGACCGCGTGATGGCGAAGGTGCCCAAACTCGTGACCCGTGAGGACGGCGCGCAATGGATGGCGCGCCTCATCGCGGCGGCGCTGATGGATGAATCGGGCGGAGCGCTCGACGGCGTCGCGAAGACGATCGATACGCTTTAGGGTCCAGACAATCGCGCGCCCCACGTGGCGGCGGCTGCGGGCATGACGGCCGCAGCGGAGTTGACGGCGAGCTTTCATGGCGGGTTGCGATGCGTGGATGAGCTTTCACGTTCTCGCGTACAATCCGAAGCGGATGCTCGCCATGATCGGGGTGCAGCCGCTTATCCGGGCGATGAGGGCCCGCGTGAGCACTTCTCCATATGAAATTCCAAGCGCCAGCAAACCCGACCGTGCTTCCGCCCTTGGCTCTTCAACATCGCCGTTTCGCATGGCCTCGGCGGGAGCGGACCTCTTATGCGCTCGATTTCGGCAATCTAGCCGCGAATCAAAGACCGGCTTGCACGCTTTGTGAACCGAGGCGAAAGGCGATGGCGGAAGGAGTGAGATTCGAACTCACGGTGGACT
>DASXCX010000242.1:0-24317 GCA_036490955.1 Allostellaceae bacterium | reverse complement strand
AAATGCCGAACAGCGGCTTACCACAGTCGACGAGCTGCTTGATCACCGGCACGGCGTATTCGCCGGTCGCCGCCGGATCGCCCGGGCCGTTGGAGAGGAAGATGCCGTCGGGATCGTGCCGCAGGATGTCCCCGGCGCTTGCCGTCGCCGGCACGACGGTGACGTCGCAGCCTTCGCTCGCCAGCATGCGCAGGATGTTGCGCTTGGCGCCATAATCGACGGCGACTACCTTGTGCTTCGGCGCGGTCAGCCTGCCGTAGCCGTGGCCTTGGATCCAGCCGGTCTCGTCCCAGCGATAGCTTTGACGGCAGCTCACCTCTTTGGCGAGGTCCATGCCTTCGAGGCCGGGCCAGGCGCGCGCCTCTTTCAGCAGCTTCTCGAGCTCGATCTTGCCGTCCGGCGCGTAGCAGATCGTGCCGTTCGGCGGGCCGCCATCGCGAATGCGCCGCGTCAGCCGCCGCGTATCGACCCCGGCGAGGCCCGTCAGGTCACGCGATTTCAGCCAGGTATCGAAATGCTGCAACGCGCGCCAGCTCGACGGCTCTGTGATGTCGACCCGCAGCACCAGCCCGCGCGCGGCCGGCGTGATCGTCTCGATATCCTCGGGATTGGTGCCGACATTGCCGATATGGGGAAAGGTGAAGGTGATGATCTGACCGGCATAGGAAGGATCGGTCATGATCTCCTGATAGCCGGTCAAGCTCGTGTTGAAACAAATCTCGCCGGTGCGGATGCCGGGCGCACCGAGACCGCGGCCCCAAAAAACGCTGCCATCCGCCAGAACAAGAGCGGCATTCGCGCTTTCAGGGCGCGCGGACGGCAGGGGCGCGTCGGTCATTCTTGCGGTGGGCCTCATGCAAGTGTGGCGACCTGCCCGCGTCAAAACGCACCGCTCCAAACGCCGGGCGGCGCGACTTGACGGAAGATTGGGCTAGATGCGGGGGATAGAACGCGCCCAACCTTCCGTCAAGCTGAGTCGCGCGCTAATTTCGCACGAATCGGGATTTTTCGGAGATTCATCGATGCTGCGCGAGCAATTCAGCGAAGCCTTGAAGCAAGCGATGCGCAACAAGGAACAGCTCGCGGTCTCGACCGTGCGTCTTATCCTCGCACGCCTCAAGGAGCGCGACATCGAGGCGCGGCCCAAAGGCAATACCGAAGGCATCGCCGATCCGGATATTCAATCGATGCTGCAGCAGATGATCAAGCAGCGCCGCGAGTCGATCGAACTTTACGATAAGGGCGGCCGTCCCGAACTCGCCGAAAAGGAACGCGGCGAGATCGCGATCATCGAGCGCTTCCTGCCCAAGGCAATGTCCGACGACGAAGCCGAGGCCGCAATCAAAGCCGTCATTGCGGCAACCGGCGCGTCGAGCGTCAAGGACATGGGCAAGGTCATGGCGGCTCTGCAAGAGAAATATGCCGGTCAGCTCGACCCTTCGAAGTCGAGCCAGATCGTCAAAAAGCTGCTGGGCTAGCTTTCATCTCTCAGCCATCGACTTGCGATTGTTTGACGGGCGACCGGGGGCCACTACACTCTTGGTGTCGCCATGTTGGCGGCTGACAGCGAATAGCGAATAGCGAATAGCTGAGAGCTGATAGCCTATGGCTTTCCCGCCACGTTTTCTCGACGAACTGCGCCAGCGCGTTTCATTGGCCGAGATCGTCGGGCGGCGGGTGAAGCTGATCCGCCGCGGGCGCGAATTCACCGGTCTCTGTCCTTTTCATAACGAGAAGACCCCGTCTTTCAGCGTCGTCGAGGACAAGGGCTTCTACCACTGCTTTGGCTGCGGCGCGCATGGCGATGTCATCGGCTTCACCATGCAGACCGAGAATCTATCTTTTCCCGAAGCGATCGAGCAGCTGGCGGGCCGTGCCGGTCTCGACGTGCCGCAAGAGACGCGCGAGGAGCGCGAACGCGCCGAGCGCCAAGCGACGCTACAGACTGCCGTCGATTCGGCCTGCGCTTTTTTCGAGACGATGTTGCACGGGCCCGAAGGCCGCGCGGCGCGCGCCTATCTCGAACAGCGTGGCCTCGATGACGCGACGATCCGGCGCTTCCGCTTAGGTTTTGCGCCGGAGGGCAGGGACAAGCTGAAACGTTCACTCACGAGCGGCACGCTGCCCGAGGCGCTGCTGCTTGAAGGCGGACTTTTGCGCAAGCCGGAAGGCGGCGGCGAGAGCTACGACTATTTCCGCAATCGCGTGATCTTCCCAATCGGTGACCGCCGCGGCCGCATCATCGCTTTCGGCGGCCGGGTCATGGATGACGGCCAGCCGAAATATCTTAATTCGCCGGAAACGCCGCTCTTCCAGAAAGGCCGCAATCTCTATGGGTGGGCACTGGCGCGCATCGCCGCGGCGAAGGATCCGTCGGCGATCGTGGTCGAAGGCTACATGGATGTGATTGCACTCCATCGTGCCGGCTTCACCACGGCGGTCGCGCCGCTCGGAACAGCGCTCACCGAAGCGCAGATCGAGGAACTTTGGCGCATGGCGCCCGAGCCGGTGCTGTGCTTCGACGGCGACTCGGCCGGCCAGCGTGCCGCATCGCGAGCGTTGGCACGCACACTGCCGATCTTGAAGCCGGGCATGTCGCTGCGTTTCGCCATCCTGCCCCCTTCGGAGGACCCGGACAGCCTCATTCTTCGTCGCGGCGCATCAGCGATGCGCGGGCTTTTGGATCGCGCGCAGCCGCTGGCCGAGGTGCTGTGGAAACTTGAAACCGCGCATCCGACCGACACGCCGGAGCGCCGTGCCGCTCTGGAGAAGCGACTCGACAGCCAAGTAAAGCTCATTGCGGATCGCAGCGTGCAGGAGCACTACCGTAATTTCTTCCGCGAGCGCTTGACCGAAATGTTCAGTGCGCGGCGCGGACCGATGGGCGGGCACGGCCTGACGCGCTTCGGTGTGCAGCGCGGGCCTTACCAGGGCGGGCTCGGTAATCGCAAGCGGGGCGGGCGATTCGCACCGCCGCCAACGCCTTGGCGCGAAGTTGCGCCGCCGGGCGAGGGGGTTTTGGCGCGTCGGCACGAAGAGGTAACCCTTGCGCTCATGCTCAATCATCCATCGCTGCTAAACGAGGTCGAGGAAGAGCTTGCACGGCTTGAATTCCTCTCCCCCGACCTTGACAAGCTTCGAAACGCGATCCTAAAAACCCACGCTCCGCAACCCGACCTTGACGCTGAAACACTGACTCGCCAATTGAAAGACGACGGATTCGCCAAGACGGTCGATGGTGTGCTGTCGGCACGGGTTCTTAACCATGCCGCTTTCGCGCGGGTCGAGGCCGATGCCGAGACGGTGCGGTTGGGGTGGGCGGATACCAAAGGTCGGTTCGATAAGCGCAACCTTGGCACGCAAATCCGCGATGCCGAGCGCAATCTCGCCGGTGATATGAGCATCGAAAACTGGACGAGGATGCAGCCCTTGTTGGAAGACAAAGACGAGGGCGAAAATGCTCTTTAAGACGGCGAAGCTAGGCTGAAAGAGCGCGAGCTGAAAAGCGACTCGCGAGACGCGACGGGGTATTGCGGCAAATGTTTAAGGTCAGTGTGAAAGTTTAAGCAAAAGGTGACGGCGGGGCCTTGCTTTGGCATGGCATTCGTTCTTGGCTAAGCGGTATTGCGGGGCGGGACGGAAATGGCGAGCAAGTCGGCGGGTACGGCAGACGTTCCCGAGGGTCGCGAGGAAGCGGCGGAAGCACCTTTGCTCGACGCGGTTGCGGCGACGATCAAGAAGATGATCGCGCGCGGCAAAGAGCGCGGCTATGTCACTTATGATGAGCTGAACGCGGCGCTGCCGCCCGAGCAGGTCTCTTCCGAGCAAATCGAAGACACGATGACGATGCTCTCCGAGCTCGGCGTCAACGTCGTCGAGAGCGAGGAAGCGGACGAGGGCGACGAAGAGGAAGGCGACGGAGAGGGCGCCAGCGGCAATCTCAACGACGAGGATATCGGCCGCACCGACGATCCGGTGCGCATGTATCTGCGCGAGATGGGTTCGGTCGAGCTTCTGTCGCGCGAGGGCGAGATTGCGATCGCCAAGCGCATCGAGGCCGGCCGCGAGATGATGATCGGCGGCATCTGCGAGAGCCCGCTGACCATGCGCGCGCTGATCAACTGGCGCGATGCGCTCAACGAAAACCGCATGTTGCTGCGCGACATCGTCGATCTCGACGCGACCTACGGCAACAACGCATTCGAGACCGAGGAAGCGGCCAAGCAGGCCGCCGTCGCCAATGGCGAGGATCCGGAAGCGGTCGAAGCCGCCGCCGATGCCGCGGCGGAGACGCCGCCCGATGGCGCCGATGGCGAGGATGCCGACGCCGAGGAGAACGCGATCTCGCTCGCGGCGATGGAAGCGGAGCTGAAGCCCGGCGTGGTCGCGATCCTCGATGAGATCGCAGCGCTTTATAAAAAGCTGCAGAAGCGGCAGGACAACCGACTCAAGTCGCTGAACGAAGGCGAGGAACTCGGCAAGAGCGCCGAGCGCAATTACGATAAGCTCAAATCGCAGATCGTCGAGGCGATGAAGAATGTGCGCCTCAACAATGGGCGCATCGAACAGCTCGTCGATCAGCTTTACGGTCTCAACCGCCGCCTCGTCACCGCCGAAGGCAAACTCTTGCGTCTTGCGGAAGCCGCCGGCGTGAAGCGGCAGGACTTCCTCAATCACCATATCAGCTTCGAGCTGGCGCCCGATTGGCTGGCGCAAGTGAAACGTCTCCACGGCAAGGGCTGGTCGGGTCTCGCGACCAAGCACGCCAACGACGTGAAGACGCTGAGAGGGGAGATCGTCATCGTCGCGGGCGAGGCGGGCGTGCCGCCGGTCGAATTCCGCCGTATCGTGCAGACCGTGCAGCGCGGCGAGCGCGAAGCCGGCCGCGCGAAGAAGGAGATGGTTGAGGCCAATCTCCGTCCCGTCATCTCGATCGCCAAGAAATACACGAATCGCGGCTTGCAATTTCTCGACCTGATCCAAGAGGGCAATATCGGGTTGATGAAAGCGGTCGATAAATTCGAATACCGCCGCGGCTATAAATTCTCGACCTATGCGACTTGGTGGATTCGCCAAGCGATCACCCGCTCGATCGCCGATCAGGCCCGCACGATCCGCATCCCCGTGCATATGATCGAGACGATCAATAAACTGGTTCGCACCTCGCGCCAGATGCTGCATGAGATCGGCCGCGAGCCGACACCCGAAGAGCTCGCCGACAAGCTGATCATGCCGCTCGAGAAAGTCCGCAAGGTGCTGAAGATCGCCAAGGAGCCGATCAGCCTCGAGACGCCGATCGGCGACGAGGAGGATTCGCATCTCGGCGATTTCATCGAGGACAAGAACGCGATCCTGCCGCTCGACGCGGCAATCCAGGCTAATCTGCGCGAAACCACCACCCGCGTCTTGGCGTCTTTAACACCGCGGGAAGAGCGCGTGCTGCGCATGCGCTTTGGTATCGGGATGAACACCGACCACACGCTCGAGGAAGTCGGCCAGCAATTCTCGGTGACGCGCGAGCGCATACGCCAGATCGAGGCGAAGGCGCTCAGGAAGCTCAAGCACCCCTCGCGCTCGCGCAAGCTCCGCAGCTTCCTCGATACCTGAACGATCGGCCGTCCGCTATCTGCCGCCGGCTTTTGCCTGTAAGCTAGCGGGTGGTGGCTGTTCGCCTTCGGGGGGCCTGTAGTTCAGTGGTCAGAACGCGCCGCTCATAACGGTGTTGTCGCAGGTTCGAATCCTGCCGGGCCCACCAGCCCTCCGCGCGCGCGGCGGAAGGCTGCCACACCGATGCCCAGGGAGCTAAGGCGGGCTCTGTCCCGCGCCATGGATTGGCAAGTCCGCCCCGTTTGCGCATGAAGCGCTGAGTACTAGCGCCCAAGGGATCAAGCCGGGCTTCGTTTGAGGATACTAGAGCTTGGCCGGCGCTCGTCGGAACATCCCCGCGCGTGCCGCGTTAGCCGTTTATATGCATGAAGCCGACGGCTGACGAGGGAACGGCACCATATGCAGCTGAGCATTATCCTCTGCACGTACAATCGCAAGGAGATGTTGATCGGCTGCCTCGATTCGATCGCGAGATCATTGGCGCTCGCGCATCCGGTCGACGCCGAGATCGTCGTTGTCGACAACGCTTCGGAGGACGGCACGCCTGCCGCGGTCGAGGCGTGGTCCACCACTTGCATTTTTCCCGTGCAGGTCCTCCACGAGGCCCGCAAGGGACCGGTGCCGGCGCGCAATTGCGGTTGTCGCGCGGCCCGCGGTGTGTTGCTCGTTTTCATCGACGATGATTGCCGTATGGAGGAAAGCTATGTGTCGCACGCGCTTCGCTGCGACGGGCGAAAGCGCGAAACGGTTCTTTATGGCGGCCGTGTCGAGCTCGGCGATCCTTCAGATCTTCCGCTCACGATCAAAACCGATCTGACGCCGCGGCGTTGGAACATCGCCCTAAGATCGGCGCACCGCGAAAACCTCGGCAATTGCCTGCATGGCTGCAACATGATGATGCGGCGCTGTCTCTTGGAGAGGGTCGGTCTTTTTGATGAGCGAACCGATAACGATATCGATCTCGTCTACCGCTGTTATCTTGCCGGCATCACGATCGAATATGTGCCGGAGGTCGGCGTGTTCCATTATCACGGCAGGAAGACTGCGGCCGAGGGCTACAAGGTGTTTCGCGTCTATATGATGCAGATGGGAACGCTCTACGCAAAATACCTATTGCGCGCCCCGGAACTTTGTCGGCCGGTCCTTTGGGACCTGCGCAACGCGGCAAAGGAGATCCTGGGACGAGGGAATACGTTTCTTCCCGAAATCGGCTTTTCGCACAAGCATCGCCTGTATTACAACGCGATCGGCGTGCTGAAATACTGGTGGGGCCGCGCCGTTTTTTAACGCCGAGAGCCTCGGCTGTGTCGGCCGCCTTTGGCAGGGCTTTGCGCGCCTGCGCAGAAGAGATCGTGCGCTCGCCGAGCCGCGTAAGACCTCAGGCGTTCTCAAGCGCAGAAATCGGCTCGGCCGGAATCTTCCAGTCCGTCATCGGCCGGCCCTCGAGCATGGCCGTTATGTCGCGAATCCACAGACGCCGCAGCAGTACCGGCTTCACGTCGGTGCTGCCGAGCATCTCTTTCTCGCGGCCGGCGATCGGTCCCTGGCCGACTTGCGTGACATAATCCTCGATCGCGAAGCTTGTATAAGGATCCATATCCCGCGGCAGCTCTTCGAGCGTCATTTCGCCGGCCAGGATTTTATCTGCCAGATCCCATCGCACGTTGAGTTGGCGTTCTTGCTCCTCGGCGCGGATCGCGGCGTAGCGCTTGGCGTCTTCGCCGAAGAGCGGCGTGTTGGTGACGTCGAAGGCGACGAATTTCGCATCGTTGACCGGCACCGACCACGTCATCTTGGCTTCGACGATATCGCGGCCGACGAAGCCCGGCATGCCCATCTTCTTCCAGAACAGCCGGGCATTCGGCATGAAGAAATGCGCCTGGTTGCGGTAACCGACATTCTCACGATTAAGCGTGCGGTAGCTCACATAGCCGTACGCCGTTTCTTTGACGCTTTCTTTGCGCATCGTAAGGCTTTGGGTGCGACCGGTGCGCAACGCCGTGGCGCGATGTACCCACGGTACATGACTGTTGTCGGTGTCGAGCCGATTCCAGAACGTGCAGGGGATCACTTCCGGCGGATCGTCCACGATCACGCCGGGCTGATCGAAATCGGGATAGTCGCGGAACGGTGGCGGCTCGCCCTCGCCGAGATAGGCGAAGATGAGACCGACATATTCGCGCGTCGGATAGGACCTCAGCTTGACGCGTGCGCAGAATGGTCGGTCCTCATTCGGTTGCTCGTCGCATTGCCCGTCGCCGTCGAAGCGCCAGCCATGAAAGCGGCAGCGTATGCCGTCGCCTTCGACCCAGCCGAGCGACATCAGCGCGCCGCGATGCGGGCAGCGCGCATTCGTTATACGGGGTTGACCGTCTTCGCCACGATAGATTGTGAATTTCTCGCCGAGGATTTCGAGCGGCTTGGGATGTTTTGCGTTGAGGTCCTGTGCCCGCATCACCGGATGCCAGAACATCCGCAGATAGCGCCCGGCCGGTGCGTCGGGGCCCACCGCTTCCAGATCGGCATATTGCAGCGGTCGATCGAGCGCCATCCTCTCCCTCCACGCTTGTACGGGACGAATTATATGATCCGAACACGGACAATACAAACGGAAGGCCGGTAAGAGCCCGGTTGCTCCGGCCGCGCGGTGTTGTAATCCGAGAGGTCTTATAATCTAATAGAAGCGAAAGCGCTGATGGGTTCGCGAGCGAGCAAGAGGCGAGGAACGATGCCGAAAAACGTCTTGCGCCGCTTGATTCGCTTCGCGTTTTTCTTCGTGATCGCCGGTGCCCCGCTTTCCGCGGCGGCTGACATACCGCTTCTTGTCGGACGCTCCGTGCCGACGGCGGATGCGGAGCTCGCGGCTGAGGTTGCGTTCGAACTCGGCTTCTTCAAGCAACACGGTCTCGACGTCAAATTCGTCGACTTCTCCGGTGGCAGCAAACTCATCCAAGCGATGACCAGCGGTAGCATCGGAATCGGAGTCGGCGCTGCTACGGCGATGGCCCTCGTCGCGAAAGGCGCGCCGGTTCTTGCCGTCTGCGAGAACACCGCGACGCTGCCCTATTTCGCCGTCGGCGTGCCGTGGGATGCGCCGGTGCACAAGCTCGCCGATCTCGAGGGCAAGAGAATTGCGGTCTCGAGCCTCGGCTCCCTGACCGATTGGCTGGCGCAAGAGCTGATCCGGAAACAGGGGTGGTCGTTTGATACGACTCCCCGCGTCGCGATCGGCGGGAACCCCGTCGCTGTCGCGGCGGCCTTTCGCACGCATACGGTCGATGCCTATATCGGCGGCACGATCAATTTCCAGCGCATGGAGCTAGAGAAGGTCGGGCGCCTCCTCGCGCCGACATCGACCTATATGGGGCGGGTCGCGTCGGGGGGTGTCTACGCGTCTAGCGAAATGATGAAAAGCCATCCCGACACCATCCGCGCGTTTCTCGCTGCCTGGGTCGAGACGACCGCTTATATCAGCGATGCCAGCCATAAGGCCGAAATCGTGAAGCTCGAAAGCGCCTTCACAGGCTATTCGGAGAGCTTGGTCGCGAAAGAATACGATATCGACCAGGGCATGTTCACGAAGGATTGCCGCTTCGACGCGGAATCGCTCGAAGCGCTCAAAGACTCGTTCATGGAATTGAAGCTCTTGAGCAGCCCGCCGGATATGTCGAAGCTTTATACGGACGCCTTTCTGCCGACGAAATGAGCGCGATAGCGCAGGAGCCGACGATGGACGCAAATGAGAGTCTGAAGATCGAGCAGGAATGTCGCGATCTGGTGACGAAGCTCAATCACTATCACGATCATCGCCGCGCGGAAGAGGCGATCGCGCTGTTTGCGGAAGACGGCGCTTGGGTTCGTCGCGGGCGTCCGATCCGCGGCGCGGCCGAGCTCTTGGCGTCTTTTCAGCGCGGCGGCACGCGGGTGAACCGGCATCTCGGCATCAGCACGCTGATCACCGTTCGCGACGAGAGCCATGCGGAGGGCGTGACCTATTACCTCGCGCTCCATCACGATCCGGGAACGCCCGATGCGAAATTGCCGCTTCCCTTCGAGCCGCCGACCACGATGGGCGAGTGGCACGACAAATTCGTGCGCACGCCGCAGGGCTGGCGCTTCGCCGAGCGTCAGACGGTGCGCGTCTTCGCCAACGGCGCCGAGTAAGCGCCTGAGCTAGCGGCGCATGCGGATGCGGCCGGTCGAGCGTCCATCGGATGTTCGACCGACGAAGCCCTGTAGGAAATCGAGATCGATGATGACGGCGCCGCCCTCCATGTCGAGGTCGTGATTACGCTCGTTCTCGGGCGATGCATCGAAAATCTTTTTTCGCTCTTGCGGATCGGTCGTTATCCGCGCGCGGCCCTGAAAATGGAACATGCCGCCACTCGGTGCATTGTCGCGATACATCAGGGCGACTTTCGGATTCGTCGCGATCGCTTTGGTCAGGCCGCCGTCGGCGTCGCGCAACCACATCGCGAGCTGATCGTCGCCGAAGGTCTGGGTCGAGCCGCGAAAGCTCAGCGAGGGTTGCCCGCTTGCATCGACATAGGACAGCAGCAGCGGGCATTTGATCGCCGATGCCCTGTTGATTACTTCTTTGATCTCGTCCGAAAGCTTGATGCCTTTCTGCTCGACGGCCGGCCGACCAAAGGCTTGATCATGCAGGACCGAGATGCGGTCGCCGCTGAAATGACAGCGCAGGTTCGAGCCGACTCCGCCCGGTTCGGGCTCGGCGATGATTTCGATGACTTCGCCATCGATTTTGGGCGCTGACCAATTGCCCTTCTGAAAGAAAGTGAAAGCAGTCGGTCCCGCCATGTATTTCATGGCGCTGTCGCGTCCTGTCACCGTGCCGCGCGACGATGTATAGGTCACGTCGTCGGCCAAGAGATCGCTGCGCGGAGAGCCTGAAGCACCGTTCTTCAGCGAACCGAGGAACTCCATGACGATGGCGGTCTTGTCGCTCATTTGCGGCGTGTCCTTTCTTCCTTCTTTTCCATCCGTCACGCAGTCAGCCGCGGCTCGCGATCGCGCAGCTTGGGCATGACCTCCTTGGCGAAGAGGCGCAGCGAGCGCTGTGCCTGTTCGTAGTTGATGCCGCCGAAAAAGAACGTGCAATCGCATTGAGTGAAGCCCATTTTGTCCTGCGCGCGCGACAGCAGCTCGACGCATTCATCGGGCGTGCAGGCAATCTGGCGCAACTCCGCAACCATGCGATCGGTATCCAAAAGCTCTTCCATTGCCTTCTTGCGGTTTTCAGCAACGACGCCCGTGGCCGTTCTGCCCAAGCGTTCGTTGGTGTGTGTTGTGGCTTCGATGTAACGACGCCAGGCGTTGCGCGTGATCTCACGCGCTTCCTGCTTGTTCTCGGCGAGGACACAGTGGTAGTGCGCGGCGAGATTCCATTTGCCTTTGGGATGCCCCGCCTTGTCCCATGCATCGCGATAGATGCGGTTGTTCACCGCCAGGTTTTCGACGCTGTGATAAGCGACGGTCAGGACGTTAAAGCCTTTCTGCCCGGCCCATTCGAAACTCGACGGCGTCCGCGTGCAAGACACCCAGACCGGCGGATGCGGCCGCTGCTCGGGCGTCGGCCACACTTCGAGATTTTCGTATTGATAAAAGCGGCCTTTGTGCGAGAAAGCCTCGCCGCTCCATGCTTTTAGGATGATCTCGAGCTGCTCGCGCATGCGATCGTTGCTGTCTTCGCGCGGTACGTGCAGCCGCTCGTAATCGAATTCGACAAAGCCGCGGCCGATGCCGAATTCGACGCGGCCATTCGACATCAAATCGACCATCGCGAGCTGTTCGGCGATCTCGATCGGGCTGTGCAACGGCAGTACGACGATCGAGGTGCCGAGCCGCGCGCGCTGCGTGCGTTGCGATACCGCCGCGAGCAGAGTCGGAGGCGACGGGATAATGCCGCCATAGGCGTCGAAATGATGCTCGTTGGCCCAAAGCGAGTCGAACCCCAGCGTCTCGCTTTCGCTGAGGAGATCAAGCCAGCGGCGCATCAAAAGCCCGGCATTGCCATCTACATCGGGGAAATAAGTCGGTAGACAGAAATGTCCGAACTTCATGATCCGCCTCTCGCTGTCTTTTGCTTTGACGGCATTTTAACGCGCCATCGCGACAAGAAGAAGCTCAGGTCGGTTGCAGCGGTCCCCGGCGGCGCATGACCCACCAGTAGAGCGCGACGATCGGGATCATCAGCGCCATCAGCACGAGGGTCAGTGCCGCGGCCGGGCCGAGCCCGCCATTTGCCCAGAGGTTCCAGACGAGGACCGGGAGCGTGAGGTTCTCGCGCGTCGTCAGCAGGACCGCGAGCGTGAGCTCCCGATAGACGAGCAGCGCGATCCATAGCCAGGCATAGCCAAGGGTCGGTGCAAGCAGCGGCAGGATCACGCGCCACAGCGTCGCGGCACTCGATGCGCCGCTGACGCGCGCAGCTTCATCGAGATCTTTGTGGATCTGGATAAGGCCCGCATTGGTCATTCGGGTTGCATAGGACAGTCGCGCGATGACGAAAACGAAAAGGAGGATCCAGATCGTTCCATACACCGGGATCGCGTTCTTTAGGACAAAAAGCGTGAAGAGGAGCACGGCGAAACCGAAGACGATGTTCGGCACGGCATGGGGCAGGAAGGCGATGAAATCGAATATCGTGCGTCCCGGCAGCCGCGAGCGCATCACGATCCAGGAAAACGCCACCGCGATACCGAGCGTAACGGTTGCGGTCAGGATCATGAGGGACGCGGTATTGCGGATGGCCTCGAACGTCAGGTCCCAATCGATCTTGCCGAATTGTACCAACGAAAGCGACTTGAAGGCGGCAGCGGAGGGATAGCGGAAAAACGGCAGGAGTGCCGCCCAGGTTATGACGAGCAACGGCAATAGCTTGTCGAGCACGAAATAGACACCGAGAAACACCCAGGCTGTTGCCTTGTATCGTCCGAGCGCGACGAGCCGAGGACGATAGCCTTTGCCGGTGACGACCTGGTAGCGATAGGCTTGGCGTTGCAGCCGGCTGTACCACCAGATGAGAAGCGCCGCCGTCACCATCACCACGGTCGACAGCGCGGCGACGTTGCCGTAGTGCGGCGAGCCTTCCGCTAGGTTGAGCTGCAACACCATATAGGTCGAGAAGGTGAAGGTCTTGTTCGCCCAGCCGATGATCGCGGGCACATCGAAGGCCGCGAAGCCGATGGTGAAAATGTATATCGCGGCGGCAAGGATGCCAGGCCAGGCGAGCGGTACGGTGATCTTGCGCATTGTGCTGTGCAGGGGCGCGCCAGACGTCACGGCGGCCTCCTCGAGCGCAGGATCAATCGAGCGCAGCACGGCTGCAGTCATGACGAAGGCGAGCGGGCCGAGACCCAGCCCCATCACCCAGCCCATGCCGGCTGGCGCTGAGATATCGAAGGGCGCCGTGTGCAATCCAAAGAGGCCCATCAGGAATTGGTTGATGATGCCGATCCGCGGATGCAGCAGGAAGAGCCAGCCCATCGCCCCGGCGAAACCGGGCATCAGCAGGCCGATGGTCATCAAGGTTTCGAGCAGCGTCTTGCACGGGAGGTCGGTGCGCGTGACCAGCCATGCCGCCGGCACGCCGAAAAACAATGCGACGACCAGCGAGACCAGCGTGAAGATAACGGTATTCACCAGCGCGCGGACGATCGACGGATCGCCAAAGGCCTCGACATAGTGCAGGAAGGAGTAGGTCGAGTGGGGCTCGATCGGCGCCGCGTCGCGGACGCTGAGCCAGAGGATGATCGCCGGCAAGATCAAGATCGACAGGCTGACGGCGACCACCAAGACGAGCATCAACCGCTCGAACGGATCGAGGCGTTGCCGGCGCGGCGCGCCCGAGGCGCGCGTCGGCGGGGCGCTGGTTACGCTGGGTTTCGTCCTGTCCGCTGCTTCGGCGCCCGCGGACATCGGTATTTACTTCCCGGCTTGGCGGAAGATTTTCGCGACGTCCTGCTGCGCGGCATTGCCGTCGGCGTTGGTTTCTTGCCAGGCGACATCGGCAATACCGAATTTAAAGCCGAATTTCTTCTCGACCGCCTCGATATCGCCGCGCATCCGCGACTCCGGATAGAGGTGCACATCGGCCAAGTTCTGATCGTAGGTATATTTCTGCCCTTCCGGCGAGGTTATGTAGACGATGAGCAGCTTGGCCGCGTTGGGATGAATCGCGTTGGTCGGCACGCCGAGATAGAAGAAGCTGATCAGCGGCATTTCCGGCGTGATGACGCGGACGATGGGCGCGCCGGTCTCTTTGGCTTGGCGGATCAGATTGCCGCCGCCGCAGTCGGTGACGAAGGCCGCGAATTCTCCCGAGGCGAGCCGGTCGAAATCGGTGCAGAGCATGAAGCCGCCGGCGGCGGCGACGAATTGCTTGGCGAAATCGAGCGACTTGGCCGGTCCCCAGGCCTCTTTCGCCGCAAGTTGATCGAAGCCGGCGGCGAAAGCGGTCGTGCCGAATTTGCCCTTCCATTCGGGCTTCAGAAAATCGGAAAGCTGCTCCGGCTTCGAGGGCGCGGCCTCGGTGTTGTAGGAAAAGCCGAGCGTGGCGGAGAAGATCTTCACATATTTGCCCTGCTCGACGATATCGTCGCTGAGCCGCACCGGGTCGTAATCCTTCCACGGCGCCGCTTGGAACATGCCGATCTTGCCGAAGACTTGCATGTTGCGCGAGAAGCCAAAATAGACATCGGTCGGCGACGGCAGGTTGCTTTTGAAGGCGACGGCGATGGCGTTGCCGTCTTCGGGAAAGGACGTCCCCGGCACCCATTTCACCGTAATGTGCGTGCCATAGGTCTTGTTGATCGCGTCGGTGAGCTTCTTTGCGCCTTCGGCTCCGCCCCAGGTCGAGGTTGAGCCCTGAAAGATCACGGTGCCTTCTTTGTCGGCGGCCGCGGCCAGCTCTTTGAGCGCGGGCGTCATCGTCGCAGTCTGCGCCGTGCCGGCGGTCGGCCATAGCACTATTGCCGCCAAAGCCGTGACGAGCGCGCGCGACCGAGCCCGATTCATTTTCATACTAATCTCCCTCGGCGCGGGCGTGTTTTTTATTGTGCTGACGCCCCGCGCGAAACCGAATTTACTTTGCCATCACCTCGGCCTGCGTGCGCTCGCCATAGCCTTCGGCATAGCCGACGTCTTCGCGCTTTTCCTGAAAGCTGCCGGCATTACGCTGGAAATCGACGTTTTGTTTCGCGGGATCACGGATGATGCAGAGCGGATCTTTGCCGGCAGCGACGGCCGCTAGGGATTCGCGCATCATCTTGCGCATTTCGATGATGCCGCCATCCGACACGGCGAGATGCTCGTTCGGACGATCGGCCACGACGCCTTGCTGCTCCACCGCCATGCGGTCCTGGTCACTGACGTTGATTCCCCACCAGTCGGTGGCAAGCGGCGCGTAGTCGCCGTATTTCGTGTCGCGGATCGAGGTGTTGAGTGCGCGCTTGGCGCTCTTATAGAAGCGCACGAAATAGAGCAACGTCGAAGCATCGTCCTCCGGCACGCGGATGATGATCGATCGCACATGCTCGCCGCTTTTGTCGATCGGTGGGAGGGTGAAGCCGTTCACCGTCGGATAGCCGTAGCACGACACGTGGTTGTCATCGATGCCGTCGACATGCATCACGTTGTTCGCGCCGTAGGAGGTGCGGTCCCAGTTGTAGCGCACCTTCTTGCCGCCATAGGATGGGAAGGTATAGCCGTGCAGCCAGGCGAGGTGGCTCACATCGACGATGTTCTCGACGTGGTTGAACCAGTTCACCTCGATGCGCTGGACCTGGATGTCCTTGATGCCTTCCTCCCACCGCAGCACGTCGTAGAGCGGCAGCACAGGCACGGGATCGGGGCCCATGTAAGCGAAGATGAGGCCGCTCACCTCCCGCGTGCGGTAGGCACGCAGGCGGATCTTTTCCTTGAACGAACTGCCTTCGGGCTCGGCGGGCTGCTCGAGGCATTGCCCCGCCTTGTCGTAAAGCCAGCCATGATATGGGCAGCGCAGATTGTCTCCCTCGATTCGCCCGTAATCGAGCGCGAGGCTGCGATGGGCGCAACGCAACTGCATCAGTACGGGCACGCCGCTCTCGCCGCGATAGAGCACCAACTCTTCACCCAGCACTTTGATGCGCTTCGGCTTCTTCGCGATGGTGTCGCTGAACCCGACCGGATGCCAGTAGCGCCGCAGCACCTCGCCCATCTTCGTGCCGCGACCGATACGGGTGAACAGCTCGTTTTCTTCCTGGCTCAGCATGCCTCGCTCCCTTTGAATTTGTTACCGACGGCTGCCGCCGCCGCGATCTGGCAGCAATCGTAATCGTTTCTCCGATGCGCGGGAATCCGAATCGTGCCCACTCGGGCGCTTTTCAGCCGCTCGCAATCAGGGAAACCCGTGCCCCACGCGGCTTATCGGATCTCTACGTGTCAGATGAAGGCGTCGTACGACCATTGCAGCAGCGCCTGGCGCTGACGCGGGCGGCAGAAAGCATCGCCCGGTTCGCAATTCTTCCGAACCTGTGCGGCATGGCGGGCGAAGGCGCGCCAACGCTTGATTTGCCGCGCGTCGATCTCGGCCAGGCGTCGGCCGAGCCAATAGCGGCAATACCATTGAAACCAGCCGCGTGGATCGGGACCGATGATCCAGCCCTTGTCGCGCCAGACCGGCAGCGGTTGCCGGCTTTTGACGCCGAAGCAATTGATCGACGGATCGGCAATTTTGGAAAGCTTCGCGCCCTTGAACCAGGCGTCAGGGAGTTCGCGCCGGCAATCGTTGCAATATTTTCCCTCGAAGACGCCGAGCTTGAGCATGTCTTTCGGGCTATAGAACGGCGTGAAACCGGCGGCGAAATCACGCCCAGGTCGCGCCTCGATCACATAGCTGTAGCGTTTCTGCATCCGGTCGTTGACGCGGATGGTATCGCCGACGCGGGGTAGCTTTGCCATTGCGCGGAGCATAAGCGGTGGGAAGCAGACCGAACAGGTGCGCAAGGCGGCCCGGCTCGAACCGCGCCTGCATTTCCGATAGAGTATGGGAAACGAGAGGCACACCGCATGAGCGGCAAAATCTATGTCGGCATTGGCGGCTGGACCTTCGAGCCGTGGCGCGGCGTCTTCTATCCGAAGGGCCTGCCGCAAAAGCGCGAGCTCGAATATGCGAGCCAGCATCTAACCTCGATCGAGATCAACGGCACTTATTATTCGACCTTCAAGGCCGAGAGCTGGAAGAAGTGGCACGGCGAGACGCCGGCAGGCTTCGTATTCTCGGTGAAAGCATCGCGCTATTGCACCAATCGTCGCGAGTTGGCCGGCGCGGGCGAATCGATCGAGCGCTTCGTCGGTCAGGGAATGAGTGAGCTGCGCGATCGCCTCGGCCCGATCAATTGGCAATTCATGGCGAGCAAGAAATACGACGCCGAGGATTTCGAGGCGTTCCTTAAATTATTGCCGCGCGAGGTAAAAGGCCTACCGCTGCGTCACGCCCTCGAGCTCAGGAGCCCGACCTTCCAGAATCCCAAATTCTATGATGTCGCGCGTCGCTACAATGTCGCGATCTGCTTTGCCGATGGCGACGATTTCCCGGTGATCGACGAGCCGACGGCCGATTTCACCTATGCGCGGCTAATGGGAACGGACGAGGCGATCGAAACCGGCTATTCGGCCAAGGCGCTCGATCACTGGGCGGCGCGCGCGCGCGATTGGGCGAAGCGGGGCGACGCTTTCATTTACATGATCTCAGGCGCGAAAGTGCGCGCGCCGGCAGCGGCAATGGCGCTGATCGAGCGGATGAAATAGAGACGCGGCGCGCTAAGCGCCTTCGCGTAAACCGGTGTGCCGCATGGCCCACCAATAGAGTGCGATCAACGGTACCATCAGCGCCATCAGCAGCAGCGTGATCGCGGCGGCTTTGCCGAAGCCGCCGTCCTGCCAGATGCTCCAGACCACCACAGGGAGGGTGAGATTGTCGCGCGTCGTCAGCAGCACGGCGAGGGTGAGCTCGCGGAAGGTCAGAAGCGCAGTCCACAGCCAGGCATAGATTAGCGTTGGCTTCAGCAAAGGAAGCAGCACGCTGCGTAACACAGTGCCGCTGGCGCCACCGCTCACCGTCGCGGCTTCCTCGAGATCGCGATGCACCTGAAGGAGCGTGCCGTTCGTCATACGCGTCGCATAGGAGAGCCGCGCAATGATGAAAAGGAAGAGCAGCAGCCATAGCGTGCCGTAAAGCGGCACGATGCGCTGGACGGCATAGATGACGAAGAGCAGCACGCCGACGCTGAAAACGATGTTCGGGATCGCGTGCGGCAGGAAGGCGATGAAATCGAACGCGCCGCGCCCCGGCAACTTCGAGCGCAATGCCACCCAAGAGAACACGATGGCGAGGGCGAGAGTGAGGGTCGGCGTCGCGATTGTGAGGAACAGCGTGTTGCGCGCCCCAATGAAGAACAGGTCCCAGGGAATGCGCTGAAAGTTAACCAAGGAGACCGAAGCCAGCGCATCGGCTGAAGGTAGCTGGAAGTAAGGCAATACCGCCGCCCAGACGGTCACGGTCAGCGGCAAGAGCTTCGCCAGCGTGAAGTAAAGGGCGAGGAAGGTCCACGCCCAGAGCGCGCGCCCGCCGAGCGCGATGAGGCGCGGGCGATACGCCTTGCCGGTTACCGTTTGAAAGCGATGCGCCTGCGTCTGCAATCGGCCGTACCACCACGAGAGGCCGCCAGCGAGCGCGATCATCACCGTCGACAACGCCGCAGCAGGGCCGTAAGCCGGCAAACCGTCCGCCGGCGCGAGTTCGTCCACGAGGAAGGTCGAGAAGGTGAAGATCTTGTTCGACCAGCCGATGATCGCCGGCACGTCGAACGCCGCGAAGCCGATTGTGAAAATGTAGATACCGGCGGCGAGAATGCCGGGCCACGCAAGCGGCAGCGTGATGCGTCGCATGATCCCCGGCAAAGCCGCGCCCGAGATTTGCGCCGACTCTTCGAGAGTCGGATCGATCGCTCGCAGCACGGCGGCAGTCATGATGAAGCCGATCGGCGCAAGGTTGAGGCCCTGTACCCATCCCATGCCGAGGATGCTGGCGATGTTGAACGGGGCAGAGGTGAAGCCGAGAACATCCACCGCCAGCGCATTGAAGAGTCCGATGCGCGGATGCATGAGAAAAAGCCAGCCCATCGCCGTCGCGAAGCCCGGGATGAGGAGACCGAGCGTCATCAACGTAAGCACGGCCGGCTTGCCTCGGAGGTCGGTGCGTTCGATCAACCATGCCGCAGGGACGCCGAACGCGAGCGCCACCACGAGCGTGGTCAGCGCGACGCCGAGCGTATTGAGCAATACGCGATAGATGAAAGGATCGCCGAAGACGGCGATGTAATGTACGAAAGAATAGGCGTGGCCGGGATCGATCGGCCGGCCCTCGCGAAAGCTCAAGAGCAATACGATCACCGGCGGCACGATGATGATCGCGCTCGCGGCGACCGTCACCGCGACCATCGCCCAGCCCGAAGGATCGAGCTGCGGCCAGTTGATGCGCGAGACGCGTGGCGCGGTCAGGATCGCACCGGCCATCGATCCCGACCGCGTGCCCTGCAATTACCGGCTGTGCTGGATGATGTCCGCGATCTTCTTTTGCGCGTCATTACCCGCTTTATTGGCGATCTGCCAATCGATATCGGCGCGCTTGAACTGTCGCCCGGCCTCCTTTTCGACATCGGCAAGCTTGGCGTGCTCGGAAGTCTCGGGGAAGATGTCGAGATCGGTCGTCGTCTCGTCGCGGATGATCTTCTGGCCTTCGACCGTCGCCGTAAAGGCCGCAAAGAGCCTGCCGGCGTTCGGATGGACGGCATTCTTCGGCACGGCGAGATAGAAATAGCTGACGAGCGGCACTGTCGGCTCGATGGCGCGGCCCAAAGGCGCGCCGCGCTTGATCGCGGCACCGGTCGGGCCGTCGCTGCAATCGGTGGCGAGCGCGATGAATTCGCCGGTGGCGAGCCGCTCGGTCTCGCCGCAACGCATGAAGCCGGCGACTTGCGTGGCGAATTTCTGGGCAAACGCGATAGCTTTGTCGGGGCCCCAGGCATCGTTCGCGGCGATCTGGTCCCAGCCGGCGCCGAAAGAGGTCGTCGAAATTTTGCCTTTCCATTCCGGCTTCAAGAAATCGGCCAGCTCTTTCGGCTCGGACGGCGCGAGCTTTTTGTTGTAGCTGAAGCCCAGCGTCGCCGATTGCACTTTGATGAAGGTTCCGTGATCGACGACGTCGTCGGTCAAGCGATCGGGCAGATAGTCCTTCCACCGCGCCTTTACGAAAAGATCGTATTGCAGCAGCGTGCCCATGTCGCGCGAGAAGCCGAGATAGACATCGGTGGGCGATTGCAGGTTGTTGGAAGCGGCCATCGCGATGTTATGGCCAACATTCGGCATCGCCGGGCCCGGCGTCCAGGAGATCTTGAGATGCGTGCCGTAGGCCTGGTTGATTGCCACCTCGAATTTCTGCGCGCCTTCGGCGCCGCCGAGGCTGTCGGAGCTCCAGGTAAGCAGGACCGAGCCTTCCTTATCCGCCGCGGCGGCCAGTTCCTTCATCGCCGCCGTCTGCGCTTGAGCCTGCGACGCGATCGCGAGGCCCATCGCGCCCAGCGTTACCAGTTTTGCCAAGCGGCTCATCGAAAACCTCCCCACCGGTTCGCATTCGTATCGTTGGGAAAGCCTAGCCTTCGGCGGCGTTGTGCGTCCAGTTGATTGCGGATTCCTCAGGCAGCCACGCAACTGTTGGCGGCGGGGCATAAATCGCGCAGCGGGCAATGCCCACACGCTGGCGCGGTCGGGCGGCAGACTCGTTGGCCCAGCAATTTGATAAGCCAATGCAACTCGTAGACCGTATCGCCATTCCATTCGATAGGAAGCACGCGCGCGTAACCGTCGTGCCCGTCTTCGAAATCGCCGCCGTCACGCACGATGCCTAAGCGCTGGCCGACGCGCAGCAAATGCGTATCGACCGGCAACACCGCTTTGCGCAGTGTGCTGAAGTTGAGTACCGTCGCGGCGATCTTGGCACCGACGCCGTAAAGGCTGTCGAGCCATTGCAGCGCAATCTCGGTGTCCCAATCCGCGAGAAATTCGAGGTCGAGCCCACCATTGCGCGCGTTGATCATGCGCAGCACTTGCGGCAATTCCTCGGCTTTGCGATCGGCATGATGCACCGAGAAAATGATGCGCTCGATCTGTCGCGGCGTCACCGTCATCAGCGTACCCCACGGTCGATAGCGCCTCTGCAATTCCAGGAACGCCGCCATTGAGACCTCATCGCGCGTCGTCGACGCGACGATGCCGTAGATGAGCTGGCTCAGCGGATCGAAACGGTACTCATCACGCTGCGGGCCGAAGACCGCGAGCAATCGCTCGCGAATCTGGGGCAAGACCATCGTCTCTCCGAAATCAAATGAGTTTTGTCGCATGAATGCCTCTGGCGGCGTGCCTTATGGCCCCTACCGCTCAAGAGAACATATCATGAACAATTGTTCGACGCCACAGTTTTGTGAAATCAGAATTTCGCGCGGATGCCTGCGAAAGCTGTGATAGGTGCGCCGGGACTCTGGAAACGATTGTCGACGCCGGGGCCATTGGTCGTCGCACCGGAGGGAATGCCGGGCGCGCCAATGCCGGTCGGATCGCCGAACTGCCCGAAGGTCGAATAGCGCGCATCAAAAAGATTATCGACGCGCGCGAAGAGCTCGACATGCTCGTTGAATTTGTAATTCGTGTGGAGATTGACCAGGGCATAGCCGGGCAATTGCGCGTTCTCATTCGATTCATCGCAGCGATAGAATTGCGCGCCGGAATAGGTGAGCGTCGCACCGATGGTCCAGGCGGCAGTAATGGAATAATCGGCGTTCGCGACCAGGCGATGCTCGGGAATGCCGGGTAGATGATCGCCCGGCCGTACCTGGATACTGCCGGAAGCATCGGCAGCGGGGTTGCTAGATGACGGCAGCGTCAACGTTGATTGGAAGGTGGCATCGACAAGGCTATAGGCAAGCCTCAGCGACCAGCGCTCGTCGTGGTAGCGCAACGCCGCGTCGATGCCTTGCCGCCGTGTCGCGCCGATATTCTCGAAGAAGCCGCTGCTGATCGAACTCGCGACGGCGAAGATGTCATCGTCGAGATCGGTGCGGTAAAGCCCAAAATTCCAAGTGAAGGCGCCCGGCAATATGCCGAGTTGGAAATTGCCGCGCAACCCGGCTGTGTAACTATGCGCGACGACCTGCTTGAGATTGGGCGGATCGGATGACAGCGAGGACGGCAGCAGGCAGGGCTGCGCCGGGTTGGAGCATTCGATCTCGCTCGCCGTCGGCGCCCGGTTGGCCTCGGCATAGCCGGCATAAGCGGTGATGGCCGGCGTGATCTTGTAGGTCGCACCGATCGCCGGGTTGAAGCGGCTATAGCGTGCGCGGCCGGTCAGCTCGGACCCCATGCCGTCGACCAGCGTGAGCTCGGCGAGGTTGTAGCGGCCGCTTGCCGTGACCGAGAGTGCCGGCGTCACGTCGAACGTATCGGTCAGATAGAGACCATAATAATTTGTCGTCGAACGAAGCCCGACCGGGGTCGGATTGAAGCCCGAATTCTCCGGCGTCGCGACGAAGAAACCGGACGGCTCGACGATCAGTGAGGGATTGATGATGCCCATCTCCGTCGTCGATTGGAAATCGACCGTCGCGTGATCGATGCTTGCGCCGGCGACCAGATGATTTTGCCGATCAAGCAAATCGGCCGTCTCGGTCGCTTGCAGCGCACCGCCCAGTGTAACGGCGCGGATCGCTTCGGCGTCGTTCTCACCGATCGGCTGTGTGCCGCCACTGGAAAGATCGGGAATCGGATTGCCGCTCAAATTGGTGAGCGGAGTACTGGCATCCGCCTGGCAAAGAAAGCCGTTGGCAGGATCGCATGCGGTGGCGTCGGTCGTATTGCCGTTGGCGACCGTCTGGCGGAATTCGCGGCGGTAGAGATTGGCTTGGAAAGAGAGCGTATCGCTCGCCTGGAACGAGCCGTTCGCGGTGACGAAAGTGAGCTGGTTGAAATTATGCTGCGGCCCCGTGAAGGTGAGCGTGCGATCGACCGCCAGTTCTTGTACGGGCGTCACACCCTGGCCAAAGAGACGATTGTTCGCGCCGGTGAAGCTGATATCCAGCGTTGCGCGATCGTTGCGTGCGCCGAGATCGGCGTAGAGCTGCTGCACCGAGTCCGGCGAGAAACGCCGCCATCCGTCCGATTGGAGGCCGCGCGCGGCGATGTAGGCGGCGATTTCGCCGGCCTGCTGGCCGTATTGGAAGCTCAGCCCGCGTTGACCGAAAGAGCCGCCGCTGAGTTCGGTCTCGTTGCCATGATAAGTGAAGCCGTTCTTCATCGTGATCGCGACCGCGCCGCCGAGCGCGTTGAGACCGTAGACCGGATTCGCGCCGACCAGATCGAGCCGATCGATCGCGATGTCGGGAATGAGGTCCCAATTCACCGTATCGCCGAAGGCTTCGTTGACGCGCACGCCGTTCTGATAGACGGCAAGGCCTTGCGGCGTGCCGAGAACCGGAGAAGCCTCGAAGCCGTGGTAAAGGATATCGCGCTGGAAATCGTCGCCAAGCGTATCGTTGACCGTGACGCCGCTGATCTGATCGTGCAGCGCAGTGGCGAGGTTGGTAGTGGCTTCGCGGTGCAGATCGTCCGCGCTCAGGGTCTCTACCGTGCCTGGCACCTTGTCGATATCGATGCCGATACCGGGCAGCGGCGTCGTCCCGACTACCACCACCTCGGGCAGCGAAAGTTCTGTCGTGTCCGGGTTGGCGGTTTGCGCAAACGCGGGCAGCGGCAGCACAAAGGCTGCCGCTGCTAAGGCGATGCGCGCCGCGTGATGCGGTGCAAGGGTCCCCGTCTCAGAAGCCGAAGATCGTGATTTTCGCATTGCCCTTCGGTGCTTCGAGCGCGAAGACCTGCGTGATCGTGCCGGAGATCACCGCGATCCGCTGCTTGCCGCCGACGGCATAGGAGATCAGGCCGCCGCCGACCGCGCCGTCGAATTTCTGCTGCCATAGCGGCTTGCCGGTATCGGCGTCGAAGGCATAGGCATTCCCATTCATGTCGCCGGCGAAGACGATGCCGCCCTGCGTCGGCGTGATGCCGGAGAGCACAGGCCCTGGTGCCTTGAAGCGCCATTTGATCTTGCCCGTATCCGCATCGGTGGCGTTGAGCCAGCCGGCCCAATGATCATCGCCGATGCCGAATGGATTGGCGTCGTCGTCCATGCCGGTCCAGGGGCGGCCGACGGCGACCCGCTCGATCTTCGCATCCTCGGCGAGCTTCACCAGGGTGCAGCGGTCGACCGTGCCGTCGAAGATAAGATTGTTCTGCGGATCGTAAGCCGGACCGTTCCATTCCGTGCCGCCGCCCGAACCGGGACAGAAATGCGTGCCCTGCTTGGTCAGTGCCGCGTTCATGTTCGAGCGCGTGGTAATGGCGGTCTCATAGAGCTTTTTGCCGCTGTCGAGGCTGATGCCGTAAAGCAAGCCGTTCTTGCCGGCATCGGCCAGGAGATGCACGCCCTTCTTCGTTGTGAGCAGCACGGGCGCCGCCGAGACGTCCCAATCGTGGAAGTCTTGCGGCACGAGTTGCCAGAAACGCTTCAGCGCGCCGGTCTTGGCGTCGAGCACCACGACCGA
>DASXCX010000241.1:0-2540 GCA_036490955.1 Allostellaceae bacterium | reverse complement strand
GTCGATCTTCGGCATGTGCGCTCCGCTAAACGCGCTCGATGATGGTCGCGGTGCCCATGCCCATGCCGATGCAGAGCGTGATCAGCGCGGTCGATTTTCCGGTGCGCTCGAGTTCGTCGAGCACGGTGCCGAGGATCATGGCGCCGGTGGCGCCGAGCGGGTGGCCCATGGCGATGGCGCCGCCGTTCACATTGATTTTGTCGTGCGGAATGTCGAGCTTCTGCATGAAGCGCAGCACGACCGAGGCGAAGGCTTCGTTGAGCTCCCACAGATCGATGTCGCTTTTCTTCATGCCGGCCCTCTTCAGCGCCTTTTCCGAAACCGGAATCGGCCCGGTGAGCATGATCGCCGGCTCGGAGCCGATATTGGCGAAGGCCTTGATGCGCGCGCGAGGTTTAAGGCCGGCGGCCTTGCCCGCGGCCTTGCTGCCGATCAGGACGGCCGCGGCGCCGTCGACGATGCCGGAGGAATTGCCGGGCGTGTGGACGTGATTGATCGCTTCGACCTCAGGATGCTTCTGCACGGCGACCGCGTCGAAGCCCGCCATCTCGCCCATCTGCACGAATGACGGCTGCAGCGAGGCCAATGTCTGCATCGTCGTTGCCGGACGCATGTGCTCGTCCTTGGCGAGAATCGACAGGCCGTTGGGATCGCGCACCGTCATCACCGAGTTCTTGAAGCGGCCTTCTTCCCAGGATTTCGCCGCGCGCTTCTGGCTCTCGACCGCGTAGGCGTCGACGTCGTCGCGCGAGAAGCCGTATTTTGTGGCGATGAGGTCGGCGGAAATGCCTTGCGGCAGGAAATATGTCGCGACCGCGATCGAGGGGTCGACCGGCCAAGCGCCGCCGGACGCGCCGATGCCGACGCGGCTCATCGATTCAACACCACCGCCGATCGTCATGTCATGCTGGCCGGACATCACCTCCATGGCGGCGAAGTTCACCGCATCGAGGCCGGAGGCGCAGAAGCGGTTGATCTGCACGCCCGGCACCTGGTCGCCGAAACCGGCGACCAGCGCGGAAGCGCGCGCGATATCGCCGCCGGCTTCGCCCACCGGGTCGACGCAGCCGAGCACGACGTCGTCGAGCAGCTTTGGATCGAGCTTGTTGCGCGTCTTGACCTCGGCGAGCGCTTGCGCTGCGAGATTGAGCGCGGTGACTTCGTGCAGCGCGCCGTCGGCCTTGCCGCGTCCGCGCGGCGTGCGCACGTGGTCGTAAATGAATGCGTCGGTCATCTTTTCACCTCGTCATTCCGGGGCGCGTGCGTAGCACGCGAACCCGGAATCCAGAGTTAATTTCACCGGCCTCAACCGTAGCTCTGGATTCCGGGCTCGCCGCTTCGCGGCGCCCCGGAAGGACAGAGAAACTACAAGCTCCTCGCGATCAGCAGCTTCATGATCTCGTTTGTTCCCGCGTAGATACGCAGCACCCGCGCGTCGCGGTAGAGGCGCGAGATCGGATATTCGTCCATATAGCCATAGCCGCCGAACAATTGAAGGCAGCGGTCGATGACTTCGGCCTGGATGTCCGACAGCCGATATTTGGCCATCGAAGCCGTCACGGTATCGAGCTTGCCGGCGACGTGCTGGGCGATGCAGTAATCGACGAAGACCTTGGCCATCACCGTGTCTGTCTTGCACTCGGCGAGCTCGAACTGGGTATTCTGGAATTCGATGATCTTCTTGCCGAAGGCCTCGCGCTGCTTGACGTAATCGATGGTCAGCGCAACGGCGCGCTCCATCATGGCGACCGCGTGCAGCGCGACGATCAGCCGCTCCTGCGGCAGCTCCTTCATCAACTGGTAGAAGCCCTGGCCCTCTTCGGTGCCAAGCAGGCTCTCCGGCGGCAGCTTGACGTCCTCGAAGAACAGTTCCGAGGTGTCGGCCGAGTCCATGCCGAGCTTCTTGAGTTTGCGGCCGCGGCGAAAACCTTGCGCGTCATCGGTTTCGACCACCAGCAGCGAGACGCCCTTGGCGCCGGCTTTCGGATCGGTCTTGGCGACGACAACGACGAGGTTGGCATGCTGGCCATTGGTGATGAAAGTCTTGGCGCCGTTGAGCACGTAGCCGTTGCCCGACTTCTCCGCCTTGGTGCGCACGCCTTGCAGGTCGGAGCCGGTGCCCGGCTCGGTCATGGCGATGGCGCCGACCATTTCGCCGGTCGCGAGCTTGGGCAGCCAGCGCTTCTTCTGCTCCTCGGTGCCGTAATGCAGAATGTAGGGCGCGACGATGCCGGAATGCAGCGGCGCGCCGAAGGTATCGAAGCCGCCGAGCGACAATTCGCGGTTGATCACCGCTTCGTGGGCGAAGGTGCCACCGGCGCCGCCATAGTCTTCCGGCATCGTGGCACAGAGGAGGCCGGCCTGCCGGGCTTTGGTCCAGACCTCGCGCGGGTAAATGCCTTTTTCGTGCCAGGCGTCGAGATGCGGTGTGAATTCATCGGCGATGAAGCGCCGTGCCTGCTCTTCGAGCAGCACAAGATCCTCGGTCATCCAAGCAGGACGAGGAAGGCTGACGGCGTCCATCGCGAATCCTGTTGCGC
>DASXCX010000240.1:0-2433 GCA_036490955.1 Allostellaceae bacterium | reverse complement strand
ATGTGTATGGCATCGAGGCGACGGCATTGCGCCTCACCAATACCTACGGCCCGCGCATGCGGATCAAGGATGCGCGCCAGACTTTTGTCGGCGTGTGGCTGAAGGCCGTGCTCGAAGGCAAGCCGTTCGAGGTCTGGGGCGGGGAGCAGAAACGCGATTTCACCTATGTCGACGACGCGGTCGATGCATTCCTCCTCGCGGCGTTGACGCCGGCGACGAAGGGCAAAGTGTTCAATCTCGGCGGCGAGCGGCCGGTGAGCCTCGATCAATTGGCCGCGCTTCTCGTTGCGGCGAATGGCGGCGGAAGTTTCGCGCGCCACGAATTCCCCGCCGAACGGCGGCGCATCGATATCGGCGACTACTTCGCCGCCGACGCGCTGTTCCGCGACATCACCGGCTGGCGGCACAGTGTGCCGCTCGAGGACGGGTTGAAACGCTCGATCGCCTATTTTCGCGAACACGGTCGCCACTATGTCTGAAGCGCCCGTCCCGCAGGCCGATCCGCGGGCCGGTTATCGCGCCCATCGCGCTGAGATCGATGCCGCGCTCGCGCGCATGCTCGAAGGCGGCCGCTACATCCTCGGCCCCGAGGTCGAATCGTTCGAACACGAATTCGCCGCTTATATCGGCACGCGCCATGCCATCGGTGCGGCGAGCGGCACCGATGCGCTGGTGCTGGCGCTGAAAGCGCTCGATCTCGGGCCGAATGATTATGTCGCAACCGTGTCGCACACTGCGGTCGCGACCGTCGCAGCGATCGAGCTCGCCGGCGCGAAACCGCTGCTGATCGACATCGATCCGGCGACCTACACAATCGATCCGACGAAACTGGCAACCGCGCTCGCCAAACCGCCCATCCACTCAAAAGGGCGCATCGCCGCCGTGATTCCGGTGCATCTTTACGGCGTTGCCGTGGATATGACCGCGATCGGCGCACTCGCCAAGCAACACGGCTTCCGCATCATCGAAGATTGCGCGCAAAGCCACGGCGCCTGGCTCGATGGCCGGCGTCTCGGCAGCATCGGCGATCTAGCGGCTTTCAGCTTCTATCCGACGAAGAATCTCGGCGGCATCGGCGATGGCGGTGCGGTGCTCACCCATGACGCGGCGCTTGCGGCACGGCTCAAGGAGCTGCGCGAATATGGCTGGCGCCAACGCTATATCAGCGATCGCACGGGCATGAACTCGCGCCTCGACGAGATGCAGGCGGCGATCCTAAGGGTGAAGCTGCGTCATCTCGATGGCGACAATGCGCGTCGCCAAGCGATCGCCGGGATTTATGATTATGGTCTGCGCTGGTGCGAGGGCATCGGGTTGCCGGCGCGGCGCTCGGGCGGCACGCACGTCTTCCATCAATATGTGCTGCGCTGCCGTAATCGCGATGCCGTCCAAGCGGCGCTGACGGCGCGCGGCATCGGCACGAACATTCACTATCCGGTGCCGGTGCATTTGCAGCCCGCGTACCAGGATCGCGTCGCGATCGGACCGGGCGGCCTCGGCGAAAGCGAGCGCGCCGCGCGCGAAGTCTTGAGCCTGCCGATGTTTCCGGAGCTGGGCGAGGATCGGGCGGCGCGCGTCGTTGCGGCCCTGAAAGCGATCGCTTAAGCGGTCAGTTCCGGCTGATGATCGCCGGCTGCGCGCCGCGCCGCTCGACCGGCTCCGCACGCGTCACCGAGCGCACCACCGATTGCGGCTTTCGGTTCACGGTCAGGTAGAGTCTGCCGAGATACTCGCCGATGATGCCGAGCATGATGAGCTGCACGCCGAGGAGCAGCAGCGTCGCGACGGTGAGCGAGGCCCAGCCCGGCGGCGTGCCTTCGAAGATCGCTTCGCCGACCGCCCAGATCGCGCCGCAAAGCCCGAGCCCGCTCATCACGAAGCCGGCGAAGGTCGCGATGCGCAGCGGCATCACCGAGAAATTGACGAACATGCTGGTCCACAGCCGGATCAGCCGCGACAGCGTGTAGTTGCTGCGTCCGGCATGGCGCGGCAGATGCTCCACTTGCAACGTGCCGATGCTCTGCGTTGCTTGCAGGATTAGTCCGTCGACATACGGGAAGGGGCCGCGGTACTGCGTCACCTGACGTGCGGCGAAAGCGCTGATGCAGCGAAAGCTCGAGAGATAAAGCCCTTTCGGCTTGTCGAGCACTTTGTCGGCGCACCAATTGGCGAAGCGGCTGCCGAGATTGCGCCATGCGGCGTGCTGCTTCTTGGCATAATGGGTGTAGATCACGTCTTTGCCGGTCTTCTGCGCGTAGTGCAGCAGGCGCAGCACCTCGCCCGGCGGATTCTGCAGATCGTCGTCCATGGTGATGATATGCGCGCCGCCGGCCTCGCGCAGCCCGGCCATCACCGCATTATGCTCGCCGAAATTGCGCGCCAGATCGACCAGGGTGATCGGCACTTTGGCGCGTGCCTGCAGCCGCTGGCATT
>DASXCX010000239.1:0-5504 GCA_036490955.1 Allostellaceae bacterium | reverse complement strand
CAATGGCGCGCCGGGTCCCGATTACTGGCAAAACCGCGCCGACTATGCGATCGCGACCAGGCTCGACCCCGCGACCAAGACGCTCACCGGTACGGCCACGATCACTTACACCAATAACAGCCCGGACACGCTCGACGCGCTGTGGCTGTATCTCGACCAGAACACCTATCGCACCGATGCGCGCTCGGTGAATTCGAGCGCGCGCGTCCACACGCAATTCACCGACGGCGATGTGCTCGATGCCGTCGAGATCGAAAGCGGCGGCAAATTCGCTGCCGCGAAATATCTCGTCAGCGACACTCGGCTTCGCGTGGAACTACCCGCCGCGCTTGTGGCGAAAGGCCATATTCGCCTGCGCATCGTCTATCATTACACCGTGCCTGGCGCATTCGGCGGCCGCACGCAATTTCTCGATACGCCGAACGGCGCGATCTACGAGATCGCGCAATGGTATCCGCGCATGGCCGTCTATGACGACGTCCGTGGCTGGGACCCGCTGCCCTATCTCGGCGCCGAGTTCTATCTCGACTACGGGAATTTCGATTACGCCGTGACCGTGCCCGACGACATGATCGTCGCCGGATCGGGTGCGCTGATGAATCCCGACGAGGTTCTGACGCCGACCGTGAAATCGCGTCTCGCCACGGCGCGGGCGAGCGACAAGACGGTGATGATCCGCACCGCCGACGATGTCACGGCGACGCCGCCAGCCAGCGGCACCAAGACCTGGCGCTTCCACATGGATCAAACGCGCGATGTCTCCTTCGCCGCGTCACGCGCCTATCTCTGGGACGCGGCGCGCGTCGCCCTGCCGGGCGGCAAGACCGCGCTGGCGCAGTCGGTCTATCCCGTCGAAAGCGCCGGCAGCGATGGCTGGGGCCGATCGACCGAATATCTCAAATTCGCGATCGAGGATTTCTCGCGGCGCTGGTTCCCCTATCCCTGGCCGAATGCGATCAACGTCGCCGGCGCCGTGAGCGGCATGGAATATCCCGCGCTGCTCTTCGACAGCATGGCCGACAAGGGCAAGACGCTGTTCTGGATCACCGCCCACGAGATCGGTCACAGCTATTTTCCGATGATCGTCGGCAGCGACGAGCGCCGCTATCAGTGGATGGATGAAGGCCTCAACACCTTCATCGATATTTTCGAATCCGACGCCTTCGACAACGGCGTTTACGGCCCGAAGCGCGACCAGGAATTCGCGCCCGGCGAAGGCGAGCCCGCCGATCAGATCGCGGCGCTGATCGCCGATCCCAATGCGCCGCCGATCATGACGCGCAGCGATGCGATCCCCTTCACCTACAGCCACCCAGTCAGCTATTTCAAAACTTCGTTCGGACTGCTGCTGTTGCGTAACGATATCCTCGGCCCCGAACGCTTCGATGCCGCCTTCCGCAAATTCATCCGCGATTGGGCGTACAAGCATCCGCAGCCTTCGGATTTCTTCCGCGCCATGAACAGCGCGAGCGGCGAAGACCTGTCGTATTTCTGGCGCGGCTGGTTCTTCAACAACTGGGCATTCGACATGTCCGTCGACGGCGTCACCACGGTCGAGAACGATCCCGCGAAAGGCGTGCAGATCGCGATCAGCAATCGCGGCCAACTCGTCCTGCCCGCGACGATGCGCGTGACCTTCAAAGATGGGACAACGCGCGACATCGCCCTTCCCGCCGAAACCTGGATCCAGGCGGGCGCGCGGAACATTGCAGTGGGCGGCGGCAAGCCCATCGCCAAAGTGGTCATCGATCCGGAGCATCACCTTCCCGAGCGCGATCGCAGCCACACCACTTGGTCGGCTCCGTGATCGTTGGTACGCTTCGCCGGTAAGAAGCCGCGGCCCATTGTCGATGCCGTGCCTCGGGAGGAATAGATTGTCATGCCCAGCCTCAATCAGCATCCGCCGTTCCGTGCCGATCATGTCGGCAGCCTGGTCCGCCCCGCTTCCGTGGTCGAAGCCCGCGCTGCTTTCGACGCCGGGAAGATCGATGCGGCAAAACTGCGCGCCGCCGAGGATACGGCGATCCGTGCCGTCGTCGCGCGGCAGGAAGAGATCGGATTGCAGGTCGTGACCGATGGCGAATTCCGTCGCAATACCTATTCCGACAGCTTCACCACGGGCGGCATCGACGGCATCAGCATCGAGCTGACCGAGCAGGAGGGCTGGCGCAAATCCGATACGCATGGCCACCGTACGGCACGGCGCATTCCGCGCGTCGTCAGCCACATCAAGTGGCGCGCCAACGACAATGCGCGCGATTTCGCAATGCTGAAATCCGCCGCAGATGTGACACCGAAAATCACCTTGCCCGGCCCGGCCTATATCCACTATCGCGCCGGGCGCGACAATATCGATCGCAACGTCTACCCCAGTCTCGACGAGTTCTGGGCCGATCTCGTCGCCGCTTATAACCAGGAGCTGCGCGCCCTCTACGATTCAGGCTGCCGCTATGTGCAGATCGATGAGACCTCACTCGTGAAGCTCGGCGATCCGCGGGCGCGGCAATTGCTGAAAGATCGCGGCGATGATTGGCAGGATCTCCTGCGCATCTATGTCGACGTCATCAATCGCGCCGTCGCCGGCGCGCCGGCCGATCTCCACATCGCGATCCATGTCTGCCGCAGCCAGGATCCGAGCTGGCAGGCCGATGTCGGCTACGATCCGATCGCCGACGCGCTGTTCAATCGCCTGACCATCGGCACTTATCTCCTCGAATACGACAATCCGCGCGCCGGCAGTTTCGAGCCGTTGCGTCTCTTGCCGAAAGGCAAGGGCGTGGTGCTCGGCCTCGTCGCCTCGCGCAACCCGCGACTGGAAACGAGCGAGGAACTGAAGCGCCGCATCGAAGAAGCCGGCCGCTTCGCGTCGCTCGACCAGCTTGCGCTCTGTCCGCATTGCGGCTTCGCTACCAGCGTCACGCGCAGCAGCGACGAAGCCGAAGCACTGCAATGGCAGAAGCTGCGGCTGGTCGCCGATACCGCTCGCGCGGTTTGGGGAGGGGTCTAGATGCGGGCTGGTCGCGCCTTCGGCGCGCTGCTGATCGGCGCATTGGCGCTGTGGGCCGCTGTTGCGCGCGCGGATTCGGTCGAGGATTTCTATAAAGGCCGGACGCTTACCGTTTACATCGCCTCGGGGCCGGGCGGCGGCTACGACGCCTATGGCCGGCTGCTGGCGCAATACATCGTCGCGCATTTGCCCGGCCATCCGCAGGAAGTCGCATCGAACATGCCCGGTGCCGGCGGGCGGACGGTGGCGAATTTCCTCTACAACAAGGCGCCGCAAGACGGCACCGCGATCGGCATCCTGCAAGCGCCGATCATCATGGATCGGCTGCTCTACGGCAACGACGCGCAGGGCGTGCTCTACGATCCTCTGAAATTTGCCTGGATCGGCAGCCTCGACCAATTCACGCCGATCGCCGTCGTGATGAACACCCTCGGCGTCAAGACGCTCGATCAGGCCAAGGGCAAGGAGATCAAATTCGGCTCCTCCGGCGGCGACGTATCGGAGCGGCTCTACGCCAACATCCTCAACACCATGCTCGGCACCGATTTCGTCGCCGTGCCGGGCTATACCGGCTCGGCCGAGATCGCCCTCGCCATGGATCGCGGCGAAATCCCGGCCTTCGTCGGCTGGTACTGGGCCGGAATGAAGCGCACCAAGCCGGAATGGCTCGAGAAAAATCTGATCACCGTGCTGGCGCAATTCGGCATCACGCCCAATCCTGACATCAAAGCGCCCTTCGTTCTCGACCTTCTGAAGAGCCCCGAGGACAAACAGGTGGTGCGCACGGCGCTGTCGCAGCTTGCGATGGCGCGGCCCTTCACCGCCCCGCCGAACACGCCCAAGGATCGCGTCGCGGCGTTGCGTGCCGCCTTCGATGCGACCGTCAAGGATCCCGCCTTCCTGGCCGACGCCAAGCAACAGCAACTCGACATCACGCCCTATAGCGGCGCGCAGATCGACGCGCTGATGAAAGATATCTATGCCACGCCGCCCGAGCTCGTCGCCCGGGTGCGCGCCGCGATGGAAGCCCATTAACCGAAGGAGAGAGAGCATGCCGTTCGCCAAAGTCCGCGGCGTCAACATCAATTACGAGATCGTCGGCAAATCGGGCCCCTGGGTCGCGCTGGTCCCGGGCGGGCGGCGCGATCTCAGCGGCGTGCGGCTGCTGGCGCAGGCGATCGCCGCTGAGGGCTATCGCGTTCTGCTGCACGATCGCCGCAATTGCGGGCTTTCCGACGTCGTCATCGACGGCGACGAATCCGAATACGAGATCTGGGCCGATGACCTTCACGAGCTGCTGCGCCAGAACGATGCGTCGCCGGCCTTCATCGGCGGCTCGTCTTCGGGCTGCCGCACCTCCGTGCTGTTCGCGCTGCGCCATCCCGAGGCGTGCCGCGGCTTGCTGCTTTGGCGCATTACCGGCGGGCGCTTTGCCTGCGAGCGGCTGGCAATCAATTACTATCAGCAATATATCGACGCGGCGCGCGCCGGCGGCATGAAGGCGGTCTGCGCGCTCGAACATTTCAAGGAGCGCTGCGAGGCCAAAGCTGCGAATCGCGACTATTTGATGAGCCTCGATCCGAAGCGCTTCATCGATGTGATGACGCGCTGGAAGAAATCCTTCGACGAGAGCGTCAATCTGCCGATCATCGGTGCGAGCGAAGCTGATCTTCGCGCGATCAAAGTGCCGACCGTCGTCATCCCCGGCAATGATCGCACGCATGGCATGGCGACCGGCAAGCTGGCCGCGAGCCTCATCCCCAAATCCGAGCTTCATCTCATTTGGGCAAAGGACGAAGACACCGACCTGACCCCGGCGGAGGATTGGGATCCGAAGACCGACGAAATGACCGGCTATTTCGTCGGTCTGATGAAGCGCGCGGCGTGATGCGCGGCTGGTGGCCCGCGGCGCTCGCGCTGCTCGTCGTTCCGCTGGTCCTCGGCACCGCCCGCGCCGAGGACAAGCTGCGCGTCGGCAAGGCGATCCAGAACTCGTTCAATTTCGCGATGACCGATGTCGGCATCGGCAGCGGCGTGTTCAAAGCCAACGGCCTCGATATCTCGCCGGTGAACTTCACCGGCGCGACCCGCGTGCAGCAGGCGTTGACCTCGAACGATATCGATATCGGCGCCAGCACCGGCCAGGATATGGGCTTCGTCTTCAAGGGCCTGCCGGCGAAAGCCGTCGGCGAAATCTCGCACAAGCCCTACGAGACGGAAATGCTGGTCAAGGCCGACGGATCGATCAAGAACGTCGCCGATTTGAAGGGCAAGAAAGTCGGCGTCTCCAATATCCGCGGCTATCCGTCCTGGCTGACCATCCAGCTCTCGCGCCATGAGGGCTGGGGCGATGACGGCATGACCTTGATCGCCACCGGCGCGCAACCCGCATCGCTGGCGGCGCTGCGCACCGGCCAAGTCGATGCCTGGCCCGGCGATCTCGGTGCCGCCATCGAGCTGACGGAAGCCCACGAAGCGCGCGTGTTGTTGAATTTTG
>DASXCX010000238.1:0-3570 GCA_036490955.1 Allostellaceae bacterium | reverse complement strand
TTCACTAAGCAATCGGTCCAGTCGCTCGACTATGCTTTCACCAAGGACGATGTCTATCGCGCGCCCGATCTGATGCCGCTGATCCAGCCGATCCAGAAGGATATCGACATCGCCGTCACCATGAAGATGCTGCCGTCGTCGATCGACGTGTCGAAATATGTCGATGTGTCGATGGTGACGGAAGCGGCGAAGCGATTTCCGCCGAAATGACGATCGATTCCGTCGGGTCGAAAGGCGCAGCGTGGATTTGCGGCCTGTTTCTGTGTCTGACGGTGCTCATGGCACCTGCGGCAGCCGATCCGATGAGGCTGCGCGTTGCCTGGGTCGATACGCCAAGCCAGTTGACGCCGCTGCGCGCCGTGCTGGCGGAGCAGCATCCCGAGATACTTCCGCATCTCGGCAAGAGTTACACATTCGAGCCCGTGCATTTCGCCGGCAGTCCGCCGCAAATCTCGGCGCTCGCTTCGGGCGATCTCGAGATTGGCGCGCTCGGCGCTTCGAGCCTGGCGCTTGCGATCACCAATGCGCATCTCGACATGAAGATCGTCGGCGACGTGATCCAGGATGGTTTGCCCGGGCACTTCAACGCCTATTTCGCCGTGAAGAAGGACGGTCCGGTCAAGCGTATCGAGGATATGAAAGGCCGACGGGCTGCCATCAACGCGGTGGGCTCGCCGGTTTGGATCGAGCTCCACGTCGCGCTCGCGCGCCACGGCCTGACCGACAAAGACTACACCGTGATCGAAGCGCAGTTCCCCAATATGTTCGCGATGATCGAGGCCGACAAGGTCGATGTCGTGCCGGTGATCAGCCCGAAGCTTGCCGCGGCGTTCAATTCGGCCGGGCGCTATCGGACGCTTTTCACCGCGTCGCAGGAGATCGGTCCCAACCAGGCCGCGATGTGGGCGATGCGCGCGGATTTCATCGCCGCGCACCGCGCCGCACTCGTCGATTATTTCGAGGACGCGATGCGTGCATCGCGCTGGTTCCTCGATGCGAAGAACCACGATGCCGCTATCGCGATCGTGCAGCAGGTGACGAAGGAGCCGCACGACACGATCGATTATGCTTTCAGCAGCGCCGACGTCGGCCGCTCGCCCAATCTGATGCCGAATATCAAAGCGGTGCAGGAAGAGATCGACACCGCGCTCGATCTGAAGTTGCTGCCGGCGGCGGTGAAAGTCGCGCCCGATCATACCGATCTCTCGATGATCGAAGAGGCAAAGCGTCGGCTCGACGGGAAATAGAGTCGGCGGCCGCGCGGCTATCCTACACGCTTATAGTCCACGCCACTGGCCGATGACGCGGCCCTGGATATAGGCCTCGGCCAGCGTCCGCTCATAGCCTTCGTATTTCGGATTGTCCGAGGTGATCTTGACGCGCATCGGATCGCTATGCGCCAGCGCTTGCACGCGTTTCACAACGAGACCAAGCCCGTCCCATACGACGAAAATGCCCGGCGGTGTCGGCGTGCGATCGCCGGTGTCGACTAATACGCGCTGACCTGGCTGCAAGGTCGGTTCCATGCTGTCGCCCAAGACGGTGATGAAGCGCAGCTCGCTCGCCGGCGCGCTCGAGTGATAGCGCACGACCTCGCTCGGCAACTGCCATTCGGCGACGATCTGCTCGCTCTCACCCGTAAGGCCGTCGCCGGCCGACGCGCGGACATCGAGTTCGTCGATGCGCAGCATGCCGGGCGGCGAGTCGTTCTTGATGCCGAGGCCGCGCGTGCCGGTGCCGTCAACGCCGGCGAGGGCGAAGAGCTCGCTCGCCTCGACGCCCTTGGCGCCGAAGACCGGCACGAGGCGCTGCGTGAAATCCAGCGGGAGAAAGGGTTTGCGGAAACGGTCTTCGTAATGCTGGTAGCTCGAGCCGTTTTCCATGCCGAGCGCATGTGCGACCTCGCGGATCGAGAGCCCGGCGCGCTGGCGGAGCTGCTTCAGCTTGCGCGAGACGGAAGAGGGAGCGTCGACCATGCGCGCATGATAAACGCTAATCCCGTACGCCGCTATACGCTTTTCCCCTTGCGCGTCGACCGCTTTTAGCGTACGATCTTTGCGTTCACGTGACGTAAGCGGAAAAAGGGAGGCATCATGCATGAGGGTGTTCCTCGGCGCGGGTTTGGCTTACGCGTTATAAAGAACATATCAGGAACAAAACGCCGGGCCAATGGCGAAGATTCCGGGCAAACCGGCGCAGGTTGCGTGTTCATCGAGCCCCATAGCTGGCCGGCGGGGTTTCCGCCCTTCTGCGGCCGGCCGGTCCTGGCCGGCTCGCCCTATTGCCCGATGCACGCAGCGCGGTGCGCCGTACCCGCGTCCGGGGTGCGGCGATGAGAAAGCGCAAAGCGCGTACGCCGGCGGATGAAGCGGCGCCCAGCGCCGAACGCTTCGCGCAGGGCATAGTCGAGCGCCTGCCGCAGCCCATCGCCGACGAAGCCGGGCGGCCGGCGCGGCCCTATCGCGCCGTCGATACGCTCACCGCGATGCTGCGCAAGCGCACGATCACGCCGGCCATGTATCAAGCCGGCGAGGATTTCCACGCGCTCTTCATGACGGCCCAACTCGAGTCGTTGCGCGCCGCCGATCTTCATCGCCTGCCGGATGGAATGCGCGAGCTTAACATCACGCTGCGCCAAGCCGAGGCGCGAAAAGAGATCTGGCGTATCCTGAAAGGGCTGGGCGGCGCCGCATCGCCGGCGGGCTCTTGCGTGTGGCATGTCGTCGGTAGCGCCGTGACGTTGAAGGAATGGGCACTGCATCACGGCTGGAACGGCCGCGTGCTGTCGCAGGAAGCGGCATCGGGCGTCTTGATCGGCGCGCTGGGCGCGCTGCAGGCCCAATTCGGTTTGTGACGATGCCGCTCGCTGCGTTGTCTGCGGCGTCCGCGGAAGAAGGCGCTAGGACGCCTCGGCTGCGGGCGTGTTCTGCGCGAGAGGATGGAGCGGCATAGGATCGGCCTTCGTCTTGAGGATCAGCCGGCCGTCGCCGCGTTTGATATGGCCGATGAACTCTTCGTCCTGCCAGAGCTGAACCATCGCAATCATCTCGAATTCATCGAGCAGCGTGCGCATGCGCTCGAAAGCATCGACGATGTCGGCATGCGTCGCAGCTTCTGCCGTGACCATGTTGGCGTTCTGATCGAAGAGATAATAGGTGAAGATGGTCATCCGGGGCGCGAGTCTCGGCCTGAATCCCTTGCGTTTGTGTTAAGAGCAAGGGCACGATTTCGCCTCTTTGTGGCGTTAACGAACCACCCATCTCTTTGCGCAACACTTCAGCGGTGTTCGCTTCGGCCTGGTTTCGTTTTTGAGTTGGGTTCGTCTGGTGATCGAGATCGCTCTCCTTAACCGTCCGCTGTTCCGGCCGGGATCGCCGCTGGCCTTCGCGGTCGCTCTTGCCATCACCATCGGGGCGACGCTGACGCGGCTGGCGCTGGCGCCGCTTTTCGCACCGGTACCATTCGGCGGCATGCCATTTGCCGTGGCGTTTCTCGGCGTTCTCCTGACCGCCTTCCTTTGCGGTACGGCGGGAGGCGTGGTTGCCGCCTTGCTGTCGGTCGGCGCCGTAT
>DASXCX010000237.1:0-8160 GCA_036490955.1 Allostellaceae bacterium | reverse complement strand
CGCGATTTTTGTCCGCGATCAACGCGCGAAAGCGGCAGCGGCAAAGAAATGAAGCTGCCGGCAGCGCGAACCGCTGCTTTCATCAAGGCGCCCGATGCCGGTATGCGCGCCGCGTTGACTTACGGACCCGATGCCGGCCTTGTCAAAGAGCGCGCCGAGAAAATCGCACGCGCGATCTGCCCCGATCTGACCGACGCGTTTCGCGTCGCCGAGCTCGATGCCGACGGGCTGGCGAAGGATCCGGCGCGGCTGCATGACGAGGCGGCGAGCCTTAGCCTGATGGGCGGGCGGCGGCTCGTGCGCGTGCAAGAGGCCGGCGACAGCATCGGCGCGCTCTTCGATCGCTTCTTCAAGGACCTGCCGCCGGGCGATGCCTTCATCGTCGTCTCGGCCGGCGATCTGCCGCCGCGCTCGACGCTGCGCCGGGCATTCGAAAGCGCGAAGAATGCCGCCGCGATTCCTTGTTATCTCGACGGGCCGCGCGAGCTCGGCGAATTGGCGCGCGAGATTTTCGCCGCGCACCGGATCACGGCGCGACCGGAAGCGATGCAATATCTCGTCGCGCATCTCGGTGGCGACCGCGGCGTCAGCCGGCAAGAGCTCGAAAAGCTCGCGCTTTATGTCGGCGATGGCGGCACGGTGGATGAGGGCGCCGCGCTCGATGCGGTCGGCGACAGCGCGGAGCTGACGACCGATGAGGCTGTGTTCGCCGCCGCCGAGGGCGACGCCGTGCAACTCGAGCGCGCGCTCAACCGCGCTTTCGGCGAAGGCGCGCAAGCGGTGAGCCTCATCCGCGCCGAGCTCAAACATTTCCAGCGGCTGCATCTCGCCGGCGCGCGCCAAGCGGCAGGCAAAAGCGAGGAAGAAGCGCTGAAATTTCGTCCGCCGCTGTTTTTTAAATTCGTGGACCGCTTCAAGCGTCAGATGCGGCTTTGGCCTCCGGTCCGCGCCGAAGCGGCGATGACAGCGCTCAATGATGCGGAAGCGCGGATGAAGACGACGGGGCTGCCGGCCGAGACGATCTGCCGCGAGGCCCTGCTGCGGATCGCCCGCGGCGCCGCAGCCGCGGCACGCGCGCGCTAATCCTCGGCGCGGAGTTTTTTCAGAACTTCATCGAGCTGATCGAGGGTACGATAGTGGATCGTGAGCGATCCGCCATCGCCCTCGGCGGCGACCGTCACCTTGAGTCCGAAGCGCTGGGCCAGTTCTTTCTCGAGCGCGGCGACGTTCGCGTCCTTGGTTTTGACCTTCGCAACTTTCGCCGGACCCGATTCGCTGCCTTGCTTCTCGAAGCGCAGGGCCGCTTCGATCTGACGGACGCTCAGCCCGTCGCTGACGACGAGCCGCGCCAGCGAGAGTGGATCACGCGAAACGACGAGCGCGCGCGCGTGGCCGGCGCTGAGCTGGCCGCTCACGACCATCGCCCTCACTTCTTCGGGCAAGCTCAACAACCGCATCGTATTGGCGACGTGGCTGCGGCTTTTGCCGAGCGCGCGGCCGAGTTCTTCCTGCGTGTGGCCGAATTCCTCGATCAGGCGGCGATAGCCCTCGCCTTCTTCGATAGCATTGAGATCCTGGCGCTGAATGTTCTCGATCAGCGCGATCTCGGACGCACCGCGATCGTCCATCTCGCGAATGATGACCGGAATCTCGTGAAGCTGCGCTGCTTGCGCCGCGCGCCAGCGCCGCTCGCCGGCGAGAATTTCATAGCGATTCGGCTCCGATGGATCGCGGCGCACGAGAATCGGCTGCAGGATACCCTTTGAGCGCACCGATTCGGTCAGTGCTTCGAGATTCTCGGCGTCGAAATGACGGCGCGGCTGAAACCGGCTCGGCTTCAACTGCTCGATCGGCAACGCGCGAGGATTGTCGTGGGTCTGCGGCGCCGGTGGCGTTTCATCGTCGCCGAACAGCGCCGAGAGGCCGCGGCCAAGGCCGCGCCCCCCTTTTAATTTATCGGTGCCTCGCGCGCGCGGCGTTTCCTCGCTCACGGCGTCACCATCGTTGCCGCCTGCAAAAGACCGCGCTCGCGCTTCAAGACTTCGCTCGCGAGATGGACATAGGCTTGCGCGCCTGGGCAGCGAAAATCATAGAGCAGCACCGGTTTGCCGTGCGACGGCGCCTCAGAGATGCGAACGTTGCGCGGAATGACCGTGTCGTAGAGCTTATCGCCGAAATGGCCGCGGACGTCGGCGGCAACGAGATCGGAAAGGTTGTTCCGCTTGTCGAACATGGTGAGGACGATGCCCTGAATCTCGAGCGAGGGATTCAAATGCCGCTTCACGCGCTCGATCGTCTTCACGAGATGCGAGAGACCCTCGAGCGCATAAAACTCGCACTGCAACGGAACGAGCACGCCATGCGAGGCGCAGAGCGCGTTAAGCGTCAAGAGGCCGAGCGACGGCGGACAATCGATCAGAACGTAATCGAAAGGTAGCGCGACATCTTTCAGCGCATCGGCGAGACGGTATTCGCGCCGGTCGAGTTCGACGAGTTCGAGTTCGGCGCCGGCGAGTTCGACCGAGGCCGGCACGACCGCCAGGCGCGGTACCGCCGTCGGCACGATCGCGGTGCCGAGCGGCTGCTCGCCGGCGAGGACCTGGTAAGAGGTGACGTTGCGCGCTTGACGCGGAATGCCGAGGCCCGTCGAGGCATTGCCTTGCGGATCGAGGTCGATCAGCAGCACGTGCTCTCCGGCGGCAGCGAGGGCCGTCGCGAGATTGACGGCGGTCGTGGTTTTGCCGACCCCGCCCTTCTGATTGGCGATCGAGATGATCCGGGCGGCGCGTAGTCTCGACGTGCTCTCGAATTCGCTCATGATGCAGCCCGGCTGATGGCGGAGAGTTTCAGGATCGCGCCCGAAGGGTCGGAAAGACTCGGTACCGTCTCGACGGTCAGGTTCCAGGAGGCCCGAGCCGTCGCAAGCTCCGCGTCCGCGGCCTCGCCTTTGAGGAACAGGCAGACGGTCCTGGAAGAGATAAATTTCACTGAAAAATCAATTAGTTGATCGATAGATGCACATGCTCGCGCGACCACCGCATCGGCGGGGAATGCGGCAGTTTTCTCGATCCGCTCAGGATGGAGCGCCACCGGTACATCCATGATCCGCGCCGCCTCGCGCAGGAAAGCCGATTTGCGCAAATCCGATTCTATGAGATGAATTTCCGGCACACCCATCGCCGCGAGGACGAGACCGGGCAATCCCGCACCAGCCCCGAGATCAACCACGACCCGCGTCTGTCGCGGCAGATGTTTCGTCAACTGGGCGCAATCGAGAATATGCCGCCGCCAGACATCGCCCATGGTGTTAGCGCTGATGAGATTGATCCGCCGGTTCCATTGGCTCAGCAATTCGACATAGGCCGTGAGCTTGTCCAGTGTTTCACGTGAAACGCCGCTGACCCGTGCGAAGCCGGCCGGACCCAGCGGTAGCCTTACTGGCCGGACATTGGCCGTCATCGAGGCCATCACGCCGCCGCCTCCCCGCGCTTCACATGACGCAGCAACGCGACCAGCGCCGCCGGCGTCACGCCGGAGATGCGCGACGCGGCCCCAAGGCTCACAGGCCGGGCAGCGCTCAGCTTTTGCCGGATCTCTGTCGAAAGACTGCCGATCGCCCCATAGTCGAGATTGGACGGCAGGATGAGTTCTTCATCGCGGCGGAAAGCGTGGATCTCGGCTTCCTGTCGATCGAGATAGCCGGCATAACGGCCGTCGATTTCGAGCTGTTCGGCGATATCCGGGGAAATCATCCCGAGTTCGGGCCAGACCCCGACGAGTTGCGCCCAGGAGATGTCCGGATGGCGCAGGAGGTCGGCCGCCGACCGGGCGATACCGTCGGCGTTCACCGCGAGACCGCGGGTCCGGAGCTGTTGCGATGTCAGCCGCAGCGCCCGGATCAATATCCGAGCTTCGGCCAGATCCTCGGATTTCCGGGTAAAGGCCGCCCTGCGCTCGCTGCCGACACAGCCCACCGCTAGGCCGCGGGGCGTCAGCCGCTGATCGGCATTGTCGGCGCGCAATATCAGCCGGTATTCCGCCCGCGACGTGAACATGCGGTACGGTTCTTCTGTTCCACGTGAAACAAGATCGTCGATCAGCACGCCGATATAGGAGCTGGCCCGGTCGAGGATGAATTCCCCGCCTTGGCCGGCACGAAGCGCGGCGTTGAGTCCGGCGATCAGTCCTTGGGCCGCCGCCTCCTCATAACCCGTCGTACCGTTGATCTGACCGGCGAAGAACAGGCCGGACACCCGCTTGGTCTCAAGGGTCGGCTGCAGTTCGCGGGGATCGACGAAGTCATATTCGATCGCGTAGCCCGGCCGCTTGATCACTGCATGCTCGAGGCCGGGGATCGTCGCGATCAGTGCCGCCTGAACTTCGCGCGGCAGCGAGGTCGAAATCCCGTTCGGGTAGACCGTGTCATCGTCGAGCCCTTCCGGCTCGAGGAAGATCTGATGCCGGTCGCGGGCAGCAAAGCGCACGACCTTGTCCTCGATCGACGGACAATAGCGCGGTCCCGTGCCTTCGATCTGACCCGAATAGATCGGCGCGCGGTGCAGATTGGCGCGGATGATCGCGTGGGTCTCGGGCTGCGTTTCGGTGATGTGGCAGACCGTTTGCGGTGTCGTGATCGCCTTGGTCAGAAAGGAAAACGCCACCGGCGGATCGTCGCCGTGCTGAACTTGCAGTCCCGCCCCGTCGATCGTCGTGCCGTCGAGCCGCGGCGGCGTACCCGTTTTCAGCCGTCCAAGACGAAATTCGAGCCGCGCCAGGGTTTCAGCGAGCCCCAGCGAAGGCGCTTCGCCGACCCGGCCGGCGGCGATCTTCTCCTCGCCGATGTGAATGAGGCCGCGCAAAAAAGTGCCCGTGGTTAGCACCACCGCGCCGGCCCGCAACTCTTCGCCCGAAGAGAGGACAACGCGCCTCGCCCGACCGCCATCGTCGACACACAAATCCTCGGCCGATCCTGCGCGGATCTCGAGATTGCGTTGTTCGGCGAGCAGCGTCTGCACGGCCCGACGGTAGAGCTTCCGATCGGCCTGGGCGCGCGGCCCACGGACAGCGGGACCTTTGCTGCGATTGAGCAGCCGGAATTGGATGCCGGCACGATCGCCGGCGCGGCCCATCAGACCATCCAGCGCATCGATCTCGCGGACAAGATGCCCCTTGGCGAGCCCGCCGATTGCCGGGTTGCAAGACATTTCGCCGATCGTGGCGTGGTTCTGCGTCAGAAGCAGCGTCCGGGCGCCGAGCCGGGCAGCGGCAGCAGCAGCTTCGCAGCCGGCATGGCCGCCGCCAATCACGATCACGTCCCAAGGCTGCATCCCCTCACTCTATTGACGGCCTTAGAAGGTGTAAAGCGAGCCACCGGTGGGGAACCGTGTTTCACGTGAAACAGCCACACGTCTAACGCGCAGGGACTCCACCGAGAATTTCTTGGGGTTACTCGACTTTAAGTAATCCTTAAGAATAGGCCTCAGTAATTCCTCACAAATTTTCTCGGATTCACCGGCGATTCGGCCACAAGATGTAGCCCCAATCCACCGATTCGTGCCCGGGACGTTCCCAGAACTAATACTAGATGAAGTGGTCTGGAGGAGTCCTGTTCCCGATTTACCCCCGAAATTGACGCTCTCTTATTTGCCGATGCAGAATTCCCCGAAAAGAGCATCCAACATATCTTCGACATCGACGCGCCCCGTGATGCGGCCGAGCGAGCGAGCGGCCGCGCGAAGGTCCTCGGCGGCGAGCTCGGGCAACTCGGCCACGGCGAAGCGATCGAGCGCAGCGACGCAGTTCTCCAGCGCCTCGCGATGGCGCGCACGCGTCACCAGCGGCGCGGTTCCAGCGCTTAACGCTTCTTCGACCGCCGCGCCAAGTCTGGCAATCAGCGCAGCAATCCCTTCACCGCTCGTTGCCGAGCAATACAGCGCCGCCCCTGCGCCCAGCGAATCCGCCCATGGCACAAGGCTTTTTTGCGCCAGATCAATTTTATTCGCGACAACGATCGTGCGGACATCGATGAGATCACGGAGCGCCGGGGCCTCTTCGGGCTTGGTTGCATCAAGCACGACGAGCTTCAGATCGGCGCTCGCGGCACGCAGGCGGGCACGGCGGACGCCCTCTTCCTCGACACGATCGGCGCTATTACGCAGCCCGGCCGTGTCGGCGAGCACGACGGGATAGCCGCCGAGATCGAGCGCGACCTCGATTACATCGCGAGTCGTGCCCGCGATCTGCGAGGTAATCGCCACCTCGCGCCGCGCCAACACATTCATCAGGCTCGATTTGCCGGCATTGGGCGGACCCAAGATCGCTACCGACACACCGTCGCGCAACCGCTCGCCGCGGCGATTGTCGTTCAGCTCGACAGCCATTTCATCGCGCAGCGCGGCAAGCGCGCGCCGCGCCGCGGCCCATTGCTCGGCTGGCAGACCTTCGTCGGGGAAATCGATTTCCGCTTCGAGCCGCGCTTGAGCCGCGATCAAACGTCCGCGCCACTCCTCGCAGCGGCGGCCGAACTCGCCCTGAAGTTGACGCATCGCTTGCCGCCGCTGCGCCGCGGTTTCGGCTTCGACCAGATCGGCGATCGCCTCGGCTTCGGTGAGATCGAGCTTGCCGTTGAGAAAAGCGCGCTTCGTGAATTCGCCGGGTTCGGCGAGGCGAAAACCCGGGCGACGGCCAAGCGCCGCGAAAACCGCCGCCATCACCGCGCGGCTGCCATGGAGCTGCAGCTCGACGACATCTTCGCCGGTCATACTCGCCGGCGCCGGGAAGTAAAGCGCGATGCCGTCATCGAGGATTTCGCCGCCATCCGGCTCGCGGAGATGCGCATAATGCGCATGACGCGGCGGCGGCACGCTGCCGATGAGATCGCGCAGCGCCGCCGCAGCACCGGGCCCCGACAGCCGTACCATCCCAACGCCGGCGCGGCCCGGTGCTGTCGCGAGCGCGTAGATCGTATCCGTCATCGCGCTGAAAATAGCGACGGTCCCACGTCATCGCCTAGAGCACTGCTCAACGCGAGACTGCGCCCTGTATTCCCGCCGGATCGAGGAAACATGGTTAAATCAGACAAAGCCTCCGAAATCGCGATTTGCTTGATTTAGGTCAAGGCAAATTGACGCCAACGGCGGCATAGCATACGGATGGACGAACAACACATTCAGCAGATGATCGACGTCATGCTGGCGTGTCATGGTGCGGAGGCGGAAAGCGCCGCACGCAAGCGTGCCAATCGCTGCCTTCGCCGCAAAGAGGCGGAATGGGCAGTGCTGTGGCGCGAGGTCGCCGATCGGATTGCTCGCGGCCCACATGCGGTGTCCCCGGCAAGCAAAATCGACGCCAAAGACTAAGCCCTTCGTTCATACCTCTCGGGTAGATCGCTTCCCACGGCCGGCGTAAAATCGAACGCCGCGCGGCGACATTGCATGCCGACCACGGCCGACAACAATAAGTACGCTGTGGGGAGGATTCGATGAACGGCACCGCTTTCAAGCTTGCGACTTATGCCGGCAATCCCGGCGGTCGCTTCGCCGCCATCGTCCTTGGCGACACGGCGCTCGATATCGCGACGGTCTACCCAGATTATCGCCAATCACCGCGCGGCAAGGCCGGGCCGCTGACCGTGACCGACAGCCTGCTCGGTCTGCTCGAAGGATGGGACCATAATTTCCCGGTGCTGCAGGAGATGGTCGCCTTCATCGAGCAGGAAGGCATCGCAAGCCCGCGTTTTGCGGGCGGCCGCGCGAAGATTGACGCGCTGCGCGCCTTGCCGCCGATCCTTCGGCCGGGCAAGATTTTCAATGCCGCACAGAATTTCCAAGAGCATGTCGACGAAATGATCCGCGCCGGCATGACCCCGGCCGGCGGCCCGCAATTCACCGGCGCCAAATCGACCTCGCAGCCTTATCTCTTCTTCAAGGCGCCGAGCGCGCTCTGCGGCGCGGACGATGACATTGCCATCCCGCGCGGCATGGCGAAGATCGATTGGGAAGCCGAGATCGCCTGTGCGCTCTGGAGGCCGGCCAAGCGCATCAAAGCCGAAAAGGCGCTCGAACATATCGCCGGCTTCATGACGACGAACGACGTCTCGTGCCGCGACATACAAATTCGCCCGGATCGGCCGGGTCTGCGCTCGGACTGGTTCGGCGGCAA
>DASXCX010000236.1:0-57196 GCA_036490955.1 Allostellaceae bacterium | reverse complement strand
GCCAAAGCTTTGGTCCCCCAATACCAGAAGCTGAGTCACGGCATCCGGTGGCAGGCGGCGGGGATACGCCTTCAAGAAATTCGCCAGCGCATCGTGGATGATGTTGCCGCGATCGGCCGCGCCGGGATCGGCATCGAGCGGATCGAGCGCTTTGAGGCGCAGCACATGCTTGGCGTATATCGCATACGGATCACGGCGCCAGGTTTCGATCTCGGTGATCGAGAGCTTGCGCGGCCGCGCCGCCACCGGCGGCCGCGGCTCCGGCGGCAGCATCGGCAGCGGATCGCCGGCCGGTGCATCGAGCTTTTCGTGCCAGCCGAGCGGAGCGATATCGGCGCCCAGCGTGTTCTCGACCCTCGCCGCGCGCAGCACCGTGTCGAGCCGCAGCAGCCAGCGCGACGCCACGGTCGGCGCGCCTTCCACACGCGCCGCGCGCGTCATCACCACATCGCGCGCGCCGAGCGCCAGCGCGAAATCATGCGCCGCGGCGCCGATGCGACGCTCGGGCGGCGGCAGGCCGAAGCTTTGCCGCATCGGCCGCGACAGCCAGGGATCGCTCGCGACCGTGGCCGGCCAGCTCCCTTCATTGAGCCCGCCGAGCACGACGAGATCGGCCTGTTGCAAGCGCGCCTCGAGCAAGCCCCAGATGAAAAGCCGCGGATGACGGCCATAGGGCGGACGCACCACCGGCCCCGCGAGCAGCGATTCGAACAGCGCCGGATATTCGCTGCCGCGAAAGCGGGGAAAGCCTTCCGCCTCTTGCAGTAACTCGTTCAAGAACAGCGCCGCCGCCTCGCCCGCCGGCTCGCGCCAGAGCCGTGCCGCGCCGTCTTCCTCATCGTTCGCAGCAAGCGCCTCGCAGCAGGCGATATGCGCCGCGACCAGCGTCTTGAGATCGGTCTCTTCGCTCGCCAGCGCCCGCGTGAGCGGCGCGGTCGCCGCATCGATACGCGCGACCAGATCGTGCAGCGCGCGCAACTCGGGCTTCAGCAATTCACGCAAGCCTTCGGCGCCGGGCTTGGGCCGGGCGCCGCGCAGCGTCTCTTTCTCCAGCGCACGCACCCGCTCGCGGATCGCCCCCGCCGGCAGGCCGCAGCTAGCGAGCGGATGCTTCAGCGCCGAGAGCAACGGCAACGGCGCCCATTGCTCGGCGGCGAGCGCGAGGACGAGACGCAGGAACACGCCGGGCGGCGTGCGATTGAGTGCCAAGCCGGCTGAATCGTCGATATCGACTTCCCAGCGGCGGAGCTCGGCCGCGACGCGGCGCGCAAGATCGCGATCGGGCGTCACCAGCGCCGCGGTCTTGCCCGGCACTTCCAGCGCCTCGCGCAGCAGCAGCGCGATCACCCCGGCTTCTTCCTGCGGACTGGCGCAATCGAGCCGCCGTAAGCCTTTCAGCGCGCGCGCATCGATGCCGTCGGTGAAACGCCAGCGATGCGTGAGGGCCGCCGGCGCCAGTGCCTCGCGCAACAGCTTGGCACGCGGCTGCGCCGTACCGGCACGCGTCCAGGGCTTCACCCCGCCGCGCTCGATACCGATCGCCTCGAGGAATTTCGCCATGACATGCTGCGGATGCGCCGGATCGCGCAGCACCTCTTCCCACATCGCACCATCGGCTTCGCCATCGAGGCCGGGCAGCACCACCGCGCCGTCCGGCAGATTGGCGACCACCTGCATCAGCGCGGCAACCGCGGGAATGCCCCCGGTGATGCCGGCGGCGATCACTGCACCGCGCGGCGGGTGCTTTTGCCAAGCGCTCGCCTGCGCGGCAAGGAGCCGATTGCGCCGCTCGCCCGGATCGAGGCAGCCGAGCGTGCCGAGGATCGTCGGCCAGGCCGAACGCAGGATCTCGAGGAATTTGACGACGTTCTGCCAATGCTCGGCGAGCTTGTCGGGCACCAGCTCATCGAGCTTTTGCAGATCGCAGCCTTCGGCGTGCGCCTCGTCGAGGAAACGCGCGAGCTCGCGCGCCAGTGGCGCTGCCTGCCCCAAGGCGATCGCATCGCCATTGGCCTCGCTGTATTTGCGCACGAGCTGCGTCAGCAAAAGACGGCGGCGCAACTCGGGCACGGCAGGCGGAAGATCGAAGCCCTGTCCGGCGCCTTCGGCCTCGTCGGGCAGCAGCGCCAATTCCTCGGGGTCGAGATCGCCGACCGGCAGCATGCGCGGCAGCAGCATCGCCGCGCCGTTGCCCGCGCGCAAAAAGGCCTCGCGCAGCGAGCGTGCAGCGCGGCGGGTCGGCAGCAGCACCGTCATGCCGGCGAGCGTGAGCGGCGCCTTGCCGGCGCGGCGCATCAGCCCGGCGACGAGCGTGTCGAGAAACGGCTCAGCGGCAGAAATCGAGAAGATCGCGGGCGGCATGATCGCGCCCGGCTATATGCTACCCGGCCACAAATTTCGTTCGGTCAGCCGGTCCTCGCTGGCGGCAAGGCCTTGCGGCGTGCCGACATGGAACCATTCGCCGTCATGGATAATGGCGGCGAGCCGATTGGCGATGATGGCTTTGTTCCAAAGCGAGTTGAGCGAGAAGACGCCGTCGGGCGAAGCTTCGAAGAAGCGGCGGCTCAAAATCTCGATGCCGGCGAAGAGATAAGGCACGACTTCGCGCTCGGCGCGGCGGCGCACATGGCCAAGTGCATCGACCGCAAAATCGCCGACACCGTCATAGCCGACGGCGCTGGTGGTGCGCTGCACCAACAGGAGCGCATCGAGCCGCGCGGGATCCCAGGCATTGGCGAGGCGCAGCAGAGCGGGGGTCCGCGCATTGAGCCAGAAGACGTCGGCGTTGATGACGAAGAACGCCTCCCCGAGATGCTTCAGCGCATTCTTCACGCCGCCGCCGGTATCGAGCAGCGCCTCTTCATGCGAGAGCACGATCTCGACATCGTGCCGCTGCTTCATGTGCTCGGCCAGCATCGGCGCTTTGTAATGCGTGTTGACGACGACGCGCTTCACGCCGGCCGCAACCAGGCGGTCGATACCGTGATCGATCAACGCGCGGCCGCAGAGCGGGATCAGCGGCTTCGGCGTGTGATCGGTGATCGGCCGCATGCGCGTGCCAAAGCCGGCCGCGAGGATCATCGCCGTGTCGATCATGGCGCCTCCGCCGGGATACGCAGCTCGGACGGAATATTGCGATCGAGCCATGCTTTGACCGGCGCGAGCACGGGATGGCGGAAATTGCCGGCGAGCAGCCGCCAGAGGCGCGGGATATGCGCGAGGTAGCGCGGCTTGCCGTCGCGCCGGCAAAGCCGCGTGAAGATGCCGATCACTTTGCAATGCCGCTGCGCGCCGAGCACGACGAACGACGCCTCGAGGGCGGCGCGGTCGAGGGCGGGAAACGCGGCGCAATAGCGCGCATACATGGCGGCGACGAGTTCGGGCGCGATCTCGCGCCGCGAATCCTCGAGCAGCGAGACGAGATCGTAGGTGATCGGCCCCAGCACCGCGTCCTGAAAATCGAGCAGGCCGCAAGCGGCGAGCCCGTCGCGGCCGCCGATACGCATGAGATTGTCGACATGATAATCGCGCAGCACCAGCGAATCGGGCACAGCGCGCGCCACCGGGAAGAGCGCGCGCCAGAGATCGAGATATTCCGCGCGCAATTCGGGCGGCGTTTGCCGCCCCGTCATGGCCGGCAAATACCAATCGACGAGCAGCGCCGCTTCGTTCAACAGACGCGTGTCGTCATAAGGCGGCAGCCACGGCGTATGCACCGCATCGAAGCGCCGATGCAGCGCGATCAGCACGTCGATCGCCATTTCATAAAGCGCCCGCTCGTCCTCGCCTTTCGCCAAGAGCCGCGTGAAGGTGCCGTCGCCGAAATCCTCGATCAGCAGCAGCCCGGTCTCTTCCTCGGCGGCGAGGATCGCTGGCGCGCTGAACTCGAGCGCGCTGAGATGGCGCGCGACGGCGAGATACGGCCGCACGTTTTCCTGCGGCGGCGGCGCATCCATCAGCATCGTCGTGGCGCCGTTACGCGCGAGCCGGCAATAGCGCCGGAAAGAAGCATCGCCGGCAAGCGGCGAACGCTCGGCATCTGCCCAGCCGCAAGCCGACAGGAACGCATCGATCTGCGCGTCGCGCTCAGCCATGGCCCAGGCCCGCAACAAATTCGGTCCAGCTCGGCGACGGCGCGAACGTTGCAATGCGCGCCTTCTCGCTTTTGCCGGCGGCGAGTGCAACCCGAAGATGCTCGCGCGGCATCAACGCGCCGAGACGCTCCGGCCATTCGATGAGGGCGATGCCGTCGGCGAAGGCATCCTCGATGCCGAGTTCATAAGCGTCGTCGGGCGCTTCGAGGCGATAAAGGTCGAAATGCCAGATCGCCGGGCCCGCCGCGGGCTGATACGTCTCGACCAGGGTGAAGGTGGGACTCGGCACTTCGCCGGCCCCCAGCCGCGCGCCGATGAAATAGCGCGCGAAGGTCGTCTTGCCGCTGCCGAGCGGCCCGGAAAGTCCGATCACGTCGCCTTGCCGCGCGCGCACCGCGAGCTTTGACGCGAGAGCGGCGGTCGCTGTCTCGTCAGGCAGATCGATGGCACGGGCCGTTGCGGCGGTCACGCGCTCTTTTTACGGGGTCGGGCCACGGCCCTGCAACCTTGCAGCGCTGGCATCGCGCCGCCATTTTACGGGCGAATCGACGCGGCGGGGCGGAATGACGGAAAGCTTGCAGCAAACGGATGTCGCGATCATCGGCGCTGGGCCGGTCGGGCTCTTTGCCGTCTTCGAATGCGGCATGCTCGGACTCAAATGCCAGGTGATCGACGCGCTCGACATGCCGGGCGGTCAATGCAGCGCGCTCTATCCCGAAAAGCCGATCTACGACATTCCCGGCCATCCGGCGATCGACGCCGCGACCCTGATCGCGCGCCTCGAAGAGCAGGCCGCGCCCTTCGCCCCGACCTACCGTCTCGGCCAGCAAGTCGAGCGGTTGGCTCGGCAACCCGACGGCCGGTTCCGCCTCGAGACGTCCCGCGGCACGGTCCTTCTCGCCAAGGCTGTCATCATTGCCGCGGGGGTCGGCGCCTTTGGCCCCAACCGCCCGCCGCTCGACGGGATCGAAGCCTATGAGGGCAAGAGCGTTTTCTATCTCGTCACGCGACGCGAGGCCTTCCGCGGCCAGCGCGTCGTTATCGCCGGTGGCGGCGATTCGGCCGTCGATTGGGCGATATCGCTTGCCGAGGTCGCGGCGCAAGTCATGGTGATTCATCGCCGCGCCAAATTCCGCGCCGCGCCCGAATCGGCGGCGCGACTCGATACGCTCGCCAAGACCGGCAAGATCGATCTGGTGATCCCCTACCAGCTCGCCGAGCTCGAGGGGGCGAACGGCCAGCTCGCCGCGGTGGTTGTCGTCGATCTGGACGGCCAGACCAAGCGGCTCGAGGCCGATGTGCTGTTGCCCTTTTTTGGCCTGTCGATGAATCTCGGGCCGATCGCGGAATGGGGCCTGGCGCTCGACCATCACCACGTCACGGTCGCTCCCGCCACCTGCATGAGCTCGGTCGAGGGGATTTTTGCGATCGGCGATATTGCCACCTACCCCGGCAAGTTGAAGCTCATCCTCTCGGGCTTCGCCGAAGCCGCGCTCGCCGCCCATGCGATCCACCCGCTGGTCCATCCCGGCGAGGCGCTGCATTTCGAATATTCGACGACCAAAGGCGTGCCGGGAAAGATCTGAGCCGGGAAGCCGCTGGTCGTTGCGGCGATGGCGTTCTGCTTGGCCGCATGGTAGGCATTTATCGCTTCTCGTCGGAACAAACGAAGCGAAACATTCTTGGCGGCAAAGCCAAACGGTTCTTCAACCTCGATCCTGTCGTCTCGGAAGTGGAGGTGAAGCTTAACGCGGCGCCGTAATCGCCGCACCGCGCGAGGGATGTTCTCGGCGGCCCAGTGCAAATGATCAAACTCGGTGAGGAGGGCCAATGACGCTACGCTTCTCTCATCTCACTGCCGCGACCGTCGCATTGCTCGCGCTTGCCCTGCCGGCGCGCGCAGAGATGGAAAAAACCAGCATGGCCTTGCCGGCGATCGCGCCCATCTTCGCGCTGGCCTGGGTGGCGCAAGATGCCGGCATTTACAAGGATGTCGGACTCGACGTCACCGAGCAGATCGTCCAAGGCGTCGGCGCGACCAACGCCGTGATCTCCGGCTCGATGGATTTCGCCAATAGTTCGGGGAGCACCCTCAGCCGCGCCGTCGCCAGGAACCAGCCGATCATCGGCATCGCGACGACGTATGACCGGAGCGGTTTCTGGATCATCGTCAACACGAAGATTGCCGAAGAGCGGCATTTCGATCCCAAGGCGTCGTTGGCCGAGCGCGCGAAAGTCTTGAAGGGGTTGCGCTTCACCGTCGGCGGTCTCCTCACCCTGCCGCACGCTTACCTCAACGCGATCGCCAAGATCGGCGGACTCGATCCGCAGACCGATATTGTCGCCGCCGCGATCAGTCTGCCCGACACCTTGCCCGCGATGGCGGCCGGAGCAATCGATGGCGCCTCGGTCGGGCCGCCGGTGGTCCAGCAAGCCGTCGCGAGCGGCGCGGCGGTCGTGGTCGCGGACGGCACGACGGGCGATCCGATCGATCCGCCTTGGCTCGGCCGCATCGATTCGATCGTCGTGATCGCGAAGAAGGACACCTGCGCCACCCGTCGATCGGTCTGCGTCAAGATGGGGCAGGCGCTGACCAAAGCGGCTGCCTTCATCCATGACCGTCCGAAAGAGACCGCCGCCATCATGGGCAAGCGCCTGAAATTCGCGGACCCGCGAATCCTCGAGGAGATGTATCAGGTCACGCGCGATTCGACGCCGCTCTCGCCGGCCGTGAGCGCCAAAGGGCTCGAAGCCGCCGATCAACTCAACGTCTACGCCGGCTTCATGCCCGCCGATCAAAAACTGACCTCGTATGAGGCGCTTTTCGATAACGAATTCGTCGGCGGGGTCACGAAGTAGCCCCCCTAAAGCAGCGCTCGCTGCCCCCTGTCAGCCGACCGCGCGCCGCTCTGGCTGGCCGGGCATCCCGTCTTTTTGGAGCGGTAGCTCGACATTCAGCCAGCAGGTGACGGTCGTGCCCTCGCCCGGAGCCGAACGCAGCTCGACCGTGCCGCCATGCAGTTCGATGAAGCTCCTGACCAAGGCAAGGCCGAGGCCGGCGCCGGATTGCCGCGTGTTGCCGCGCTCGAATTTTTCGAAGATCCGCGCCTGATCCTCCGCCGCGACGCCGACGCCGGTATCCGAGACGATGAGCGCGACGCGCGACGCCTCGCGACGCGCCGCGACCGTGACGCTGCCGCCGGCCGGCGTGAATTTCAGCGCGTTGGAAATAAGGCTGAACATCACCTGCTTCAGGCGCCGCTCGTCGCCGGGCACCGTGCCGATCATCGCGGGACAGTCGAATTCGAGGTGCAAACCTAGATTGCGCGCCTGCGCTTGCTGCAGGTTCAGCACGCTTTGCAACATTGCGTGGATGTCGACCACGGTGGTGTCGAGTTCCATATAGCCCGCCTCGATCGTCGCGAGATCGAGGATGTCGTCGACCAGCCGGGTGAAGGCTTGCGCGCTTTCGAGAATGTTCGAGGCATAGCCGAGCTGCCGCGGACTAAGCTCGCCGGCATAGGCCTTGGTGGTGAGCATCTCGGCATAGCCGGTGATCGATGTCAGCGGCGTGCGCAGTTCGTAGGACACGTTGGCGAGGAACTCGCTCTTCAAGCGGCCGGCCGCTTCCAGCGCTTCCGTGCGCTCGCGCAACGCGTTCTCGACGCGCGTCGTATCGGTGACATCGAGATAGGAAAGCAGCGTGTTGCCGTCGGGCAGCGGCAAGGTCACGGCCTGCAGCACCGAGCCGTCGCGGCGGTCGAGCGTCATGCTCGAGGCGCGATCGGCCGTCAGGCGTGCGACCAGCCGCGCCTTGCGCTCGGGCCAGTCGGCACCGTCATCGAGGAAGTCGCGGAATTTGTCGGCGAGCTGGCTGACATGCGGCTCGCCGCCGAGATTCTCGGGAGTCAGGCCCCACATCTTCGCGTAGGCCGGATTGGACAGTTTCAGCCGCCCGTCGCTGCCGAACACCGCGATGCCTTCATAAAGATGATCCAGCGTCTCGCGCTGAACCTCGATCGCCGTGTTGTAGCTGCGCTCCAGCGCGAAACGGTCGGTGACATCCTCATAAGCGAAGATAAGCCCGCCTTGCGGATGCGGGCTGACGACCAGGCGCAGCGTCTTGTCGTCGGGCAGATGCAGCAACTCTTCCTGCGGCGCGATCAGCGAGGTGAATTGCGCCACGAGGTTGCGGCGGAAGGCCCGGAAATCGGCGACCTCCGGCAAGCGCCGACGCTCACGCAGCCGGTCCATCACCTCTTCGATCAGCGGCTGCCGCGAGAGCCAATCCTCTTCCAGGCGCCAGAGCTGCGCGAAAGCGAGGTTGAAGAAACCGAGCCGGCGGTCGGCGCCATAGATGGCGATCGCCGCCGTCACCCGATTCAGCACCGCGGCATGACCGGCCTCGTGGCGCTTCAGCGCGGCCTCGACAGCTTCGAGGTCGGTCAGGTCGCGGGCGAAACCGAGCGACTCGCCCGATTCGCCGAGCCGGACCTCGCTGAGCTCGACCCAGCGCCGCGATCCGTTGATGATGACATGGCGCCGCTCGCTCGCCTGGCCGGATTGCCCTGCCGCTTCCGCAAGCGCTCGGCCTTGCTCCGCGCCCGCCAGTTCATGCAGCGCGGGCGAGGCCGAATCGGATGCGGCGCCGATCGCCGCGACAAAGGCGCGGTTGGCGCCGCTGAGTTGCAGACCGGCATCGCGCTGCCAGACCGGTATCGGTAGCGCATCGAGCACGGCGCGGAGCCGTGCCCGCTCGCGTTCGGCCAAGTCGCGCGCCGTACCATCGGCGAACCAGACCGCGTCGCCGCGATTGCCCGCGAGTCGCTGGCCGCCGATATCGATCGCCGCCCCGCCTTGGGCGAGATGCAGCCGCAGCACGAAGCCTGTGCCGTCGGCACGGAGCCGCGACACGGCGCGGTCGAGCGCGGGGACCTCATCGTGCCGAAAACGGTCGAAGAGATCGGCAAAACCGCGCGATGCGGTGCCGAGCGCGCTCAGCGTACCGGGAAAGAAGCGCTCGCCGCTGGGACTGAAGACGTAAAGCGCGGTAGGACCGTTACCGAGCGCCGCGCCGAGCGCATCGAGACTGGCGGCCAGCCGCGTACGCTCGGCGGCAAGCGCGGCGACCTGCAAGCCCTGGCGATAGACGACGAAGCCGGCCACGGCGGCAATCGCCAAAACGAGTCCCAAGAATAAGAGCACCCAGGCCCCTTGCGGTGGTTGGTCAATGTCGCCCTGGATTATCGCGCCGGCTAGGGCTTTGCGAAGCAAAAAGCGCGTTGCGGCTCACGCCAGCGCGTTGAAGTCGTCGAGTAGGCTGGCGATCCGCTCGTCGTCGAGCTGATCCATGATCGCCCGCGTACGGCGCTGCGCGGCCGCGATATCGAGGGCGCGGATGCGCTGCTTGACGCGCGGGATGTTCGACGGGGCCATCGATAGATCGGTGATGCCGAAGCCCAGGAGCAGCGCGGTGTACCGCGGGTCGCCCGCCATCTCGCCGCAAAGGCAGACCGGCTTCTTCGCTCGGAGCGCCGCCTCGACCGCGAACTGGATGAGGCGGAGAACGGCGGGATGCAGGGGATTGTAGAGGTCGGCCACCGCCTCATCGCCGCGATCGATGGCCAGCGTATATTGGATGAGATCGTTGGTGCCGATCGCGAAGAAATCCGCCGAGGCGGCAAGCGCATCGGCGGCAAGCGCGGCGCCCGGCACTTCGATCATGACACCGAGCGGCGGAATCGGCTTGGGCAGGCGCACGCCGCGCCGCTTCAAACGGCGAACCACCTGAGCCAGCGCATCGCGCGTCTTCTTGAGCTCGGTGACCGTGGTGATCATCGGCAGGAGGATGCGGACGGGCCCGAGCGCCGAAGCGCGCAGCATCGCCGCGAGCTGAACGTCCAAGAGCTTGCGCTCCTTGAGCGACAAACGGATCGCGCGCAGTCCCATCGCCGGATTGGGCGAGTCTGCCGGCACCATCTTGGCGAGCGGCGCGGCCATCTTGTCGCCGCCGATATCGAGCGTGCGGATCGTGACCGGCTTGCCCTCCATGCCGCGGACGAGGCCGGCATAGGCCTCGAACTGCTCGTCCTCGTCGGGCAGGTCCTCGCGATTCATGTAGAGGAACTCGGTGCGCAGCAGGCCAATGCCGGCGGCGCCGGCATCGACCGCCTGTTCGAGCTCGCGCGGCAATTCGAGATTGGCTTGCAGCAGCACCTCGGCGCCATCGCGGGTGACCGCGGCGAGGCGGCGCAGGCGATGCAATTGCCGCTCCGCGCGCTCATGCGCGTCGCGCTTCGCCTCGTAGCGCAGGATCGTCGAAGGCGTCGGATGCAGAATGATCGTGCCTTCGCTGCCATCGACGACGACCTGATCCCCGCTCTCGATGTGCTCCAAGAGGCCGCTTACACCGAGGACGGCGGGAAGGTTGAGCGCGCGCGCCATGATCGCCGTGTGGCTTTCGGCGCCCCCGAGCACGGTACCGAACGCAGCGATGCGGCGTGGATCCATCAGCGCGGTATCCGCCGGCGTCAGTTCCTCGGCGAGAATGACCGTACCTTCGGGCAGGCCCTGGATTGCGGCATAAGGAGTCTTGGTGAGGTTGCGCACCAGCCGCGCGCCGACGACGCGGATGTCATCGACCCGCGCCGCGAGATAGGCATCGCCCATCTCGGCGAAGCTTTCGGCGACCTGCGTGATCTCGTCCATCACCGCGCGCTCGGCATTGATGCGCTCGCTTTCGATGCGCCGCTCGGCGCCGCGCACGAGACGCGAATTGCCGAGCATGTGAAGATGCGCATCGAGCAGATAGCCGACCTCTTCCTTCGCCGTGCCAGGCAGGCTGTCCGCCTTGGTCTTGAGCTTGCGCAACTGCTTGGTCGAGAGCGCCACCGCCGCCGCAAAGCGCGCGCGCTCGGCTTCGACCTGGTCTTTGTCGAGATGGTATTCGGGCACAGCGATGTTGTCGTCGGTGACGAACACCGGACCGATCGCGATGCCGGGGGAGATGCCGAGACCTTCGAGCCGCCGCTCGCCCTTCATCGACTAGGACTCGTCGAAGCCGCAGGTGACGAGCGCCGCCAGGGCTTCGACGGCGCGCTGCGCGTCGGCACCGGTCGCGGCGAGCTCGATCTCGGTACCGGGCCCCGCCGCCAGCATCATCAGGCCCATAATCGATCGCCCCGACACCGCGCTCTCTCCCTTTGCGACCGTGATTTCGGAAGTGAACTCGAAAGCGAGCTTAACAAATTTGGCGGCGGCGCGCGCGTGCAGTCCGCGACGATTGCAAATGACGCATTTGCGTCGGGCCGTAGCCCCCTCGGAAGATGAGGGAGCTTCGTCACTCACCGCGCGTCGGCCAAGAGTTGGGAAGCGACATTGATGTATTTGCGTCCGGCTTCCTGGGCGCCGCGTACCGCGGCCGCGAGGCTTTCGCTTTCGCGCAGCGAAGCGAGCTTGATCAGCATCGGCAGATTGATGCCGGCGATGACTTCGACTTTCGCCTTGTCCATGACGGAGATCGCGAGATTGGAGGGGGTGCCGCCGAACATATCGGTCAGGAGCACAACGCCCTTGCCGGCATCGACCTCGCCGATCGCGCGCAAGATGTCCTGCCGGCGGCGCTCCATATCGTCTTCGGGACCGATGCAGACCGCCGCAATATTCGTTTGCGGCCCGACGACATGCTCGAGCGCGGCGATGAATTCCGCGGCGAGCCTACCGTGGGTGACAAGAACCATTCCGATCATGCGACGTCCTTTACTGCGGCTTCCCCGGTTGCGGCTTTTGCCGTTGCGGTTTCTGGTGAATCAGTGACCCCAAGATCGCGATGAGCGACCGAGACGTGGCGGCCGTCCTGGCGCAGCCATCCGGCGAGACGCTCGGCGACATAGACCGAGCGATGGCGGCCGCCGGTGCAACCGATGGCGATGGTGAGATAGCTTTTGCCCTCGCGCTCATAGCGTGGCAGCAACGGCTTGAGCCAGCCGCAAAGCTGATCGAAGAGCGTTGGGAAATCCGGATCGGCAGCGATGTACTCGCCGACGGCGCGATCCTTGCCCGAGAGCGGCTTGAGGCTGGGGACGTAATGCGGATTGCGCAGGAAGCGTACATCGAGCACGAGATCGGCGTCGCGGGGCAGGCCTTGGCGGAAAGAGAAAGACGTGACGAAGATGCCGAGGCCAGGCTCGGCGGCGAGATGGAAATGCCCGTGCAGCACGCGTTTCAAATCACCCGGCGTGAGCAGCGAGGTATCGATCACGAGATCGGCGCGATCGCGCAGCGGCCGCACGCGCTCGCGCTCCAGGCGAATGCCATCGCCGACCGGACGCTCGGCCGCAAGCGGATGCGGGCGGCGCGTCTCGGTGTAGCGCCGCTCGAGACGATCATCGTCGCAATCGAGAAAGACGATGCGCAGATCGAGGCCCTGATCCTCGACCAGACGATCGAGCGCGGCGACCAGCACCGGCACGGCGAAGTCGCGCGTGCGCACATCGACGCCGAGCGCAAGCGGCGGCTGATCGGTCGTCGGCACGACGAGATTGGGCAGGAGCGAGAGCGGTAAATTATCGACCGCCTCGTAACCCATGTCTTCGAAAGCCTTGAGTGCCGTCGAGCGGCCGGCGCCTGACATGCCGGTAACGATGATCAGCCTGCCGCCCGGATGCGGCGCAACGCTCATGATGGAACCGCGGCCGGAATTCGAGAGGCGGAATCCGGCGCGAGGCTGCAGAGCGCGAGGCGGAGCTTCGCCGGTGCTGACGCCTCGAAGGGTGCGAGCGCGATGGCGGGGACGACGCAGCCGAGGAAGCTGCCGTCGCGCGGCAGCGGCATGCGCTCGATCTCAGCCGAGGGCACGAGATCGACCACGAGACGCAGGCGCACCGACGCGACACTGGGCAGAGAGACGATGCCGAGGCCGCGTACTTCCATCTGCCCGGCTATTGTCGCCGGTGCGCTCATAATGATTTCCTCGCCCTCGCGTCGAAGTTCGGTCTGGTCGTCTGCCACAAGGCGCGCACCTTGGTCGATCAAGCGCAGCGCAAAGTCCGATTTGCCCGCCCCCGACGGGCCGCGGAGCAGAATTCCTTCGCTCCCAAGCGCAATCGCCGTGCCGTGGACTCGGATCATGCGGCGCTCTAGTGCTCTCGCCATGGATCAAAGTCAACCAATTTGGCGCCGCAACTTTGCGCGAATGTAACAATATAACAACATCTTGCGGCTACTTCTCTCAGGACCCACAATGGGTAGCGTAGACCCTAAGGTAACTACGCTCGCACGAGCAACGCCTAGGATCGGCTACCGGGTCCAAAATCCGCGGGCAAATCGACCATAAAGCGCGCCCCGCGGAGACGGTTCTCGCCGTCATAACGGTTTTCCGCGCGGATCGTGCCATGATGCGCCTCGACGATCTGCTTGGAGATTGCGAGACCGAGGCCGGAATGGGTCCCAAAATCCTCGCTCTTGGGCCGCTCGCTATAGAAGCGATCAAAGATCGCGCCGAGCTTGCCTTCGGGAATGCCGGGACCCGCATCCTCAATTGCGACGCGGATCATGTCGCCGGTGCGCCGCGCGCGTACCGTGATCGTTCCGCCAGGCGGGCTGAACGAGACCGCATTGTCGAGAAGATTGCGGAAGACACGCACCAGCCGCTCTTCGTTGCCGCGCACATTGAGCGTCGAGCCCGAGCCGCCCACGCCGCCCGGAAGATCGAGCGCCAGGAACGGCGAGTCGGCGCCGGCCGCATCGCGATAGAGGGCAATCAGCGCCGCCAGCATGGAGCCCAGCGGCACGACCGAGCGCTCGTCGCGCGACATTTCCGCATCGAGCCGCGACGCATCCGAGATATCGGTAATCAACCGGTCGAGACGCTTGGCATCATCGAGCACCAGCCGAAGCAATTGCTTCTGCTTTCCCGGATCGTCGACGCGCAACGCCGTCTCGACCGCGCTGCGCAGCGAGGTAAGCGGGTTCTTGAGCTCATGTGCGACATCGGCGGCGAAATGCTCGATCGCATCCATACGACGCCGGATCGTCTCGGTCATCTCGCGCAACGCGACGGAGAGATCGCCGATTTCATCACCACGCGAAGCGAAATCCGGTATCTCGGGCGCGCCGCGGCCGTTGCGCATGCGATCCGCCTCGGCCGCCAGCAGCCTGAGCGGCCGCACGATCGTCCCGGCGAGATAGATCGACAGCAGCACGGTCACCGCGAGCGCGATCAGGAACAGCTCGGCGATCGAGAAGCGCACCGAGCGCACCGCTTGCTCGATATCGCCGCTGCCGCCGGAAAGCATCACGACGCCAAGGACGGCCTTATAGTTCTGCACCGGCACCGCGGCGGAGATCTCCAGCCCGCCGGTCTCCGGAACGCTGTGAACCACGACGGCGATTTCGCCCTGATAGGCGTGGCCGACGGCGGGATAATCGGCCGCCGATGGCTTCGTCGTTTCGACTTCGGGCGGATAATCGCGGCCCCATGGAATCCGCGCGATGACGTCGTCATAGAAGCTATGCGCAAGGCGAACGAAGGGATTGCTTTGGTCGGGCGGCGAGACTTCCTCGATCTCGATGGACTGCTTGGAAATACCGAGGATGCGGCTATCGGCGATCAGGACGCCCGTCGCATCGAATAGGCGCGCGCGGATATGCGTCGGCTCGACCAGTCGCCGCATCATCTCGCGGGCCCGCTCTGGCTGCAGTGCGGGGCCGGTGGGTACGGTCGCATCGACGGCGCCTTCGCCGAGCGCGGCGGCGAAAATCTGACCCTGCGTCTTCAGCGCTTCGGTCTGCGTGGCGACGAGGTTCTGCTGGTATTCGCCAAGATAGAACAAGCCGCCGCCGAGCAGCGCCAGAGCGACGACGTTGATCGCGAGGATGCGCAGCGTAAGCGGCGACAAGCGGCTGCGTCGTGGCAGCTGCGGGAGTAATCGAACGGTCCAGATTTCCCGCGCGAGCTTGCGCGCGGCGGAGGCGGCGGGCATTGCCGCGGAATCGTCTTCAGGCGTCGCGGTAACGGTAGCCAACCCCGTATAGCGTCTCAATCTGCGCAAAATCCGCGTCGACCATTTTGAATTTTTTGCGTAGACGTTTGACATGGCTGTCTATTGTACGATCGTCCACATAGATGTGCTCGCCGTAGGCGCCATCCATTAACTGATCGCGGCTCTTAACATGGCCGGGCCGCATCGCCAGAGACTTTAATAAGAGGAACTCGGTTACCGTAAGGTCAACATTATCGCCTTTCCAGGTGCATTGGTGTCGCGCCGGGTCGAGTCGCAACTCGCCGCGCTGGATAGCGGGTTCGGCTTCGACACCGGTGCCTTGTGCCAGCTCGCCGCGTCGCAATAGGGCGCGGATGCGTTCGACCAGCAGCCGCTGCGAGAACGGCTTCTTGATGTAGTCGTCGGCACCCATGCGTAGACCCAGCACCTCATCGACCTCATCGTCCTTCGACGTGAGGAAGATGACCGGCATCGCGCTGTCCTTGCGCAGATGGCCGAGCAACTCCATGCCGTCCATCCGCGGCATCTTGATATCGAGAATCGCAAGGTCGGCAGGTTGCGTCGTCAGCCCTTTCAGCGCTTCCGCGCCATCATTGTAGCTCCGCACCGTAAACCCCTCCGCCTCGAGCGCCATCTGCACCGAGGTGAGGATGTTCCTATCGTCGTCGACCAGGGCGATCGTATTGGCCATGGAATGTTCCCTCATCGAAGTCAGCCCCTGGGTCAAACCCTCACGCCGCAGTGTGGCGGCTTTAAGGCAAGAGAGGGGCGCTACCTTGTCATCGATATTAAGGATTACCAACGATTTAGGCACTTTTCCGAATCGCTGGCAGGCTTCACAATTGCACAATGATATCGGCCGAGCCATCCCCCGCCACCACCGCCCGCCGCCTGATACGGGCAACGGACCGAGCCACTTTGGCGACGAATTTGCCAGCCGGCGAGGGGGCTTGGCCCTATGCATCGCTGGTACTGGTCGCGGCCGATTATGATGCCAGCCCCCTGCTTCTGATCTCGACGCTCGCCGAGCACACCAAGAACTTGGTAACGAACTCTCGCGCTTCACTTCTTTTTGACGGCACGCAGGGCCTCGACGATCCCCTCACGGGCGCGCGTGTAACCGTGCTGGGCGCATTACAGCGGGATGACGATCCGATTAGGCTGCGACGCTTCGTGTCGCGACACCCGTCGGCTGCCCTTTATGCCGGCTTCAAGGATTTTGGCCTTTACCGGATGCAGGTGACGCGCGCTCATCTCGTCGCCGGCTTTGGGCGCATCCATTGGGTCGATGCCGGCGCGCTGCTTGGGCCGCCGGCAGATGCCGTCTGGTTGCGCGAGCATGAGCCGAGCATTCTCGAGCATATGAATGGCGATCACGCGGCGACGATCGATCTCTACGCGCAGAACCTCGCCCACGGCATTGGCGGCGACTGGCGGTTAACGGGTGTTGACCACGAAGGCGCCGATCTGCGGCGCGACGGTGTCGTCGCACGGCTCGACTTCCCGACGCCGGTGAACGATTTGGATGCAGTGCGGCAAAGTTTTATTGCGCTTGCACAGTCGGCGAAGCGCGGCGCAATGTCGCAATAGTTAGCCTATCACTCCTCCACCCGAGGAGATTGCGCCTCCGTCACAGCAGCGATAACTTTAAGTCTCTGGGCAGATCGTCGCCGTGGCGCGATGGTCGGCGTGAGCCAATCCAAGCCCGTTATCATCGGAGGTTCGCCGTGCTTGCCTTCATTGTCACCGGATTTGCCGGCGGCATCGGCCGTCAGCCGATAGTGGTAGCGAAGGGAGTTCAAGCATGAGCGGAGCGCGCACGCGCAACAAGAAGCTGCTGCAATGGGTCGAGGACATCGCGACCAAATGCCAGCCCGACCGGGTGCATTGGTGCGACGGCTCGGCCGAAGAAGCCCAGCGGCTCTACGATGAGATGGTGGCGCAGGGCACGCTGATCCGGCTCAATCCGCAAAAGCGTCCCAATTCCTATCTCGCGCGTTCCGACGCCGCCGATGTTGCACGCGTCGAAGACCGCACCTTCATCTGTTCCATGCATAAAGAGGATGCCGGACCGACCAACAATTGGGTCGACCCGAAGGAGATGCACGCAACGCTCGATAAGCTGTTCGAAGGCAGCATGCGCGGGCGGACGATGTATGTCATTCCCTTCAGCATGGGGCCGCTCGGCTCGCCGATCTCACACATCGGCGTGCAGATTTCGGATTCGCCTTACGTCGTTGTCAGCATGCGGCTGATGACGCGCGTCGGCCAGAAGGTGCTCGATCTGCTCGGCGACGGCGACTACGTACCGTGCCTGCATTCGGTCGGCGCACCGCTCGAGGAAGGCCAGAAGGACGTCGCGTGGCCGTGCAACGCCAAGCACAAGTACATCGTCCAATTTCCCGAAGAGCACACGATCCTCTCTTACGGCTCGGGGTATGGCGGCAATGCGCTGCTCGGCAAGAAATGTTTCTCGCTGCGCATCGCCTCGGTCCTCGGCCGCGAGCAAGGCTGGCTCGCCGAGCATATGCTGATCCTCGGCATCGAGAGCCCAAAAGGCGACAAGACTTATGTCGCCGCGGCGTTCCCGTCGGCCTGCGGCAAGACAAATCTCGCGATGCTGGTGCCGCCTCAGGGTTTCGACGGCTGGAAGGTACGCACGATCGGCGACGACATCGCCTGGATCAAGCCAGCGCCGGACGGCACGTTGCGCGCGATCAATCCCGAGGCTGGCTTCTTCGGCGTCGCGCCGGGCACCGGCATGAAGACCAATCCCAATGCGATCGCCTCGCTCGGACACGATGTCATCTTCACCAATGTCGCGCTGACCGATGACGGCGATGTGTGGTGGGAAGGCCTGACCGACGAGCCGCCGAAGCATCTCGTCGATTGGCAAGGCAAGGATTGGACGCCCGATAGCGGCCGCAAGGCGGCGCATCCCAATTCGCGCTTCACCGTCTGGGCAGGCCAGTGCCCGAGCATCGATCCGGCCTGGGAGGATCCCGCCGGCGTGCCGATCTCGGCCTTTATCTTCGGCGGCCGTTTGTCGAAGACCTTCCCGCTGGTGTTCGAATCCTTCAACTGGAAGCACGGCGTCTATCTCGCTGCGACCATGGGGTCGGAAGCGACCGCCGCGGCCGACAATCAGGCGGCGATCCGGCGCGATCCTTTCGCGATGCTGCCCTTCTGCGGCTACAACATGGCCGATTACTGGAATCACTGGCTCTCGATGGATAAGCGCGTCAAGAAGCTGCCGCGCATCTATCGCGTGAACTGGTTCCGCAAGGACGAGAATGGCAAATTCGCGTGGCCTGGCTTCGGCGAAAATATGCGCGTGCTGCAATGGGTCGTCGACCGCATCCAGGGCCGCGCGCAGAAGCCCGTCGAAAGTCCGTTCGGCCTCATGCCGCAATATCAGGATCTCAACTGGACCGGTTTACCTTTCACGCAGGATCGCTTCGCCAAGATCATGGCGGTCGATCCCAGCGAGGCAAAGCGCGAGGCGCTCGATCAGCAGGAGTTGTTCGATCGCTTCGGCAGCCGACTACCCTCCGAGCTGGAGGAAGAGCGGCAAGATCTGCTGACGCGCATCGAAGCGCGTCAGGTCGCCGCGAAGTAACGCGTCGACCGGCCAACACGGAGAAGGCCCGCGGTCGCCATCGCGGGCCTTCTGCTTTTCTGGACCGCTGAGACTTCGAGGAAGCGCGCCGCTCGGTCGCCATCCGCCGGTTTCGGCCGAGGCGCCGGGCGCTAGTGCGCCTCTTCCCAATTCGCCGCGGCGCCGGTCTCGACCACCAGCGGCACCGACAGGCTGAGCACCGGCGCGCAGGCGCCTTCCATCACGTCCTTGGCGAGTTTCTTCACCTGATCTACCTCGCGATCAGGCGCCTCGAAGACGAGCTCGTCATGCACCTGCAGCAACATGCGCGTCTTGAGGCCCGCGGCGTCGAGCGCCGGCGGGATGCGCTTCATCGCGCGCTTGATGATATCGGCGGCCGAGCCTTGCAGCGGCGCATTGATCGCCGCACGCTCCGAGAAGCTGCGACGCGAAACATTGCCGTCCTTGATCGCGGGGATATGCACGCGGCGGCCGAAGATCGTCTCGACATAGCCGTGCTCGCGCGCGAATTGCTTCATCCGCTCCATATAGTCGCGGATGCCGGGGAAGCGCAGGAAGTATTTCTTGATGTAATCGGCGGCTTCGCTTTGCGCGACGCCGAGTTGATTGCCGAGGCCAAAGGCGCTGATGCCGTAGATGATGCCGAAATTGATCGCCTTGGCGCGGCGCCGCGTCTCCGCATCCATCTGCGCCATCGGCACGCTAAAGACTTCGCTCGCGGTCATCGCGTGAATATCGGCGCCGGCGCGAAACGCCTCTTTCAGAGCATCGATGCCGGCGACATGCGCCGCCAGCCGCAGCTCGATCTGGCTGTAATCGGCCGAGATCAGCTTGTGGCCCGGCTCGGCGACGAAAGCGCGGCGGATCTTGCGGCCTTCCTCGGTGCGGATCGGGATGTTCTGGAGATTGGGATCGTTCGAGGAGAGCCGCCCCGTGGCCGCGCCCGACATCGAATAGGCGGTATGAACGCGTCCTGTCTTGGGATTGATCTCCTCGATCAGCGTATCGGTATAGGTGCTTTTGAGCTTGGTCAGTTGCCGCCAATCGAGCACGCGCGCCGGCAGATCATGCGTCAGCGCCAATTCTTCGAGGATGCCGGCATCGGTGCCGTAAGCGCCGGTCTTGCCTTTCCTGCCGCCGGGCAGGCTGAGCTCGTCGAACAACACCTCTCCCAACTGCTTGGGCGAGCCGATGTTGAACGGATGGCCGGCGAGTTTGTGGATCTCGGCCTCGAGCCCTGCGATGCGTTGCGCGAAATCATGCGAGAGCCGGCTGAGCTCGTCGCGGTCGACGCGGATGCCCGCCGCTTCCATGCAAGCGATCACCTGCACCAGCGGCCGTTCGACCGTTTCGTAGAAGCCGAGCAGGTATTTCTCGCGCAGTTGCGGCTTCAAGAGCCGATGGAGACGCAGCGAGAAATCGGCTTTCTCGGCAGCGTAGTCGAGGGCTTTCTCGATCATGACCGCGGCAAAACCGATATGGCTCTTGCCGGTGCCCGCGACGTCTTTGTAGGCAATGATCTCGTGCCCGAAATAAAGCGGGACCAGCTCGTCGAGCTCGTGCCCATGCCGCCCGGCATCGAGCACGAAAGAGACGAGCAGCGTCGAATCGATCGGCCCGAGCGCGACGCCGTGCTGGGCGAAGATCGCGCAATCGTATTTGATGTCGTGACCGATTTTCAGCACGCTCGGGTCTTCGAGCAGCGGCTTGAGCTTGGCCAGCGCCTCGCGCAGCGGGAGCTGCTTCATCCCTTTCGTCTGCGCGGCAAGCGCGAGCGCATCGGGTCCTTCGGCGATGTAATGGCCGAGCGGGATGTAGCCGGCATGCCCCGGCGCCAGCGCGAGCGCCACGCCAACGAGTTCCGCCCGCGCGTGATCGAAGGTCGTAGTCTCGGCGCTGACGGCAACGAAACCCTGCTCGTGGGCGGCGGCGATCCAGCGATCGAGCGCCGACGCATCCTGGATGAGCTCGTAGCGTTTCTCGACCGGGGCCGGTGGTTGCGTGGATGTGGACAGCGCGGACCCCGTTGCCGTGCTCGTCGCTTTGTCTCCTGGAGCCGCCGTTTCGGCTTTCGTCGCGGCGGCATTGCCGAGCTTGCTCTCGACGCGGTTGAGCAACGTGCGGAAGCCCTGCTCGCGCAGAAAATGCGTAATCTTGCTGCGATCGAGCGGCTTCACCGCGAGATCATCGAGCGCCACCGTCAGCGGCACGCGATCGTCGAGCTGCACCAGCTTCCGCGACATGCGGGCGTTCTCGGCGTGGTCGATCAGCGCCTGCCTTCGCTTCGGCTGCTTGATCTCGGACGCGTGCTGCAGCACGGATTCGAGATCGCCGTAGGTTCCAATGAGCTCGGCCGCGGTCTTCGGCCCGATGCCCGGCACGCCCGGCACGTTGTCGACGCTATCGCCGATGAGCGCCTGGACCTCGACCACCTTCTCGGGCCCGACACCGAATTTCTCCATCACCTCGGCGGCGCCGATCGGCTTTTGCTTGATCGGATCCCACATCGAGATTCGGTCCGAGATCAGCTGCATCAAATCCTTGTCGGACGAGACGATGGTGACGGTATGCCCGGATTTCTCAGCCTCGCGAGCATAGGTCGCGATCAGATCGTCGGCCTCGAAATCCTCGCGCTCGATACGGCAGACATTGAAGGCATCGGTCGCGTCACGCACAAGCTTGAATTGCGGGATGAGATCGTCCGGCGGGTCCGGACGATGTGCCTTGTACTGATCGTAGAGGCGATTGCGGAAGGTCGTCCGCGCGCTGTCGAAGACGACCGCGAGATGGTCGGCATCGGTGTCCTGCAGAAACCGGTAAAGGATATTGCTGAAGCCGAGCACGGCGCCGACCGGCGTGCCGTCGGCCCGCGTCAGCGGCGGCAACGCATGATAGGCGCGGAAGATGTAGCCCGAGCCGTCGATGAGATAGACGTGATGCGGCTTGCTCAAGGTCTCAGGAAGCCGGGTTCCGCGACTGATCCGTCGTGCCCGCGGCCGCTACGGGGTTTCCCTTATGCGACGTTTGACCACGTAGGAAAAGTCGCGAGCAATAGGGACACTCTACGCGCCCCTCGGCCGATAAATTGAGATAGACCTTGGGATGGCCCAACGGCCCGCCGCCGCCGTTGCAGGCAACGACGGGTTCCTCGACGTAGATCGTCTCAAAAGGCTGCATCGAACATTTGACCCTGCTAGCCTGTGAATGATACCCATTGGGTTGATAGACAATCAATGACCGCCTCCCCGATTTCTCCTGTCGCCGCCGAGCGTCCCGTCGGGCCGCCGGCACTGGCCGTTGAGATCAAGCATCTGACGAAAATCTACGGCGGTAGCGGCAAGCACCCGGGCGTCACGGCCCTTGCCGGCATCGATCTCGACATTCCCAACGGCTCGATCTTCGGTCTCCTAGGGCCGAACGGCGCTGGGAAATCGACCCTCATCAACATCCTGGCCGGGCTGGTCGTCAAAACCTCCGGCAACGTACGCATCTGGGACATCGATCTCGACGCCGAACCGCGCCAGTCGCGCGCCGCGATCGGCATCGTGCCGCAAGAGATCGCGCTGGATTTCTTCTTCACGCCGCGCGAACTCCTCGACATGCAGGCGGGCTTCTATGGCGTGCCGAAGGCCGAGCGCCGCACCGACCAAATCCTTGCAGCCGTCGCCCTCGCCGACAAAGCCAATGTCCAGGCCCGCTCGCTCTCCGGCGGCATGCGCCGCCGCCTCATGGTTGCGAAGGCGATGGTGCATGATCCGCCGGTGCTGGTGCTCGACGAACCGACCGCCGGCGTCGATGTCGAACTGCGCCAGCATCTCTGGGCGATGGTGCGCGATCTTCAGGCGCGCGGCACCACCATTCTTCTGACGACGCATTATCTCGAAGAGGCGGAAGAGTTGTGCGATCGCATCGCGATCATCAATCACGGCCGGCTGGTCGCCTGCGACACGAAAGAGGCGCTGCTTGGCCGGGTCGACGACAAATCTTTGAGCATCACCGTCGCGCAACCGATCACGGCCACGCCCGAGCCACTCGCGGCGCTTGGTTTTTCGTTGTTAACGCCGGGTAAACTGGCGCTGCGCTATGCACCAAGTCGCACGCATCTTGGCGACCTTCTGGCGGCGATCGTCGGACAAGGTCTTGCGATCACCGACATATCAAGTCAGGACACCGATTTGGAAGATATTTTTCTCCAGCTGACGCGCGGCACGGAGAAGGTCCCGTGAGCGGATTTCGCGTGCGTCTCGCCGCCGGTGCGCTCGCCCTGACGCTTGCCGCCTGCGCCAGCTCCGACCCGTTGCCGATGGTTGCGACCGGCACGGTGACGCCGCATCTGACGGACGCGAGCTATGTCGCGATCGATGGCGCCGAGTTGCCGCTCAAGAGCTGGCTGCCGCCCGACGGCGAGATCAAGGCCGTCGTCCTCGCCGTCCACGGCATCAACGACTATTCGCACGCGTTCGAGATGCCGGCCAAGATCTGGGCCGAAGACGGCATCGCCACTTATGCCTATGACCAGCGCGGATTCGGCGCGGCGCCGCCGCGCGGCCGCTGGGTCGGCACCTATCAGCTCGATGCGGATGTCGCGACCGTCAGCCGGTTGCTGCGCGCGAAATATTCAAACGTGCCGCTTTATCTTCTTGGCGAAAGCATGGGCGGCGCGGTGGTGATCACCGCCGCGACCGGCTGGGCCGGCGCACAACGTCCTGATGTCGACGGCATCATCCTCGTCGCGCCCGCGGTTTGGGGCGAGCAGACAATGAACGTCTTCTATCGCACCGCGCTTTGGGTCGCGGATCACGTCGCACCGCGCTGGCAATTGAGCGGCTCGGGCCTGCACATCCTTCCTTCCGATAACATCCCGATGCTGCGCGAGTTCTCGCGCGATCCGCTGGTGATCAAGGAGACGCGCGTCGACACGATCAAAGGCCTGGTCCAGATCATGAGCGAGGCGCTCGAAGCGGCGCCGCAGGTGAAACAGCGCGCGCTGCTGCTTTATGGCGCGCATGACCAACTCGTGCCGGCAGACCCGGTGAAACAATTCGTCGGCACTTTGCCGCGCCGCGGTCCGGGCGAAGACACGGTTGCCTATTACGATACGGGCTATCACATGCTGCTGCGCGATCTTGACGGCGCCAAGGTCGCCACCGACGTCGAGGATTGGATCTTCCACCCCGACGCGCCGCTGCCGTCGGGCGCCGACATTGCCGGCGCCGCGGAATTTCTGCCGCAGGCCGCGACGACACTCAACGCGAAAGCCGGCGGCCCCGTCCAGGCACGCGCGAATTACGCGCCCAGCGCGCCTTAGCCGGTCGCCTCGTCAGGCGGCCTCTTTGCCGGCGTGCCAGATCGCCAGCGATGTCGGGTTGTGCGGGTCGGTCGGCAACGACAGCTCGGTAATGAGACAACTGATCTGCAACCCGTGGGTCTGCCGCGCTTCCTGGAGCGCCTCGGCGAAATTCACGTTCCAGCTGTTTTCGATAGCCTGAGTGCGGTGCCCGCGGCTGGCCGGACCGAGCTCGGCCAGCTGAAAGCCGAACGGCTCGAGATGAATACAGTCGACACGGCGGGCAGCGCCGGCGATCACGCCGAAGAGCCGCGCGTCGATTTGGCAGACCTGCTCGATCGAGTGCATGGTGAAGACCAGCGCACGCTCAGCCGGCGCGATCGCCAGTGCGGGAGCGAGATAGTCGAAGGGAAAGAACGATACCGCCATCGCCGGATCGAGCGCCGCGATCTCGCGCGCGACGGCAACGCCCGACTCGGTCAGTTCGCCGCCGTAATAGCGCACGCCCTGCGGCCCGCCGCCGTAGAAGATGTTGAAGAGATTGCGCCCGTAACCGCAGCCGAGCTCGACGATCGCATCGAACGGACCTTTCTCGTCGATATAGTCGACGATGAAATCCGCGAGATTGTCGCTGGCATGAAACGGGATCAGCGTGTGATTGCCCCGCAAGGATGAGGCGCGGAGCAGCGGAACGCCCGCCGGGCCCATCTCCTGCTCTTTCGGCCAGACCATCCGCTCGAACCACGCGTCCTCGCCATCGCTTTTCACGCGATATTTGCGCTCGAAAGCCTCGAACCGGCGGAGAAGCCGCGGAATATTGCTCTCGCCGGCGGCGATCAAGCCGCGCAGATGGGAAGCGCGGATGCTCCAGGCGCTCTCGTAAAACGACCGCCAGCGCGGCAATTGCCCAGCCATGGCCCGTCCATTCGTGGTAGATCGACGTCCCAGTAACCGCCATCATGGTTAAGATTGCTTTACCATGCCGCCAGGGAGGCGCTTGTGGCCACGCTATTGCCGACGACTTTGGTGGGAAGCTACCCGCAACCCGATTGGCTGATCGATCGCCAGCGCCTCAACTCGGTCGTGGTGCCCCGCGTGCGCTTCCGCGATTTCTGGCGTATCCCTTCGGAATTCCTCGAACAGGCCCAGGACGACGCAACCCTGCTGGCGATCCGCGACCAGGAGCGCGCCGGCATCGACGTCGTCACCGATGGCGAGATGCGGCGCGAGAGCTATTCCAACCGCTTCGCGACGGCGCTCGACGGCGTCGATATCGACAATCCCGGCCAGGCGCCCACGCGCACGCCGGGCCGCACCCAGCCGGTGCCGCGTGTCGTCGGCCCCATCCGTCGCCGGCAAGCGATCGAGACGCGCGACGCGCGCTTCCTGCGCGCCAACACCAACCAGGCGATCAAGATCACGCTGCCCGGCCCGTTCACCATGTCGATGCAGACGCAGGACGACTATTACAAGGACGAGGTCGCACTGGCGATGGATTACGCCGCGGCGGTGAACGAGGAGATCAAGGATCTCTTCGCCGCCGGCGCCGACGTCGTGCAGATCGACGAGCCGTACATGCAGGCACGGCCCGACAAGGCAGCCGCGTTCGGCCTCAAAGCGCTGAATCGCGCGCTCGATGGCGTGAAGGGCACGACCGCGGTGCATCTTTGCTTCGGCTATGCGGCTTTCGTGAAGCAGCGGCCCGAAGGTTATTCCTTCCTGCCCGAACTCGAGAATTCGGTCGCGACGCAGATTTCGATCGAGACGGCGCAATCCGCGCTCGATTGCGCCGTGCTGGAAAAGCTGCCGAGCAAGCAGATCGTGCTCGGCGTCATCGATCTCGCCAATATGGAGGTCGAGAGTCCGGCCGCGGTCGCGGCGCGGATCCGCCGCGCCCTGCCCCATATACCCGCCGAGCGCCTCGTCATCGCACCCGATTGCGGCATGAAATACCTGCCGCGCGATGTCGCATTCCAGAAACTCGAAGCGATGGTCGAAGGCACGCGGATCGTGCGCCGCGAGCTCGGCGCCGGCTAAGGACGCCGCTCGCCTTGCCTCGCTTTGGCGCTTCGCCTATCGTCCGGCGCCAGCGGACCCTTAGCTCAGCTGGATAGAGCGCTGCCCTCCGAAGGCAGAGGTCGTGAGTTCGAATCTCGCAGGGTCCGCCAGAAAACGAAATCTCCTCTTTTATTATCCGTTAGTTATCCCCTAGACGCCTGGGCTTGGCCCGCTGGCGGCCCCAGCGCCTCTTCTGTGATTTGCGCTGGGCCAAGCGTCACTCGCCCGCGCTCGCTTTCGGCCGCGATGAACACGCGTGCACATCGACCTTGAGCGCATTCAACATTCAAGCGTCGTGAACGTCGTTTGGCATGATTGTCCCCTCGCGGCTTTTACGGCGATCAGTGACATCCAAATGCTCAGAGTAATGCGCGACACAAGGCGAGCGCGTCGATGGTTGCCGCATTCCGGCGGGGTGGCCGGAGTTGAAAATCAACGGCTGCGCTCTACGCGGGCGATCTAGCTCCGGGGTTTGCAATTGCAAACGTCGCCGAAACCGATCGAATGATTCGTCAGCAAATTGTTAAGGCTCGGCGCCTAGGTTCTTCACAACATTTCACATCGACGTGATCGTTCGACTAGGACATCTGTTGCCGTTTATGACCGAAGATCATCCGGCCAACTCTAGCCACCCGACTGAACTGGCCGAAAGCGAAGCGCCGCGCAATCCAAGGCGACGCCTCATTCTTGGCGGCGTTCCCATCGTGCTGACGCTCGCGAGCAGGCCAGCCCTCGCGGCCGGGCAATGCAACGCCTCGAACGCGATCTCGGGCAACCAGTCTCACCCGCTCCCGAATGGCACCAACTGCGGTCTGACGCCCGCGACCTGGGTAAGCCTCGCCGGCACCAATCAGCTCTGGGCCCGCACCGGCTTCTCGCCGTCGACCACCTTTAGCGTCAACGGCAGCAGCGGCTTCGACAGTTCCTGGAATATCGGCACTGTATCGCTGCTCTCGGCATTGCAAGGCGGCTTGAGCATCAAGGTCCAGACCAGCGGCGGCAATGGCAATGGCAATGGCAACAGCGGCGGCCCGGGAAGTAGTAGCGGGGGCAATGGCAATGGCAATGGCAATAGCAATGGCGGCGGCTCGACCACGCTCAACGCGGCTGAGTTCGGTGAGCAAGTCGCGGCAGCGCTGCTCAATGCTGCCGCCTTCGCGCCGAACAACTATCCCTACACGCTGTCGGAAGTAGAGCAGATGGCTATGTCGATATTCGGCGCGAAGCCGAGCAGCGCGGCCGTCGCGCAAAGCGAGCTCGATAGCCTCGCCAGCAAGTTCGCGGCGATCAATATCAATACCTGAACCGGCCCTTTCGAAGCCGGCGGGCCGTTTCCGTGCCGTAACAGAGGTCGTGCTCTTGCGTTAAACGACCCGCGTCGCACCGAGTCTGGTAAGCTTTCGTTAACGATCATCGCGACACCATGGCATCCGACGCGGCAAAAGCGGAGACGATCATGGTGAAATTCCAATCGCGGCCGGATCTGCGCCAATCGGGTACGACGTTTTTCATGACCAATGATTCGGGGAGTCCACCGCCCTGTCGTTCGGACGATTCAGGCGAGTTTCATTGGCCTGGCACGATGCCTTCAACAGCGGCAGCGCAATCAGCCGGTTTTGGAACGCAGCAGCATTGGGAGCTTCGCGCGCGTGAAGCGCGAGCCATGGCTGATAGCATCGGCGCGCCCGACGCCAAGCGTGCAATGCTCGGCATCGCCGAGAACTACGAGAAAATCGCCAAGCGCGCGGAAGCCAAAGAAGCCCGAGTGCCGATGGCTGGGCGGCCGCCATTAGGCGCGTAACGGCAAGGGCCGTGGGCAAGAAGGGTCCGCGGGGGCCCTAAGACGGCTTCCTACTCGGCCGGCACTTGGATGGCCTGCGATCGGTCCCGGCCCGCCTCGATGGCCTCAGCCTGGAATAAGTGCTCAGCGGCAACGCCATGCGCGCCGGCGAGGACTTCTTCGGCGGCAAGTTTCCGCAGGCGATCAGCAAGCCATTTCTTTCGTACTGAGTTTGTCATGGTATCGACCATACCGAGCCATTGCGGCATTTCCCTGACATACAGATGATCGATACGGGCGATGCAAAGACATGACCAAGCGCTTTGGGCGTCGCATTGTCGACGGAACTCGCCGAATGGAATGGTGTTCCCCCATATCCGAGCGAATGCTCGCGCTCTTACATATGGAGGACACCTATGAAAACGATTGCGTTTACAGCGTCAATCCTATTGCTCTCGGCAACCGCTTGCCTTGCCCAGAGCAGCAACATCGCCGGCAGCACCTCTGGCGCCGCCGACCAGCAGAATAACGCGGCAATTCGAGGCAATGAGCCGTCGAACCCGCAGGCCATGTCGAGCGAAAATACATCGGGACAGACCAAAGGCGACGCTCAAACAGCGACGCCGCAATCAGCGCAGATGCCTTCGAGCTGCACCGCGGCCGATCAGACCTGCGCCAATGGCCGCAATCCGTCCGTCCAATCTCCGACGCAGAAGCGCGAGCAGCCGGCAAGCCCCAACTGATCGAAGGTGCATATCGTTCTTTGCCCCGCTTCGGCGGGGCTTTTTTTGTCCGCGCGTATTTTGATCGCTTCGTCACTGCGCGGCGCGCGCGTCTCGCCCTCGCCGTTTCGCGCGCCGACGGCCAAGACGCTCTTCAAGCAGCCGCCCCACAAAGCGCCGAAACAACTCGATTTTCGGGCGGGCGTGAGAGAAACTCTCGATTCGGGGTGAGGAAATTCGACGGCTTCGTCGTCCGATCAACCGGCCGCGCTCGGATCGGTGCGGCCGCGCCGGCGGGCTCGGCGAGGGGCGTCGTCGAACGGGCTGGCTTGATGGGGGAAATGTCATGCGAGGATGGGTTGTCGGCGCGACGTTAGGCCTAGCCGATTGCGATGCCATGACCAGGGACAACGCGGCGAATTTGGCGGTGCCGTTGATCGCGCAAATCAAAAGCCGCGGGTTTTCCGTTCGATCGCCCTAAGACCGCCGAATGCTGTTCAATTCCTTCGCGTTCCTGCTCGCATTTTTACCGGCAACATGCCTGGTCTTCTGGCTTATCGGCGCGCGCTCGCGCGTCGGCGCGATAGCGTGGCTCACCCTGGCCTCGCTCGTCTTTTACGCGTGGTGGGACCCGATCTATGTCGCGCTGCTCGTCATGTCGATTGTCTTCAATCATCTCGTCGGTTCGGCAATCCACCACTGCCGGGCGACCGGCGCCATTTTGGCGAGCACGGCGTGGCTTGTCGCCGGAGTAACCGGCGATCTGCTCGTTCTGGGATATTTTAAATACGCGGTGTTCTTTATTCGGTCGATCATCGACGTGTCAGGCGCGGCATGGAGCGTCCCCTCGATTATCCTGCCTTTAGGGATTTCCTTCTTTACCTTCACGCAGATCGCATTTCTCGTCGACACATGGCGTGGTCAGACCCGATCTCTCGAACCGGCACGATACGCACTTTTCGTCTCTTACTTTCCCCACCTGATCGCGGGCCCGATCCTGAATTACCGCGAGACGGCACCGCAATTCGCCGCGCCGCACCTTGGCCGCGTCGATCTCGACGCCGTGGCGACTGGCTTGACGATCTTCGTGGTGGGATTGTTCAAAAAGGTGATCCTCGCCGACGCGATCGCGCGCTATGCCAATCCTGTGTTTACCGCTGCCGCCCAAGGAACAACGCTCTCCCTGCTCGAAGCCTGGGGCGGCGCATTGGCCTACACGCTGCAAATCTATTTCGATTTCTCCGCCTATTCGGACATGGCGATCGGACTGTCGACCGTGTTCGGCGTTCGCATCCCGCTCAATTTCAACTCGCCTTACAAGGCGGAGAGCATCGCCGATTTCTGGCGACGTTGGCACATATCGCTGTCCCGCTTCCTGCGCGACTACCTCTACATCCCGTTAGGCGGCAATCGGTACGGTAAGACTCGCCGCTATCTCAATTTGATGATCACGATGTTGCTCGGCGGGCTGTGGCACGGCGCCAGTTGGACTTTCGTGGTTTGGGGCGGCTTGCATGGCTGCTACCTCGTCATCAATCATTGCTGGCATTGGCTCAGAGGCCCTTGCCGCCCGATGCCTTCCGCCCCGGCGCGTTTCTCCGCGCGCGCCCTTACCTTCTTCTCGGTCGTCGTCGCCTGGGTCATCTTCCGCGCCGAATCGTTCGAGAGCGCGCGGCGGATCCTCGCGGCCATGTTCGGCTTTAACGGTGTCGTGCTGTTCGATCGCTGGCGAAGCGGCATGGGCGCGACAGGCGATTGGTTGGCCGCCCATCACATCGGTTTCAGCCCGATGCCACTCTTCGCCGGTCTGCCGCAGATTCAACTGACCCTGTTCCTTCTCGCGATCGTGTGGTTGTCGCCGAATACCAGACAGTTGTTCGAGCGGTATGACGTCGCTATCGGAGAATATTCAGCGCTTCGCGGTGTCTTCCGATTCTTCGCCTGGCGCCCGTCGCTGATCTCTGCCGGCGCGACCGCCGCCTTGCTGACCTATTGCCTGATCACGATGCGCGGCTCGCCGAGCACCGAATTCATCTACTACAATTTCTGAGCCGCGATGATCAGCCCCCGCCTCTATCTGGCGATCGCGATAGCGTTGCCCCTCATCATCGCCTGCTCGCCGGTGGTCAGGAACTTCGGCGGCTTCGTGCAGGGGTGCTCGGCGCAGGGTTACGCGCCAGATCGTTACCTTGCTTATTGCGATACCGATTACTACGGCGATTACGAACACGGCGCGCTCTACCTCGAAACCGAACCGGCTGCCGTGGCCGCCTTGCAGAAGGCCAAGATCCTATTTCTCGGCGATTCACGGATGCAATTCGCGTTCTCGACACCGTCGACACGGCGTGCGCTCGAGCGACCGGGCCGCGCGCCTTACTACTTGATGGGTTTCGGTTTCGGCGAAGAATATCGCTTCTCGCTCGCGACAATCGACAAACTCCATCTCGCGCCGAAATTTCTGGTCGTCAATATCGACCAGCTTTTTTTTGTCGATACGGAAAGCCCGCCGGCCAAAGCCGTCCTATCCGATGCTGGCGCGCTTGCCGACTATCGTGCGAAAGCGGTAAAGCAGGCATTCCACGCGACGCTGTGCCGGATCCTGACCAGTATCTGCGGCTCCTCGGGTAGCATTTTCCGGTCGCGCGAGAATGGCTTTTGGTACACGGCGAATTATCACAAGCCTGATAGCCAACCGGTCGTCGATTCCGGCCAGGTCAACGAAACAATGCTCGCCCAACTTGTGCCCGGCGGCGAGGATTTCCTGGCACGCATCGCCGTGCCGCGAAGTTGCATCGTCTTCGTCAACACGCCGCAATCCGTGTGGCCGGACGCCTCGGCAAGGGAACTGGCTCGGCGTCTCGGTATCACCTACGTCGCGGCGCGCGATCGCGATTGGGCCACGTTGGACGGCAGCCATCTCGTTCCCGAAAGCGCCGCACGCTGGTCGGCACAGATCCTCGACCAGATCACACCGACGATCGATCGCTGCGTGAGCGGATAGATCGCGGGGCCAGCTTGGGGGCCCTGAGATTTAATTCTACGGATGATTGGTCGAGGCGCTCATAAAAGCGCGCGGAAACGCTATGGTTGGTGGTAAGGAAGGACCCCGCTTAGGGAGCCGATAAGGTTTTAGGGGTCAATCTGGATGATCGAAGGCGCCTACTTGCCAGCGCCTTCAGATGTGCCGCGGAGGGCGACGTGGAAACAGCGTCGCCCTCCGGTCCTTCACCGCCACAGCCCATCGTCCGATGGCGTAACCTTCTCTTCCGGAATGATCGCGTCCTTACTTCTTGGGCGAAGGTGCGGTTGTGACCGTGATGTCACCTTGCGACGTCGTAGTCGAATTCCGCCGAGTCGAAATCTTCCTTCGCGTCCTTGGCCGCGCTTCCCTTCATCTGCTTCCGTTGCCTTTGTCGCGACGTCGGACGCGAATTCGACGGATGCAGGGTTCGCGCTATTTCCGTGTCGATAGGGACGCCCGATCCCATGTCCCTCGCTCGTTATTGCGAGACTGGCGTTTGTCGGAGCATGGCTAATTTTAGGTTCGCTACTTGCGTTGAGCCTCGTCCTGATCAAGTTGAGTCTGGTAGGCTTTTTTGGCGTCTTTTGCATAGCCCTCCGCCAAACCCTTCACGGCGCTATCGCTCGGCGTCTCCTTGCCAGGATAATCGCCGAGCGCCGCATTCCATGCGCGGATGCGATTCTCTTCGAATTTCTTCACCAGCCCGGCATAGATCTCGGCTTGCATTGATTTTGCTGTTTCGCGGCTGGGAATTCCAAACCGTTCGAGCACGGCATCAACGTCACCCGTGGCAAAATCCTTGAGGAATTCCGCATCCTTCGGGTCGAGCGGATTTCCGGAACCCTTCAATCCATCGGCAATCTTGGTAAGTGGCTTGTCGAGCGTGTCATACGCAGCGTTGCTGACGGCCGTGCCGGCGCGCGATGCAGCATCACTAATGTCTTTCACCGCTTGTTCGAGGGCCGGGACGCCATCATCTTTATCGCTCAGCTTGTCGGCCACTGCTTTGACGAGATCGCCCTCGAGGCTCTTATACACTTTTTCACCGACTGCTTTGGCAAGCTCGCCGCCGATTTCGCTGAGACCTTTTCCTAGCTTTTCTCCCAGTTTGCCGCCGATCTCGTCGAGCGCGAACTCCAAGACCGATTTGAACAGATCGAGCGGCGCCGCTGATTTTTGAAATTGCTTGAACTCCTCGATTTTCTTCTCCGCGTATCGGGAGAAGGCCTGGCAGGAATCCATGATCACGATTTTGTAGTGATCGCAATTCCCGCGTAGTTGGATCACCACTTCGCCCACCAACTCCGGGCTGTGAAGCCGCTGATCAAGCCGATCGTGATCCGCCTTGGCTTGCACGGCCTCTTGCTTCTTGCGTTTCGCGTCTTCGGCCTTTTCTTTTGCGGTTTCCGGCGGAAGCGCCATCGCCGTCTGCGGCGGAGGCCGCCCATCCTCGTAGGCTTCCGCGTCGTCGTCCATTTCCTTCGCCGAATGGACGATCTTCTGCGGGCGATTGTTCCACTGCGGATCGTGCTTGGGCGCAGGAGCGCCGACGACAATATCCTCGGCCTCTTCATCGATCGTCGTAACCTTGGCCGCCGAGCCGCCCTGCGCGGCGGCGGGCGTTTTGGCCGCTGGATGCTGTTTCTGATAGTCGCTCACGCTATGCGCAATGATCGTCTTCGTGTCGATATCGACGATGTGCCCATGCTTGGCGCAGAGCAGGTGGTTCTTCGGGCCGGGCACTTTGCCGTGAACGACCGCGCAATCGGCCTGCATCGGCTGCGGCAGATCACCCGTCGCGCCGGCGGCGGCACCCGCTTTTGCCGGACCTGCTCCGGCGGAAGCGGCAGCAACCTTCACCGCCGCGCCCGCGCCGCCAGCCGCGCCAGCTTTGCCTCCCAGTCCGCGCTTCTGATAGTCGCTCACATCGCGCGCGATAATCGTCTTCGTATCGACGTCGACGACGTGACCATGCTTGGCGCAGAGCAGGTGATTCTTCGGACCAGGCACCTTGCCGTGGACGACCGCGCAATCGGCCTGCATCGGCTGGGGAAATCCACCCGTCGCGCTGGCACCGGCGGCCGCTATTGCCGCACCTGCGCCACTTGAGGCGGCAGCGGGTTTTGCCGCGCTCGCGGAGGGACCGGATGCAACGGCAGCGTTCTTCGCTGCGCCGCCGCTACCGGCCCCGGCCCCGGCCCCGGCCCCGGCCAGCACTTGCGGATTGACGCCGAGCTTCACCAGCCACTGATTCATATCCGGAGTGATCATCGTAACGCTCCTATCGGGTTCCACGACGCGGCCCATCGATACAGAACTCTACCCTAGCGTGAAGCTTGGCCGCTACCGTGTGGCATTCCTGGTAAACACTTGGTGCCCTGTTCGTCACCGTCCCGCCCGCAAAAGGTAAAATCCGCGCTCTGAGAGGCTTGATCCGAATAGATTATCCGGCGCCGAATCTCATTTGGTGTGCCGACCATCACACGGATGTCAGCAGGCGGCGCGACAAGCTGCGGCAATGAACGCGATAGCATAACCGCAAGCGATCGTCCGCCGGAGCCTTACTTCGGAAGCGGATCGAGGATCAGCCCGGCGGCGGGATGTACCAACTGTCGTCCACGGCGATGCAGGGCGCTTGCGCCATGCCGAAGATCGTGGTGCGCTCGCAGAGCACCGCCTCGCCGAGGATCGTCATCGGACACCCGAGCTTCGATTTGACCGAGTCCTTCTGGCATTGCGTAAAAGACCTCTTGGCGGAGCGGCTGGCGCTGCGCGAGAGTAAATTCACGCCTTCATCTGGCGTGCGCGTCACATCGACCTGCGAGGTGGCGAGGGATGACGGCATCAGGAATTCGCCGCGGGTGGTTTTGACGTAGACGCCCTGCACCGCGACTTTCGCGTCGTGATGCGCCAGATCCTGGCCATTCAGCTTGAAATTCTCGATGCTTGTCGTCTTGTAGCCCTTGCCCTCGTCCCCGCGCATCTGCGCGGCGACATCAGCGCGATATTTCTGTACCGCTTTCTGCCGCTCCGTATCGGCCGCCTGAGCGGCAGCCGCTTGCTGAGCCCGCTGCTGATCGGCGAGGGCCGCCTGCACCTGGCCGCAATCGGGAGCGGTGAGGTTGACCGTAGCGGCTTGTTCGCCGTCGCTCAAAGCGCATGCTGTCCTCGGCTCGGGCGGCTTGGCGCATCCGGCGAGCGTGAGCATCGACACGACGATGCCCGGAACAAAGAACGTCTTGGCCCAAAACCGCATATCGATCATCACTCCCGAGAACCCAGACCAGCGGGTTTCCAACCCTATCGCAGGCCCCGCCATCCCGCGACCCTGCGAATGGATGAAAGCCGATAAATTTTAAGCGAGATCATGGGCTTCGCCCGGAAAAGTCAGTGACGGCAAGCGATTGGCGCTGCGGCGCATACCTTTAGTTGAGCGATGACGATTCAGTGACCCCGCTTTTTCGAGGCGTTTTGCCTTTATGAATCAGCCAATCGGTCGGACTTCCGACGCAATCGCTTGTCACGATGACTGAATGACAGACCTCGCCCACGTACCCGATGTTCCGCGCGCCGGCGCCGCAGCGCGTGGCGAGTGGCATGGCGGGCTTTGGCCCGCGGCGGGATACGTCGCTGTGCAAATCCTCTATATATCGATCACGCTTTTCATCTTTGCCAATATCCAAGATCGCAGCGAGACGATCACCGCGGCCCTGATCGGTCTTGTCTTCGCGGGCTTGCGCGCATCGACACTCGCGAGCGCCTGCGCGCAGCGGCGCGCGGCGTTGCTCCTGCAGAACGAGATCAAGAGCGTGCGGCAGGCGATGGCGCAAGACATCCGTTCGCCGGCGGTCTCCAACGCCGATATCGACAGATCTCTCGAAGCGCTGACGAAACCATTCCGGCTCGAATATGCGGGCCTCGCTGCGATCGCGGCGATCTGCCTCTATCACCTAGGGATCGCGATCCTCTATGGGACGGCGTATCAGGAATTGCTCGGCCTGCATTGAGCGATAGGCACGCGCGTCATTTCATTCGCCGATATATTTTCCGTTCGGCGCGAGCTTGCATGCGCCCATGACGTAAGTGCCGTCGGGACACATCGTCATGCGGCCATTGCCGCTGATGTAATTGCCTTTCGGTGTCAGAACCGACGGCCCGCTGGTATAGGTTCCGTTTGGCGCCCTGCGCGCTTCCTGGGCGCCCGAGATATAGGATCCGTCAGGCGCCTGTTTACAGGTAGAGCCCGCGACATAGGAACCATCCGGGCACGCCGCCATGGCGAAAGCCGGCGGCGCGGTCAGCATGACGAAGGTGATCATCGCGAAAGCCGATAATGCCAAGCGTGTCATGCGGCTCGATCCTTCTTCGGGCGTCTGCCGGTCGCATGTTGCGACAGTGTTTCAGAGGCTTCTGTAACCGTCCGGAGTTTTCCTCCGGCACCATAACCGTCGCTCCGGCGCATTAACGTTTGGCCCGCGCCTGGGTTCCGGTCTTATCGGCCGTGCTGCGAAAGGGCTGCGCGGCAAAAAGTTCGCTTTGACTGGCGTCGGTTTGCGGACGGCTCATACCTTGGAAGCATTAGGATCGAAGCGGCGCCGTTCGAGATCCAAGGGCAAGCAGAGAAGATGACCAAGCAGCGAGCCCAGCAACAGCCCCGCCATGCCATAGACGACCGCGGCAACGGCGAGATCGAGATGGATCATGTAAGTTTGAAGCTCGGTCCGCCAGATCGCGGCTTTGTAGCCGCTCGGATCATGGGCCGCATCGGCGAGCGCGACCAGCGGCTGAAAGACCGCGGCACTGGCTCCGATATGGCCGCGCGCCGCTTGCAAGGCCGCGACACGATCCACCGAGCGCGCCAAGGTTTCGGCATTTGCCGGCTCGTGCGATTGCAGCGCTTGGATCAGCGACGCATCATCGTTGCCCTGCAGCGCGTAATATTGCCGCGCGGCCGCTTCGCGCTGATCGACATCGCGCCGCGCGTCGGCGCTGACCTGCAGCAGCGCCGCGGCGTAATCATTGGTGAAAGCCGGCGCTTGCATGGCGATGATCGCAAGAAACAGGGCACAACCGAGACGTACGCTGTGCGACAGCCAGCGTTTCAAAAAGCGCATCCTCGATCCTCAAGTGGTACCGTGTCCGCCAGTATAAACAAACGGCGGTTGCCGGCCGAAACCGGCAACCGCCGCTGAACGCCGGCACTGCTAGAGGCTAGCGCGCGGAAAAGGCCAGGGCGCCCTGACACATCGCATTCTGCGCGCTGACCGCGATGTTGCAATCGGCGCCGTTGGTGCCGGTCGAATGCGCGACGCAATTCGTCACCGCATTGGGGTTGGCAGAACCACCCTGCATATTGAGGCTCATGTCGATCGTGCCGTGACATTGCGGCCCGGCGCCCCGGCCGACGGTATATTCAAAACGCACCGGCACGCTGCTGCCAGGCGCGGTCGGCGCCGGCGGCGGCGCCACGCGCATATCGAGCTGCGCCTGTTGATGCGGCATCAGCTGGAACGGGGCAACGCCGGTACCGGCGATGATCTGCGGCACCGGGCTATTGTTGACGACGTTGACGTTGGCCCGGGCGATGAAGCCTTCATCGGCGGGCGCCAGCGCCTGGGTCTGCGGCGCTGCAGAAGGCGGCGCGGGCGGCACCAGAGTTTGCACCGGTTGCTGCTGCACCTGAATCTGAGATTGCGCAAAAGCGCCAAAGGAAACACCGGCCAGAAGAATGCCGGTAGCGATAGCGACTAAGCCCCGTCGAGCCATGACTCACCTCTTGGGCAAAAACGTGGAAATTCGGCCCGTTAACACGACGAGGCGGGATGTGGTTCCGCTTGAGCTTTCCAGAGGCTACTGCAAGCTTGGCATGATCCGTTTGGCGTTCTCGCTTTCGATCAGCCTTATATCGGCCGCGATCAAGCCAAGTGTCGCGAGATCCGTCACGGTGGTCTCGGCGCGCACGTAAGGCACGTCGGTGCCAAAAAGAAGCTGAGCCGCGGTCGTCAACTTCATCAGCGCCGCCATGCCCGGAGGATTCGTCGCCGAGACGATGTCGAAATAAAGCTTCCTGAATTCGGCGATCGCGCCATCGGGCATCCGCGCCATCAGATCTTTGCGTACCTTGACGAGATTGGACACGCGATGCGCCAGCATCGGGATCGTGCCGCCGCCATGCGCGAAGATCAGCTTCACGTCGGGACAACGCTGCACCGTGCCGCCGAAGACGAGGCTCATGATCGCGCGCGTCGTATCGAACGGATATTCGATGAGCGGCGGATTGAGATCGGGCAGAAGATTGGTGCAGCAGCCCGGCACGGTCGGATGGAAGAAGACCGTCGCCTTCCGCCGGTTGAGCTCGTCAAAGACCGGCGCGAAAGCGGGATCACCCGGCCATTGCGTCTCATAGCTCGTCTGCAGCTTGAAGCCGTCGCATTTCAGCACATCGGCGGCGTATTCGATTTCCTTCAGGCAGAGATCGACATGCGGCAGCGGCAGCAGCGCGAACATGCCGAAACGCTTCGGGTGATCCTGCTTCAGCCGCGCGGCGAATTCGTTGCAATCGCGCGCCAGGCCATGGGCGCGATCGGGCTCGGTCGGACGCACGATCACCGTCGAGATCGAGGTGATGGTCGTGGCGATGCCATTGCGGTCCATCGCCTCCAGCGACATCGCCGGCGTCCATTGCGCGACAATGTTGAAATCCATGGCGCGGCCGGCCATGCGCTCGGCCTCTTCATCGAGCCAGCGCTTCGGCAGGATGTGATGATGAACGTCGATGCGATGCGGATCGGCCATGCTTCCCCCCGTTGATCTTTGGCGCATCTTCATGGGTGCCGGCTTGCCCGGCAAGCGCGTTTTCGTCATCCTCGGGCGCCCAAAAAATAGGGGACCGAGATGGCAAAAATTCCGACGAGCCTGCGCGAGCATATCGATACCGCCTTTCCGGCGAATGTGATCTTGGTCGGCTCGGTTCAGCCGAACGGCTATGCGCAGATCACGCCGCGCGGCAGCACCCAGGTCTATGACGACGAGCACATTTCGCTCTGGGAGCGCGGCCGCGGCTCGACCAATGCGGCGATCACCGAGGGCAGCAAGCTCACCTTCTTCCTCCGCAGCCCGCAACTACGCGCGAGCGGCGCGTTGCCGAATGGCGGCATCGCGCGCTTCTATGGCACGGCCGCGGTCCATAAATCGGGCCCGATCTATGACCAGGTTTGGCAACGCTTGATCCAGCCCGAGAAGGATCGCGACCCGGAGAAGAAAGGCTTCGCCGTGCTGGTGAAGATCGAGCGCGGCGAGGACCTCGCCGGCAAGCCGCTCGCCCTGCCCTGAAGCGCCATCCTGGCCCGCGTTGCGCGCGCTTGCCCACCGCAAGCGGCCCAATTAAATTTCATCGTCAGAATAATGTGAGGAAGCGCCGCCCATGGAATTCGGCATTTTTTCGAATGCGCGCCGGCCAAGCCGGTCTTTGAGCGACGCCTGGGATCGCGATATCGACGAGATCGTCGCCGCCGACCAACTCGGCTTCCGCGTCGCCTGGATTAGCGAGCATCAATCGCCGGCCGAGCTCATCATCTGCAAGGCGGCGGGCCGGACCAGCCAGATTCGCCTCGGCTCCGCGGTGCGGCCGATCGCCTACTACCACCCGCTGCAGGTCGTGATCGAGGCCAATGCGTGCGATCAACTCACGCATGGCCGTTACCAGCTCGGCATCGGCTTCGGCTTTTATCGGACGCAGATGGAGCAGCGCGGTCTCGATTTCGACAAGACGCGCGAGATGATGCACACCTCGATCGAGTTGATGCTGAAGCTGTGGAACAGCAAGGAGCCGGTCGATCACGAGGGCCCCTTCTGGGTCGGCAAAGCCATGGTGGCGAAGCCCGATCCGGTGCAGAAGCCGCATCCGCCGATCGGCATCGCGCTGAGCCGGACTCCCTCCTCCGCCGAGCTCGCCGGGAAATTCGGCCTGCTGCCGCTGACCGGCGATTTCATTCCCGTGCCGCGGTTGAAGATGCTCGGCGATGTTTTCGTCGCCGCCCAACGCGCCGCCGGCCGGCCGCAGCGCCGCGCCGATCTTCATGCGACGCGCGTCATCTATGTCGGCGAGACCGATGCAGCCGCGCGCGAGGATATGCGCGCCTCTTATGAAGAGACGATCCGCTGGGAGATCAAGAACACGCCGCATCACCAGATCGAGCGGGTTCCGGCCGGCGGCACGCTCGACGACATCACCTACGACTATCTCGTCGATACCGGCAATCTCTTCATCGGCAGCCCGGACACCGTCACCAAGCGTATCCTCGATTTCTACGCGGCAAGCGGCGGCTTCGGCACGCTGATGTTCCATGGCGGCCGCGACTACGCAACGCCCGAGAAGCTCGCGCGCTCGATGAAGCTGTTCATGGACGAGGTCGCGCCGCGGGTGCGGCATCTCGATCCGGACAAGGAAGCGAAAGCGGCTTAAGCGCGCATCCCCGGCGGCGTGCGGCGCGCCGCCGGCACTCCCCCATTTCTTCGGACTCACGCGCCGGTCGGCCTGAGGCGTATACTCTAGGCAAAGCGGCGAAGCCGCGGCCAGTTGGGGGGATGCCATGACGCTCGATCGACGCGATTTCCTGCGTGTATCCGCTTTGAGCGGTGCAGCCGCCGCCACCGGCATCGCAGCAGCACCGCGTTCCGCCGAAGCCGCCACCGCGCCGGCGCGACCGCGCATCTTGATCCGCGGCGGCTATATCCTGACGATGGACGCGACCCTCGGCGATCTGCGCGGCGACCTCCTGATCGACAACGGCAAGATCGCCGCGGTCGGCAAGAATCTCAAAGCCAGCGACGCCGCCATCGTCGATGCCAGCGACGCGCTCGTCATTCCCGGCTTCATCGACAGCCATCGCCATACTTGGCAATCGCAAGTGCGCCAGCTCGCAGCCGATTGGTCCTTGCTGCGCTATCTCCAGGACATGTTCGGCAAGTTCGGCATGAATTACCGGCCCGAAGATGTTTACGCTGGCGTGCTGCTCGGCCGCCTCACCGCGCTCAATGGCGGCGTTACGACCATGCTCGATTGGTCGCATATCATGAATTCGCCGCAGCATGCCGATGCCAACGTGCAGGCACTGCACGATGCCGGCGGGCGCTCGGTCTTCGCCATGGGCTGGCCGCAAACACCGAACCCAACGCTTTGGCTGCAGAAAAGCACGCGCGATCTGCCCGACGATATCCGCCGCGTGAGGAAACAATATTTTGCCAGTAATACCGGCCTCGTCACGATGCAGATGGCCGGACGCGGCCCGACCTTCGCGGTAATGGACCAAGTGGCGAAGGACCTCGCAACGGCGCGCGATCTCAAGCTGCACACGACGCTGCACGTCGGCGGCAACGGGCCCATCGTCGAGATGGCCAAAGCAAAGCTCCTCGGCCCCGACATCACCTGGGTGCACCTCCTGACCGCGACCGATGAGGAGATCACGGCGCTGAAAGATGCCGGCTGCACCACGTCGGTCTCGCCCGCGGGCGAGGAATGGCACACGCCGTGGCGCGGCCCGACGGCGGCGACGATCCGCCTCTTGAGCCATGGCATCACGCCGAGCCTCAGCCCCGACACCGAAGCCTTCGGTCCCGGCGACATGTTCGCGGTGATGAAGGCGACCCTGGGCGCGGCGCGCTTTGCCGCCGCCAATCCGCAAGATCCGAATGCGCAACCGTCCGGCCCGCCGCAGCAATTCAACAGCGCGACGCAGATCCCGATCCGCAAAGTCCTGGAGATGGCGACAGTCGCCGGCGCCGCGCCCGTCGAACTCGACGGCAGGGCCGGGACGCTGACACCCGGCAAGCTCGCCGATGTCGTGATGCTGCGCATGAGCAGCCTCAATTATTTCCCGGTGAACGACCCGGCGGCGTCGATCGTGATGGCGGCGGATACGAGTTGCGTCGATGCCGTTTTCGTCAACGGCAAGGCGATGAAGTTCAACGGCAAGCTGGTCGATCAGGCGTTGGAGAAGCGGGCGCGCAAGCTGGCGCTCGAATCGCGCAACTGGCTCTATGCCAAAGCGGGCATGACACCGCCTGACGGGCTGCAGAACGAGAAAGTTTAACGAATTATTGCCGCTTGCGCGGCCGCCAATAAAGCTGCGACATCGCGCGCATTGACTTCGCGGCGCGCAACCGCCACATTGACAGCACTATCTTCACTCGCGATTGCGCGAGACGCGTCCAGCGTGACATCACGCCCTTAATCAAGACGCGACTCATTTCGAGCTGATCCGCAGATAGACAATAAGGCACCTCCGTCGCGCACGGGGCAAGCCCTCACCGCAAACGGCCCGTTTCGGCCGCGTGCCTCGGATTCGTTTGCTCGTTCAAAGAAAGCTTATCAGTGACTCTTAGTTTTGATGATCTCGGCCTCGCCGAGCCGTTGCTACGCGCGGTTCGCGCCGAGAACTATACCCAGCCGACGCCGATCCAGGCGCAGGCCATCCCTTATCTGCTCGAAGGCCGCGATCTGCTCGGCATTGCCCAGACGGGCACCGGCAAGACGGCGGCCTTCGCGCTACCGATCCTCGAGCGCCTCAGCGCCAATCCGGTGCCGCGCCGACGCGGCGCCGTGCGTGCGCTGATCCTGACCCCGACGCGCGAGCTGGCGGTGCAGATCCTCGAGAGTTTCCGTGCTTATGGCCGGCATCTCGGTCTGCGCAGCGCCGTGATCTTCGGCGGTGTCGGCCAGCAGCCGCAGGTCGATAATCTGGCGCGCGGCCTCGATATTTTGGTCGCGACGCCGGGCCGGTTGCTCGATCTGATGAATCAGCGCCATGCCGATCTGCGCGATCTCTCGATCTTCGTGCTCGACGAAGCCGACCGCATGCTCGATATGGGCTTCATCCATGATGTGAAACGCATCGTCGCGACGTTGCCGAAAGAACGGCAGACGCTGTTCTTCTCGGCCACCATGCCTGGCGAAGTCGAGCGGCTGGCCAACGGCATCCTGAAAGAGCCGGTGCGCATCGAGGTGACGCCGCCGGCGACCACGGTCGAGCGTATCGATCAGCGCGTCTATTTCGTCGATGCGGGCAACAAGAATGCGCTCCTTGCCGATCTGCTCAAGAATCCGGCGGTCGAGCGAGCCTTGGTCTTCACCCGTACCAAACATGGCGCCGACCGCGTGGCAAAACACGTCGCGCGCGTCGGTGTCGAGGCGCAGGTGATTCACGGCAACAAATCGCAGAACGCACGGCAGCGCGCCCTCAACGATTTCCGCGACGGCAACACCCGCGTGTTGGTCGCGACGGACATCGCCGCGCGCGGCATCGATGTCGATGGTATCACCCATGTGATCAATTTCGAGATTCCCGAGGTGCCGGAGACCTACGTGCACCGCATCGGCCGTACCGCGCGCGCGGGCCGCGACGGCATCGCACTGACTTTCTGCGACGCGTCGGAGAAATCGTTGCTGCGCGATGTCGAAAAGCTCACGCGCAAGGCGCTGACCGTCGTCCACGAACACGCTTTCCACGGACCTGCGGCACGCTCCGCGCCGGCGCAGACCGAGCCGCATGAGCGTGGGCACGGACGCGGACACCATGCAACCAAGCCGCATCATCAACGCCAGCGTCCGCCGTCGCGCGATCAACACGGGCGGGATCGAGACGGGCGCGACCGAGATGCGCGCGATCAAGCGCCGCGCGACCAAGCTGCTCAGCAACAGCGGCAACAGCGCCCAGCTCCGCAACAGCAGCAAGCCGTCAAGCCACGGCCCGCGCCGCAGCCGCATCCGGCGCATAAGCCAGGCGATCAGGCGATGCGCCGTCCGGGCAGTGGTCCACGGCCAGTCGATGGCGCGGCACCGCCGCAGCATAAGCGGCCGCACCGCCATCGCCGGCGCCGGCCGCAACAGGCGCAGGCCTGACCAACGAACGGCGCGGAGCAATCCGCGCCGTTTTCCTTTTCAGCTACGCTTGCGCGTCATCGATCTCCACCGTCACAATAGCGTCGCTGAAATCACGGCGATGCCGCCGACGAAATTATTGAGGGAGGATCGATTGAAATTTTGGCTCGCTCTTAGTCTGCTTTCGCTTGCCATGCCGGCTTTCGCTGTCGCGCAAGGGGCATCGCCTCCAGCCGCCCCGCCGCCTGCTGCCCCGCCCGCGCAAGCCGCACCGGCGGCGCAGATGCAGCATCCCCCCGAGCTCGCCTTCGACTCCGTGTCCGATTTCCTGAAGCTGCCGGCGAATATGTATCTCGGCGAAGCGTCGGCGGTGACGGTCAATTCGAAAGGTCACGTCTTCGTCTTCTCGCGCGGCGGCTCAAGCGTCGGTCCGGCTTTCGCCGAGACCGCGGCGCAGCTTCTGGAATTCGGCCCCGACGGTAGGTTCATCCGCGAGATCGGCAAGAATCTCTATGCCTGGTCCTTCGCGCATGGCGTCAAGGCCGATCGCCACGACAATATCTGGGCGGTCGATAAAGGCTCGAACATGGTCGTGAAGTTCCGCCCGAACGGGCTCGTCGACATGGTGTTTGGCCGCAAGATGGAAGTCTCGGACGAGGATACCGGTCCGCTCAAACATCCGAACCCGCCGCTGCCCGCGGTCGACAATCAATTCCGTCAGCCGACGGACGTCGCCTTCGATTCGAAGGACAACGCCTATATCAGCGACGGCTATATCAATTCGCGTGTCGCGAAGATCGATAAGGACGGGTTCTGGGTGAAGTCCTGGGGCGATCGTGGCTCGAGCCCGGGCCAGTTCAGCACGGCGCACGGCATCGGCGTCGATGCGCAAGACAATGTCTATGTCGCCGATCGCAGCAATCGCCGCATCCAGGTCTTCGACAGCAACGGCACCTTCCTGCGCCAGATGACGATCGACGTGCCGGTGCCGCAAGATGCCTATGAGATCATCGGCAACAAGCCCGCCGACTCGATGGCGCCGAACACGCCGCCGCTCTTGAAACCGGGCGCGCCGTGGGCGATCTGCATTTCGCCGCCGCCGCATCAGTATCTCTTCACCGCCGACGCCTTCCCCGGCCGCGTCTACAAGATGACGCTCGACGGCAAAATCGTCGGCATGCTCGGCAAGGCCGGCCACCAGCTCAAGCAATTCGGCTGGATCCACGGCATCGCTTGCCCGAGCGAGAACACGGTCTTCGTCGCCGAAGTGCTGAATTGGCGCGTGCAGAAACTGATCCTGCATCCCGGCAAGCAAGCGAGCCTCGATCCGGCTCCGGGCGGGCTGGCGATCGATGAAGCCTCGGTCGCGGAAGAACAGGTCGAAGGCAATCTCGCCGCGCTCGACGACACCACGCGGCGCGGCTATCTCCGCGCCGCGGCGCTGCAATTGAAGCAGCAAGCAGCGGCGGTCGAGGCGATGCGATAGCACCGCGTACCTCGGTCATTGCGAGGAGCCCTAAGTGTGACGAAGCAATCCCAGACTCAACCTTTGGATTGCTTCGTCGCTGCTTGACCTGACGCCGTGGTCCCTTAGGCTCTCGCGCAAACAAGGGAAGCTTCATTCATGGACTCATCGAACCTGCCGGCATCGCGCGCCAACGATCGCGACCGCTTCCGGCTGCGCCGCTTTCTCGAAGCGCTGGTCGAGGCCGGGTTTTGCGAGGTGCGCGAGAAGCCGATCGACCTCGCCGATCTTGCCGTCGAATTCGAAAGCGATAACGCGATCTGGTTCAAAGCCGCCGGGCCGGAGAAGGCTGAGCTGGTCGGCAACGTCGTCGGCAGCCGTGCGCGCATGGCGATGGCCTTCGGCGTGAAGCCGGCCGAACTCATGGCCGAGGTGGTGAAACGCCTCAAGAACAAGCCCGAGCTGATCGAGGTGGGAGGTGGCGACGCGCCGGTGCAGGAGGTCGTGCTGACCGGCGATCAGGTCGATCTGACCACGCTGCCGGTGCACCTGGCGCATGGGCTCGACGGCGCACCCTATATCTCGGCCTCGGTCGACTATGTGCGCGACAGCAAGACCGGCATGACCAATGTCGGCATTCGCCGGCTGATGCTGCGCGGAAAAGACGAGACCGGCGTCGATCTCGTCAGCCCCAGCGATCTGCGCGCAATCTATGAAGCGCACGCGGCGCGCGGCGAGAATCTGCCCGTCGCGTTCACCGTCGGCTCGCATCCGATCGACATGGTCGCGGCGACGATGCGCGTGCCGGTCGACGAACTCGGCCTCGTCGCGAGCTTGCGCGGCGCGCCGCTCGAGGTCGTGAAATGCATCACGAGCGACATCCGCGTGCCGGCCGATGCCGAATACGTCATCGAAGGCTATTTCGATTCGCGCGGTCATGTCGAAAGCGAAGGGCCTTTCGGAGAATTTCTGGGTTACTACGGCGGCGTGAAGCAGAATCCGGTGTTTCACTGCACCGCGATCACCTACCGAAAGGACGCGGTGTTCCAGACTGCCTCCATCGGCGGCTATCGCAACGACCGCACCGACACTGCGCTCTTGAACGCGCTCCGCACTGAAGCAACAGTGTGGCAAGCGCTGCAGACCGCCGTGCGCGAGCCCCTCAACGTCTATGCGACGCCGTCATCGGGCGGCATGTTCAATACCCGCATCTCGCTGCGCCAGCGCGTGCCGGGCGAGGCGCGCAACGCGATCCTCGCGGCACTCAGCTCGCTCGCCAATATCAAGAATGTGTTCGTCGTCGATCCCGATATCGACATCTTCTCGGACGCGCAGATGGATTGGGCATTGGCGACGCGTTTTCAGCCGGACCGCGATCTGATCGTCGAGAGCGGCATGCGCACGCTGCCGCTCGATCCATCGATCAATCACGGCACCCGCACCGGTGCCAAGGCGGGCTTCGATCTCACCTGGCCCTTCGGCACGACCGGCGCCCTCGAAAAGAGCGTGCCCGAAGTGCCGAAATTCCAGGGCAAGACATTCGCCTCCATCGAAGATGCGCTCGCCGACGGCCCCAAGCATTTCGAGGAGCTGATGACCGCGCTCGGCAGCCGCGACGGCCGCGAGGTCGTGCGCGCGCTCGACGTCATCCGCAAAACCGGGAAGCTCACCCGCGACGAGCGCGGCCGGTGGGCCTTGCGCCAAGCCAAGTCGGCGTGAATATTGCCCACCAAAGACGCATAACGAGGAGACAGAGACATGGCCCGCAAAGTGATGATCGCCTGCGCGCTGACTGGCGCGGCCGACACACCCGGCAAGAACCCCGCCGTACCGGTAACGCCGCAGCAGATCGCCGAATCCGGCATCGCCGCCGCCAAGGCCGGCGCGGCCATCGTCCATATCCATGTGCGCGATCCGAAGACCACTGGGCCATCGATGGAACTCGCCCATTACAAAGAGGTGATGGATCGTATCCGCGACAGCGGCACCGACGTCGTGATCAACCTCACCACCGGCGCCGGCGCGCGGTTCGTGCCCGGCAGCAACGATCCGATGGTGCCTGATCCGCGCTCGACCATGCGCTCTCCGGCCGAGCGCGTCGCGCATATCGTCGAGTTGAAGCCCGAGATTTGCTCGATCGATATGGGCTCGATCAACATGGGAAATTACGTCTTCGTCAACACCGTGCCGCAGATCGAGGAAATCGCGACCGCGATCCGCGACGCCGGCGTGACGCCCGAGATCGAGGTGTTCGAGCCCGGCCACATCGCCCTTGCCAAGAAGATGCTGCAGACCGGCCATTTCAAATCGCCGAGCCTCTTCCAGATTTGCCTCGGCGTCGTGTGGGGCACGCCGGCGACGCCGGATGCGATGAAGTTCATGAAGGACATGTTGCCCGAGAAGGACTGCACCTGGTTCACCTTCGGCTGCGGCGCGACGCAATTCCCGATGGTCGCGCAGGCGATGCTTTATGGCGGCCATGTCCGCGTCGGCCTCGAGGACAATCTCTACCTGTCGCGCGGCAAGCTCGCGCCGTCGAACGCGGCGCTGGTCGAGAAGGCGGTCAGCATCATCGAGGTGATGGGCGAAGAGCTCGCAACGCCGGCCGAGGCGCGCCAGATGCTGGGCCTCAAGAAGGTCGCCTAATCGAAAGCGGCCCGCTCGAGGGCCGTAACATGAAAGGAATGCCGATCAACGGCGTTCCGCATCGGGGGGAAGAAAGCATGCGCATACGCGCCGTCGCGGCGGCGATTCTCGCCGTGCTCTTCGGATACATCGCGACAGTCTATGCCGATCCGACCAAGATCCGCATCGGCTGGGCGGTCGTGCCCTCCTCCCTCACGCCGATCCTCTTCACGCCGCCCGGCCTCGCCAGGCACCTCGATAAGAGCTACTCGCTCGACCTCATTCATTTCATCGGCACGGCGCCGCAAGTGACGGCGCTCGCCGCCAACGACGTCGACATCGCCGACATGTCTTTCGCGGCCTTCGGCGCCGCCATCGAGAACGCGCATATCGACGATCTCAAAATCATCAATGACGGCGTCGAGGACGGCGTCGGCGGACATGAGAACAACGAGTTCTTGGTGCTGAAGGATGCGCCGATCGCGACGATCGAGGATTTGAAAGGCAAGGTCACGGCGACCAACACCATCGGCGGCGCGATGGATATGGGCATCCGCGCGATGCTGCGGCAACATGGGCTTTTGGATAAGCGCGATTACAGCGTGATCGAAGCCGATTTCGGCACGATGAAGAGCCTGCTCGAGCAGAAGAAAGCCGATCTGATCAGCGGCGTGCCGCCTTTCTCGCTCAACGCCGAGCTGCGCGCCGAAAGCCGCCGCCTCTTCACGTTGAAGGACGCTTTCGGCCCGGTCCAACTGATCTTCGCAGTGGCGCGCCAGGGTTTCCTCACCAAGAACCGCGCCGCGGTTGTCGATTTCCTCGAAGACGAATTCCGCGCCATTCGCTGGTACATCGACCCCGCGAACCACACGCAGGCCATCGCCTTTACCGCCGCCTTCATGAAATTGCCCCCCGCCGCGATCGATTGGGCCTTCACCGAGAAAGACAATTATCGCGACCCGAGCGGCGTGCCGAACCTCGCGGCGCTGCAAAGCAATCTCGATACCCAGAAGCAATTGGGCTTCCTCAAAACCGATATCGATGTGAAACGACACGCCGATCTGTCGCTTGTCGAGGAGGCCGTCAAGCGGCTGAACTGACGGGCGGGTTACGGCCTGAATTTCTTCTCGAACCCGGTCCAGACGGAATCGTAGTCCTTCTGCAGCGCCGATGTCTCGAGCGCGAAGCGCGTCGGCACCAGCACGAAACGCGTCTCGAACATGAAGGCGAGGCTCTTGAGATGCTGCGGCTCATCCGACGCGGTCGAGGCGGCGGCGAAGCTCTCGCGGTCGGGCCCATGCGCCGAGAGGCAGTTGTGCAGGCTGGCGCCGCCCGGCACAAAGCCCGAGGGCTTGGCCTCATAAGCGCCGTGGATGAGCCCCATATACTCGTTCATCACATTGCGATGGAACCAGGGCGGCCGGAAAGAATGCTCGGCGACGCTCCAACGCGGCGGGAAGATCACGAAATCGACGTTCGCGGTGCCGGCAATCTCCGATGGCGAGGTCAGCACGGTGAAGATCGACGGATCGATGTGATCGAAGCTCACGGTGTTGATCGTGTTGAAGCGCGTGAGGTCGTAGCGGTACGGTGCGTAGCTGCCATGCCAGGCGACGACATCGAGCGGCGAATGATCGAGCTCGGTTGTCCAGAGATGGCCGGCGAATTTCTGGGTGATCTCGACCTTGCCCTCGCGTTCCTCGAAGGCCGCGACCGGCGTCTCGATATCGCGCGGGTTGGCGAGACCGTTAGCGCCGATCGGCCCGAGCTCGGGCAAGCGCAGCAGCGCGCCGTAATTCTCGCAAACATAGCCGCGCGCGGTCGGGCCGAGCAGCTCGACACGAAAGCGCACGCCGCGCGGGATCACCGCGATATGCCCTGGCTGAGCCTCGATGATGCCGAGCTCGGTGACGAGGCGAATGCCGCCTTCCTGCGGCACAAGCAACAGCTCGCCATCGGCATCGACGAAAACGCGCGCCGCGTCCATCGAACGATTGGCGCAATAGATATGCACCGCGATGCCCGCATTCGCCGCAACATCGCCATTGCCGCAGATCGTCGCGAGGCCGGCGATGAAATCGGTCGGCGCGCTCGGCAGCGGCAACGGGTTCCAGCGCAGGCGATTGGGCGATGACTCCGCCTCGGTAAACGGCGCACTGCGTATCAAACCATCGTCGACGCGCTTATAAGCGCCGTGCGCCGCCGAGGGTCGAATGCGATAGAGCCAAGAGCGGCGATTGCCGGCACGCGGCGCGGTGAACGGCGTGCCGCTGAGCTGCTCGGCATAAAGCCCGAGCGGCGCTTGCTTGGGCGAGTTCTGACCGTGCGGCAACGCGCCCACGACCGCTTCGGTCGCGAATTCATTGCCGAAGCCGGTCATGTAGTTCATCGCAGCATCCCCGAACGGCGTAGCGAGGCGATCATCGACGTCTCGAGCAGGTGCTTGTAGGTCAGATCTTTCGATGCGCCGATGCGTCGCCATTCATCAAGATTTTTGGCACGCACCGCAGGGTCGCGCTCTTCCATCAGCTTCTTGTTACGCCCGGTCTGGCCGAGGATGGCGTTCACCGCCTCGGGCTTGCGCTGCGGCTCGTAGCCGTCGAGCTCGCTCTCGGGCGCCTCGCCATGCCACACGCGGGCGAGCCGTCCCGCGAGATTGACCACATCGTGCAGCCCGCCATTGAGGCCGAGCCCGCCAAGCGGATTGTTGATATGCGCCGCATCGCCGGCGAGAAAGGCACGCCTCTTACGATAAGTCGCGGCGACACGCTGGCTGACGCGGTAGATCGCTTTCACCGCGATCTCGTACGGTTCGGGCCGCGGCAGTAAATTCTGCAGGCAGTTCTGCAGATATTGCTCCTGCATCGCCTCGTCCGGTTCGACGTTGGCGTCGACCGGCGCCACGATGCGCCACATATCCGGAATTTCCAGCAGCACATACCACTCGTCCGGATCGGCGGTGTAGTTCACCGAGCAGATATCCATATGGGCCTTGAAGTCGTAGCGCGTGCCCGCGACGAGAAAATGCTCGGGATAGGTGAAGCCTTCGAACTCGATATCGAGCGCCTTGCGCACGAAGCTGCGTCCGCCATCGCCGGCGATGAGAAAATCGCCCTTGAAGCATTTTCCATTCGCTTCGACGGCGATTTCGTCATCGTGTTGTTTGAGGCTCGTGACATCATGCGACATCAGCAGCTCGACGCCGGGGATTTTACGCAGCGCGGGATAGGCCCAGCCGACGAGCTTGAACTGCTCGCATTGCAGACGATAGGGATGGCGCGTGTCGTTCTTCAGCGCCGACATGTCGAATTCGACGATCTTGCCCTGCTGGCGATCGCGATACTGCATCAGCGGACAGATGAGTCCCATCTCGACCATCGCCTGCGCCGCGCCGCATTCCTCCAAGAGATCGAGCGTCGGCGGCTGGATGGTCGAGGCGCGATAATCGAGCACGACATCGTCGGCGCGCTCCAGCACCGTCACCGGAATGCCGCGCTGCGCCAGCAGCAACGCGGCAACAGAGCCGACCGGCCCACCGCCGACGATCAATACGCGATCATGCTTGCGCTTCATCATCCCGGTTCATTGCTTACTGACACGTCGGCGGCACACCCAGGCGCTCCCGCGGCGTGCCGAGCACGCGCTCGGCGGCGCAGGCGATCGCAACCATGCGCTCGTCATTGCCGCCCTTGGCGATGAGTTGCAATCCGACCGGCATGCCGAGACGGTCGAGGCCAATCGGCAAGGTTGCGGCACAGAGCACGAGGAAATTCCCCGGCACAAGATTATGTACCGTGGCGCGATTGGTCGCCCAGAACGTCTCGGGCGTCGGCGGCGTCATCACCGGCGGCGTGATCTGCACCGTCGGACAAGCGATGACATCGACATCCTCGAACCGCGCCCGCGCCGCTTCCGCCGCGCGCTTCAAGCGCCAGAGCCGCAACAGATAGTCGCGCGCCGGAACCGCGCCCGCGGCTTTGACCGGCGGCGCGTTGACGGGATCGATCGTTTCGATCCAATCCGGCAGCTCGTGATCGAGGAACGCGCGCAGCTCGACCGCCGAGATACCGCCTTCGCAGAAGACCGCATAGGCCTCTTGCGCTTCGGGCAGCGGCGCCTCTTTGACGATCGCGCCGGCCCGGCCGAGCTGGTCGATCGCGAGCTTCGCCGCTTCGGCGATGCCGTTCTCGCAGCCATCCCAAAAAAAGGAATCGGCAATGCCGATGCGAATACCGTCGATGCCGCGCGGCGCGCGGCTGAGGAAATCGAATCCGTCGCCGAGTTGCGGATCGAGCGCGGCAAAGCTGAAGGCCGCATCTTCCATGCGCCGCGCCAAGATGCCGGGCGTATCGAAGGTATGGCTGAGCGTGACGAGGCCATCGGACGACCAGCGATCCTTGGTGAATTTCAAACCGGCATTACCGGTAAAAGACGCCGGCAAGCGCACGGATGCCGCCGTGTCGCTGCCGAAAGAGCATCGCTGAGCCCTCGCAAAGACTGACCCCGGCGCCGCTCGACGAGCCGCCAGGCGAGCGATGCTCCTTCGCGTCCCAGGGATTGCGCGGACTCCCGTAATGCGCGTTATGCCCAGTGCCGCCGAACGCGAATTCGACCATATGCGTCTTGCCGGTGATCGTGGCGAGCTGGCGCCTGAGGCTCGCGATCACCGGGCCGTCCTGCTCGAACTTCGCCGGCAGGCGCTTGGGGGAGCCGGCATAAGTCGGGAAGGCCGAATGCGCGAAAAGATCCTTGATCGAGGCCGGGATTCCTTGCAGCGAGCCCGCGCGCGCGCCGATCGCGAAAGCCGCGTCGGCTGCATCGGCGCATTTGCGCGCATGATCCGGCGCCCATTGCGAATAGGCCATCAGCGGCTTGCCGAGGCGGTCGTGATTGGCGATCGCCTCCTCGGCGAGAGCCCGGGCTCTGACCTCACCTTCGCCCATGAGGCGTGCCAGCTCGACCATCGGACGCGCGAGCAGATCACTCATTGCCGTCTCCCTCTCTCTCTGACGCGGCTCAACCGCGCGGCGCTTCCGCCTTGAACGGCCGAGTCAGCAGCGCCTCGATCGCCGCATCGATCGCCGCGCCGCGATGCAGGATGGCATCAATCGCGCTGACGATCGGCATCTCGATCTTAAGCTTCTTCGCCAGCGCCGCGGCGGCAGCCGACGAGCTGACACCCTCCGCCACCGAGCGCCTTCCGGCGACGTAAGAATCGAGCGTCTCGCCCTTGCCCAAGGCGAGACCCAGGCTGTGATTGCGCGATTGCGTGCTGGAGCAGGTGAGCGTCAGATCGCCCAGCCCCGACAGCCCCATCAGCGTTTCAGCCTTGCCGCCTTTGGCGAGCGCGAGCCGCACCATCTCGGCCAAGCCGCGCGTGATCAGCGCCGCGCGCGCATTGTCGCCGAATCCGCGTCCCATCACGATGCCGCACGCGATCGCCATCACATTCTTCACCGCGCCGCCAATCTGCGCACCAGCGACATCGTCGGTGAAATACGGCCGGAATTCGCGCGTGCCGAGCGCAGCGATGAGACGCTGCCCGAGCTTGGCATCGCCAGCGGCCAGCGTGATCGCGGTCGGCAAGCCCTTCGCCACTTCCGCGGCGAAAGTCGGACCGGACAGAACGGCCAGCTCGGTACGCGGCAGGATTTCGGCGGCCACCTCGCTCAAAAGCGCGCCGCTTTCTTCCTCGATGCCTTTGGCGCAGATGACGAGCGGCGTCGCGGGCGCGAGCGAGGGTCCAAGTTGCTTGCACAAGGCGCGCAGATGCTGCGCCGGCGCGACGAGCAGCACAACGTCGGTGCGCGCGGCTTCGGCGAGATCGGCGGTCGCGCGGATCGCCGGATCGAGTGCGATACCAGGCAGGAAAAGCGGGTTGTTGTGACCCGTGTCGATGGCAACGACAACTTCGGCCTCACGCGCCCAGATCACGACATCGCGGCCGGCCCGGCGCAACACTTGTGCGAGCGCCGTGCCCCAAGCGCCGCCGCCGATAATGCCGAAACGCTGCATCGCGCTCACGCTTTCACCCCGGCGCCGCGCGCCGGCACAGCATTCGGATCGAGCGGCCAGCGCGGCCGCGGCGCGAAATCGAGCCCATCGACGAGCCCCGCCTTCAACCGCTCGAGCCCGGCCCAAGCGATCATGGCGCCATTATCGGTGCAGAGCGACAGCGGCGGCGCGACGAAATCGAGGCCGGCGCGCGCGGCAAGATCGGTGAGACGGGGGCGCAGCGCCGTGTTCGCGGCGACCCCGCCAGCGACAACGAGTGTTTTGCCTTCGGGATGCCGGTCGCGGAACAGGGCGATGGCTCGGCTCGTCCGGTCGGCGAGGCTGGCGATGATCGAGTCCTGCAAGCTCGCCGCGAGGTCGGCTTGATCGGCCTGGGACAAAGCACCGCCGCGCTTCTCGACCGCGACGCGCAGCGCGGTCTTGAGGCCGGAAAACGAGAAATCGCAGCCCTCGCGCCCGACCATCGGGCGCGGCAGCTTCGCGCGTGCCGCCTGACCCGAAGCAGCGGCGCGCTCAATCGCGGGGCCGCCGGGATAACCGAGGCCTAAGAGCTTGGCGCCCTTGTCGAAGGCCTCGCCCGCGGCGTCGTCGATCGTCGTGCCGAGTCGGCGATAGCGGCCGATGCCTTCGACGATCTGGAGCTGACAATGTCCGCCGGAGACGAGCAGCAGCAGGAACGGAAATTCGACCGGCGCGACGAGCCGCGCGCTGAGCGCGTGGCCTTCGAGATGATTGACCGCGACGAACGGCAGGCCGCGCGCCAAGGCGATGGCCTTGGCCTCGGTGACACCGACGATCACGCCGCCGATCAGCCCCGGCCCGCCGGTCGCGGCGACCGCATCGAGATCCTCGAAACCGATACGCGCCTCTTCGAGGGCGCGTTCGATCACCGGATCGAGATGCGTCAGATGGGCGCGGGCCGCGACCTCGGGCACGATGCCGCCGTAAGGGCGATGCTCAGCGAGCTGGGAGAAGACGATGTTGCTGCGGATGGCGGGCGCCGCATCGCTCACCACCGCGGCGGCGGTTTCATCGCAGCTGGTTTCGACCCCGAGCACAAGCATAACCGAAGCGTAGCGGCGGTGTCGCAGCCCAGCAACGGCCCTTCCCTTAGCGCACGCCAAATCCTATGACTTTCCCATGACTTCCGCCGCTTTGCGCATCGGTTCCCGCGGCAGCAAGCTCGCTCTCCGCCAGGCCGAGATGCTGCGCGAGCGGCTGGTCGCGGCGCATCCCGAATTGGCGGCGCCGGGCGCGATCGAAAGCGTCGTGATCCGCACTACCGGCGACAAGGTCCTCGACCGGCCGCTCGCCGAGATCGGCGGCAAAGGGCTCTTCATTAAGGAGCTGGAGGAAGCGCTCGGCGATCGCCGCATCGACCTGGCGGTGCATTCCCTGAAGGACGTTCCGGCTTTCCTGCCGCCGGGCTTCGCCCTTGCCGCGCATCTACCGCGCGAGGATGCGCGCGACGCGCTGATCGCGCGCAACGGTGCTGCATCGCTGACGGCGCTGCCGCACGGCGCGTCGGTCGGCACGTCATCGCCGCGGCGCCAGGCGCAGCTTCTCAATCTGCGGCCCGATCTTTCGATCGTGCCGCTGCGCGGCAATGTCGACACGCGCCTTGCGAAGATCGCCGATGGTGCAGCGGACGCGACCATCCTTGCGCTCGCCGGATTGAAGCGCATCGGCCGCGAGAGCGAAGCGAGCGCGGTGCTGAGCGCGACCGAAATGCTGCCCGCGGCGACGCAAGGCATTATCGCGATCGAGATTCGCGCGGATGATGCGCGCGTTCGCAGCTTGCTCGCGCCGGTCAATCATCAGCCGACCGCAATCTGCGCCAGCGCCGAGCGCGCCTTGCTCGAAACGCTGAACGGCGATTGCCGCACGCCGGTGGCCGCCTTGGCAACGCTCGACGGCAATCGCATCGCGCTCGCGGCGATGCTGCTTTCGCCCGACGGCAAAGTCTGCCATCGCGCCGAGCGCTCGACCACGACCAGCCGCGCGCGCGAACTCGGCCGCGAGATCGGCGCGACGCTCATCGAGAAAGCCGGACCCGGCTTCGCGGGGATCGGGGCCGGCCCAGGATGAAGATGACATCATGAAAGTGCTGGTGACGCGCGCTGAAGGCGATGCCGAGAAGCTCGCCGCGCGTTTGGCCGAGCGCGGGCATCACAGCGTCATCGAAAATTTGATGACCATCCGTTTTCGCCCGGAGGCGGCGCGCGGCATCGGGCCGTTTCTCGACGGCGTGCAAGCTCTCCTGTTCACCTCGGCAAACGGCGTGCGCGCCTTTGCCGAAGCGACGCCGCTTCGCGATTTCCGCGTCTTTGCCGTCGGCGATGCGACCGCTGCCGCGTCCCGCGTTGCGGGTTTTGCCGAGGTGGCCAGCGCCGGCGGCGCGGTCGACGATCTAGCAAAGCTGGTGATCGGCCGCCTTAAGCCGAGAGCTGGTGCTTTGTTCCACGCCGCCGCCAGCGTCACCGCCGGCGATCTGCAAGGGCTCCTCGAAGCCGCGGGATTCAGCGTACGGCGCGCGGCGCTCTACGACGCGGTCGCGGCCGAGTGGCTGAGCGACGCGACTCGCGATGCGCTCGCACGGCGTGATATCGATGCCGCGCTCTTTTTCTCCCCCCGCAACGCCGCGACCTTTGTTAGGCTGGCGACGGGTTTGGAAGAGGGCTGCAAGCACATGGTCGCCGTCGCGTTGAGTTCCGCTGTCGCCGAGAAATTGGCGCCGCTGCCGTGGCGGCGGATCGCGGTCGCGGCCGCCCCCAACGAGCCGGCATTGCTGGCGACGCTCGACTCGTGCACGGCGGCATCCCGATGAGCGATGCGACTTCTGCGCCGAGCGACGCGGCGCCACCGCCGCCGCGCGTCGATCCGACACCGCCAAAATTGCCGCCGCCGGGCACCGTAAAGAAGCCGCCAAATCCGCCGCTGCGCGTGCCCGCAAGCCTGTCGCTCGCCGCGCTTCTCGTCGTCGTTCTGGCGCTGATTGGAACCGCGCCCTATTGGGCGCCGTCGTTGATGTCGCTCTTGCCGTGGAGCGCCGCGCAAACGCAGACCGCGCCATCGAGCCAGGAGCAGGCGCAGATGGCGCAGCAACTCGCTGCGATCCGGCAGCAGCTCGATCAGCTCACGAATTTGAGCAGCCGCGTCACGGCCCTGGAAAATCGCCCGGCGCCGGATGCCAGCACCGCCGTCGCGCCGCTGGCGGCGCAAGTCCAGCAACTCGGCACGCATCTCGATCAGATCGACAAGCAGCTCGCCCAGCTTGCGCATGACGCGGCAAATAACGCCACGAGCCCGCAACGTATGCTGATAATCGCCCTGGCAAGTCTCGGCAACGCCGTTGCGGGATCGCGTCCCTTCAGCACGGAGCTCACCAGCGTCGAGGCGCTCGGCCAGAGCCGCCAGGGCTGGGCGGGCGCGCTGCAGCCGCTCGAAGCGCCGGCACAGACCGGCATTCCGGGCACGGCCGTGCTGGCGCAGCGTTTCTCCGCTACCGTCGCGCCGGCAATCCTGCGCGCGCAGGCGAATGCGCAAAGCAGCCAGCAGAGTCTCGGCGAGGCCATGCTGACGCGGCTGCGCAGCCTGGTCATCGTGCGCCGCATCGATGGAGCCAGCG
>DASXCX010000235.1:0-2905 GCA_036490955.1 Allostellaceae bacterium | reverse complement strand
CGTTACAGCCTGAAGACGCGCTTTGCGTTGAGACTGTAGAGCTTTTCCTTGTCGCGGTCGGCGATTGCAAGGTTGTCGATCGCTTTCACCGAGTCGCGAACGGTTTCGAACGGGTAATCGGCAGCGAATAACACGTTGTCGATCCCCAGAGTCTGGATCGTCAGCAGCAGTGGCGCGCTGTAATTCATGCCGCTGGTCGTCACCACGATGTTCTCGCGGATATAGTCGCTGGGTTTGCGCTTCAGCCGCGGCGGCACGGCCGCCATTTCATGCTCCCAAAAATAGCGATTGTCGATCCGGTCGACGAAGAAGGGCAGGCCTTCGCCCATGTGCCCGATCACGATCTGCAGCCGCGGAAATTGGTCGAACACGCCATTGCCGATAAGACGGATGATGTGCGTGCCGACTTCCGCCGCCCAGGACCAGCCGACCTTGAAGCCGAAGACCTCAAACGGCTTGATCATCTGCGGCGACGGGTCGCGTGGGTGAATGTAGAGCGGTACGTCCAAGGCCTGCAGTGTTTCGAAGATTGGCCAGAATTTCTTGTCGTCGAGATATTCGCCGAGCGAGTGCGAATTGACGATGCCGCCTTTCAGGCCAAGCTTCTTCACGGCGCGCTCGATCTCTTGCGCGGCGTGCGCCGGATCGCGCGGCGCGAAGCCGGCGAGGCCGGCGATACGAGTCGGATATTTGTGCGCCATCTCGGCGAGGCGGTCATTGGCGAGCGCGGCGAGCTCGTTTCCCTTAACCGGATCGATATCCTGCAACCCGATACCGGCGACGAGGCAGACCTGCATCGCGATCCCGTCCTCGTCCATCGCTTTGATGCGTTCGTCGCCCATCTCGAGCAGCGATTTCATGATATAGGCCCGCAGCTTCGAGCTCTCGCTGCGGCCCGGGACGCGTGAGCTGTCCAGCGTTGCGATCTCGGGGATCATGAAGGCTTCCTCGACCGCGATCCGGTGATAGCGCTTGGGATCGAATGCCGGCATGCCGTCCTCCCTCGATTTTCGGACGATTGTGGGCTGGGCCGGCCAGCCGGGCAAGCCATCCCGACCTGACTTCGCCCGCCGCCTGACTTGCCGGCTGTCGCGTGGTACGCTGGCGGTATGAAAGCCGCGCTCTTTTGCACCTCCCGCTATATCGGCGATGCACCGCAAGGTGTGTGGCCCGTCCCCAACGATTATTGCGATCCCGAGATCGCCGAGCAGTCGATGGCGGTCACGATGGAGCAATTCCGCCTCGCCGATGTCTTTGGCTTCGACTGGGTGACGGTCGCTGAGCATCACTTCTCGTCGCTCTCACTGACGCCCAATCCGATGATCTTCGCCGGCGCGCTTTCTCAGGTGGTGAAGCGGGCGAAGATCGCGGTGCTCGGGCCAAGCCTGCCGACGCTCAACCCGGTGCGCGTTGCCGAGGAATTCGCGATGCTCGACGCGATGACCGGCGGTCGGCTCGTCGCCGGGCTGATGCGCGGCACGCCGAACGAATACGTCACCTACAATTTCAACCCGTCGGAATCCCGAGCGCGTTTCGCCGAGGCGCTGGAGATCATCCGCCGTGCCTGGACCGAGCCGCAGCCTTTCGGCTGGCAAGGCCGCTATTACCAATATCGGTCGATATCGATCTGGCCGCGGCCGATGCAGCGGCCGCATCCGCCGATGTACATGTCGGGCTCAAGCCCGGAGGCCGGCGAACTCGCCGCCGAGCAGCATATCGGCCTCGGCTTTGCCTTTACCACCATCGCGCAGGCGGCTAAGGCCTCGGCCTATTACCAGGCGCAATGCCGCGAGCAGGGCTGGGAGGCGAAGCCCGACGACATCATCTATCGCGTCGGGTTCCATGTCGCCGAGACCGATGAGGAAGCCTTCGACGATATGAGTAGGACCGCGCCGCGCGTCTCGCTCACCACCGCCAATGCCTCGATCAACAAAGCGATGACCGAGACCGCTTATTACGGGCGCGACGAAAGCCAAGTGACGCGGACCGCGACACGCACTCTGCAAGACCGCGTCGATTCGGGCCAGCTCCTCGTCGGCTCGCCGGAGACGATCGCGCGCCAGATCGAGCGCATCCGGAAAGAGATCGGCGCCGGCATCCTCGATTGCCCGCTGGCGGCGCAGCTCGGTGACAAGACGCTCCGTTCCATCGAGCTGTTCGGAACGAAAGTCCTGCCTCGAATCCGCGAGCTCTGATCATGGCGAACGAAAGCCTCGGCAGCGATAGCGTCCTTTGGCTCGGCGAAAAACGCGTGGCGTTGCGCGATTTGATCGCCGCGAAATTTCGCGTGGTCGACAAAACGCCGGCGGCAGGCGAACGCTTTGGCGTGATTGCCGGCAGCGATGCCGCGAGAGAGGCGCTCGCCCTTGCGCTTGAGCGGCCCGAAATTGTCACTGCGCTGATCTTGATCGGTCCGCGCTTGATCCATGCCGACGGCCGCGCGGCGGACGAGGCGCTTATCGGGCGGCTTGCCGGGCTCAAAGTGCCGTTGCTGGCGATCTTCGGCACGAAGGATCAAGCGGCGCCGCCCGCGGCCGGACGGCATTACCGCGAACGCCTCGCGGCTTGCAACGTCGTGTTCGTCTACGACGCGGGCACGGCGATGGCCGATGAGCGACCCGAAGCCGTCGCCGAGCTCGCGATCGATTTCCTCCATCGCGGCGACACGTTCCTTGTGCGGCAGACGAGCGACCTGCTCTATCGCTAGACGTCGATCAGCGGCCGCTCGCGACCGAGCGGATGCGCGGCGTAGGCACGTCCGACCGCTCCACGGTCTCGGCCGCGACTTCGAGCCGACGGCGCGGCAAGCAATCAGGATGCTCGCTCTGGAGGTAAGCAATCATCTTCTCGCGCAACTCGCAGCGCAGATCCCAGGCGCGTGACGCGTCGCTGGCGGTCGCGAGCA
>DASXCX010000234.1:0-20862 GCA_036490955.1 Allostellaceae bacterium | reverse complement strand
GGGCGCGCTCGGCAGGACCGGTGTCTCTGGCTCGGCCGCGGGTGCCGGGGCAGGAGCGGACGCCGCTGCGGGCGCTGCTTTCGCCGTTTCGGCCGGGGCGCCGACAATAGCGGCGAAACGCGAAAAGAAATCGTCGGCCATCTTGCGTGCCGTACCGTCGATGAGACGCGAGCCGATCTGCGCCAGCTTGCCGCCGACATTGGCGTCGACTTTGTAGCTCAGGACGGTCGCGCCATTGTCGTCGCGCAACGAGACGGTGGCACCGCCTTTGGCGAAGCCCGCCGGACCACCAGTGCCTTCGCCGGAGATGCGATAGCTGTTCGGCGGATCGAGATCGCTCAGCGTAACTTTGCCGCCGAAACGCGCGGTGACCGGTCCAACTTTTGCCGTGACCTTGCCGTTCATTTCGGTGTCGGAGACCTTCTCGAGGGATTCGCAGCCGGGAATGCACTGTTTCAAGGTCGCGGGATCGTTGAGCGCGGCCCACACCTTCTCGCGCACTGCCGAAATGCGGTACTCACCGGACATATCCATGAAACAGAAATCCTTTTCCGCCGAAAATTCTTTGGGGTCAGGCCGGCTTGCCGCTGGCCCGCGCGATTCGCTATATATGATAGAACATAACGATATAGCAAGCATGGGACGGAGATACGCGATGGATACGCTTTTCGTTCATCCCCGGGTTGGTCCTGCGGCGACGGCATTTCTCGCCCGCAAGCATCAGCTTTTCATCGGCGGCAAATGGGTCGACGCAAAATCCGGCAAGACCTTCGATACCTACGATCCCGGTACCGGACGTGTGATTGCGCGCGTGGCCGAAGGCGACGCGGCGGATATCGATCTCGCCGTAGCGGCGGCGCGCAAAGCGTTCGAAGGCAATGCCTGGGCGAGAATGACGCCGAGCGATCGCGGCAAGCTGGTCTGGCGTCTCGCCGAGCTGATGGAAGCGCATGGTCAGGAACTCGCCGAGCTCGAGGCGCTGAACAACGGCAAGTCCGTTGCCTCGGCACGCCACGGCGATGTCGGCTTGGGCGCCGAGATGTTTCGCTATATGGCCGGCTGGGCGACCAAGCTGACGGGAGAGACCTTCAATCTTTCGGCGCCTGGCCACCATCACGCCTACACGATGCGTGAGCCGATCGGTGTTGTCGGCCAGATCATTCCGTGGAATGGCCCGTTGTTGATGGCGGCGTGGAAGCTTGCGCCGGCTTTGGCCACGGGCTGCACCGTGGTGCTGAAGCCGGCGGAGCAAACACCACTGACCGCGCTACGCCTCGGCGAGCTGATTCAGGAGGTTGGCATTCCTGACGGCGTCGTCAACATCGTGCCGGGCTTCGGCGAGACCGCAGGCGCGGCATTGGCGGCACATCCCGATGTCGACAAAATCGCCTTTACCGGTTCGGGCGAGACCGGACGGCTGATCATCAAGGCGGCGAGCGGCAACTTGAAGAAAATCTCGCTCGAACTCGGCGGGAAGTCGCCCGTCATCATCTTCCCCGATGCCGATCTTTCGGTCGCGATCCCCGGTGCGGCCAGCGCCATCTTTAACAATTCAGGTCAGGTCTGCGCCGCCGGCTCGCGGCTCTTCGCGCATAAGAAGGTGTTCGACGAGATGGTCGATGGCATCGCGCGCGAAGCGGAAAAGCTGAAGGTCGGGCATGGCCTGGACGAAGGCACCCAAATGGGGCCTTTGGTTTCGCAAGATCAGCTCGACCGGGTGACCGGCTATCTCCACCAAGGCGAGGCTGCCGGCGCCAAGGTCGTGACCGGCGGAAAGCGTATCGGCAATGAAGGCTATTTCGTCGCGCCGACGGTGCTGACCAACACGCGGCCCGATATGTCGGTGGTACGCGAAGAGATCTTCGGTCCGGTGCTGTGCGCGATGACTTTCGACGACGACGATCTTGATCGGATCGCCAAAGAAGCGAACGACACGATCTATGGCCTTGCGGGCAGCATCTGGACCCGCGATCTGGGAACGGCGCATAAGATGGCGCGCCGTATTCGTGCAGGACGCATCGGCGTCAACACCCATGGCTCGCTCGATGCATCGCTGCCGTTCGGCGGCTACAAGCAATCGGGCTGGGGCCGTGAGAAGGGCCGCGAGGTGCTGGACCTCTACACCGAGGTCAAATCCGTCGTGATGGCGCTTTAGATGGCGAGGGAAGCGCCGGCGGTGCCGGCGCCATCCGCGCGCGCCAGTTTTATTCGGCAGCCGAGGCGGTGGCGCCACGGGCGAAAGGCGAGGCGCGCAGCGCACGCAGCATCGAAGCAACGCCGGCGCTACGCAGCGGCACGTAAGGCTTGCCGGCCTGTTGGCAGAGCCTCTTCAAGAGCAGGGCCGCGCTGTGGCTGATGCAATCAACCGGGAAGAACGCCGCGTCGGCGCGGCTGACGAGGCCGGGCAACAGATCGGATCGCTCTTCGACGCCGCCGTCGTGATGGATGAGTTGGCCGCCGCCAGCTTCGATCATCTGGCGCAATTGCGCGATCTGATGCGGCCGGCCGCCGACATAAAGCAGCGCTGCACCGTCGAGATCGATCTCCGCTTCCGTTTCATCGGCCGTGTCACGCGCGGCGACATGCGACTCGAGCGCGTCGAGCTCGGCCCGCAGCGCCGCGAATTCACGATCGGCGGCCACGCGGGCGCGATCGGCTTTCTGTACCGCGCCGGTCAGCTCTTCGTTGCGCGCCTCGGCGCGCTGGCGTCGCGCCACTTCGCGATCGAGCAACTTGCGCAGATCGGCGACGACGCCGTGTAGCACGGCGATCTCGGCCGGTGTCGATTCGCCGGCGGGCCGGCTCTGCTCTGCCACCATCGCCGCGATCGTGGCGTTCAACTCGCGGATCTTTGCCTCGCGGGCGACAATGCCGTCGCGCAGCTGTGTCTGCTGGCGCGCGAGCCTTTCCTCAAGCGCGGCTTTTTCCTCCTCGAGCTCGTGCAGCTTGCGGATATCCGCGCGATTGGCGGCGCCGACGAGATGCGACAGCATATGAACGTCGCCGAAAGCCTCGCGCAGCAGGACATCGTCGGTCTTGGGATGCGTCAGCACCGCCCAATAGCCGCCCGGAATGTCGCCGGCCTGGCGCGCATCATGCCAGCGCTGCCGCACTTCGCCGACGTTCTTTGCCCCGGCGAAATGACGTAGCGCATGGGTGTGGCGGCGGTCGAGCGCCTTCTGCAATTGCTTGGCGAGGAGATTGTGCTGAGCCGCAGCAGTGACGGCGATCGTGTGCAGCAGGTGCTCGGTCGGCTTCTCGGGAAGCTGGCCGTGGAACTTGCCGAGGAGGGCGCGCAATTCGCTCGTCGTGAGACAGGTGCCGATTACCGAGCAATGTAGCGAGTTGTGCAAATCCCAGATGCGGCGCCGGGCCGTTTTTTCAGTTGGCGGCGTGTGATCGTCATGGAGCAAAAGAGGACGCTGATTGATCCGCCCGAGAATCGAGGCGGCGGCACCGCGGTGATCCAGGCATTCGGCGTGAGCATGGCCATCGCCGTGCGCCGGAACGGCGAGGTTCCGGCCGAGCCAAGACGGCGAAGCGGCTTTCGTGCGTAAGTCGATATGTTCACTCATATATAACGATTGTGGCAGACGGCCGGGGTTTCGTCAAAGCAGTCGTGACGATCGCCAGACGGCCGGGCATGCCTGACTGGACCGGTGGGCAGCAGCTTTTGCGGCCGCGATATATCCATTAAAGTACAGCGCAAATGCCGATAAACACCGTGTGGAGCGATTCATGGGCCTGCGGACGCTCACTGTCGTCACTCTCGTCCTTGCCGGCCTGATGCAGGCGCCCGCTGTGATCGCCCCGAGCCGCGCCGCCGACGCCCCATCCGTTCGCCTCTACGCGGCCGGCAGCCTACGCAGTGCGATGCTCGAGATCGCCAAGGGTTTCACCGCGGCGTATGGCCTCACAGTTGATGCCAATTTCAAATCCTCGGGCCTGTTGCGCGAGGGCTTTGAGCAGGGCACGGCCGGCGATGTCTTCGCCTCGGCCGATATGGGCAATCCGCAGAAGCTGGAGCAAGAAGGACTGGCGGGTCCGGTCGTGCTCTTCGCGCGCAATCAGCTTTGCGCCATCGCGCGGCCCGGCCTCGCGCTGACAAGCGCGACGCTACTCGCATCGATCCTCGATCCGGCGGTGAAGCTCGGCACCTCAACGCCGAAAGCCGATCCTTCCGGCGACTACGCCTGGGCGATGTTCGCCAAGGCGGATTCCGTCATGCCGGGCAGCCGTGCCAAGCTCGAAGCCAAGGCGCTGCAATTGATGGGCGCGCCGGCTTCGCCGCCGCCGCCCGATGGGCTGACGCCCTATGCTTGGCATCTGAAAGAAGGGCGCGCCGATATCTTCCTGGCTTATTGCACCGGCGCCAAAGAAGCGCTCGCGCAATTGCCGGGCGCGACCAGCGTCGCGCTGCCGCCCGAACTTGCAACCGGCGCCGATTACGGGTTGGCGGTGCTCAAGGTTGCGGATGCCGGCAAAGCCAATCTCCTTGCGATGTATATTCTCTCCGCCGCGGGCCAGGGCGTCTTGGCGAAATACGGCTTCGAGGCGCCGTTGCAATAGGAGGCGAGGCCGGAAACGATGTCTCGTGCGGTTGCCGGAAAAGGGCTGAGGCTGTCGCTGCGCCTCGCGCCTTGCGCGCATATCTGTCGCTATTGCCTGATCTCCGAGACGCGCAAAGGCACAAGTTTGCCCTGGGATCGCTTCGAGCAACTCGGGCATCGCTTCATCGAGTGGAAGGCGGATTGCGGCCGCGAGGATATGTCGGTCGGCTTCTTCATCGGCCCATCTTACGATTTCGATCTCGAGATATTGCACGGCCTCGCGCGATTACGAGCGCATCGCGGCGATGTTTTCGAGACGCTCAATCTCGGCGGCTTGCGCATCCGCCGTGATGAGGCGCTCGCGGCCTGGCTCGACGAACGCCGCTCTGCCGGCGTCACCGGTCTGCACGCTTCGCTCGCCGGTTACGGCGAGACGCATGACCGCTGGAACGGCCGCGCCGGCGATTTCGACTACCAGATGTCGATCCTGCGGCTTGGCGGCGAGCGCGGCATGGCGCGGGTCGAGAGGCTGTTCCTTACGCGCAACACCCTGCCGCTCTTCGACAAGCTACTCGACATTCTCGACGCGCTGCCCGGCGAATCTCGCCGCCGTGCGGTAACGTTGTTCTTCTTCGCCGGGCTCGCGCATCGCTATGAAGACGAGCGCATCACGGAAGAGATTCGCGACAATCTGCCGGATCGGCTGAAGCGCCTGCGCGGCGGCGGCCGCTTCAACGATTGGAAATCCGAGCGCGAATGGATACCCATCATGATGGAAACCGCCGACCTGCCGCGCCGGCTTATCCTGAAGCTCGACGTGAACGAGAACAATATCGACAAGCTCGAAGCGATGTCTTGTGAGGAGATATTCGTCATGCAGGAACGGCACTATCAGGAGGAATATGCGCGTATCCCGATGCTCGACGAGCTCTGCGCGCGTTATGGCGATCGAGAAAACCGCCGCGTCTATATGATGAGCCGCGACGTCGAAGGCCGGTGGCTCGAAATGCATTCCGGCGCCACGGGGATCAGGCCGCCGATCGACTGACGCCCTCATCCTTGCCGGCTCGGGCGATCGCGCTAGACTTGTGCAAAAGCCTGGAGATACGTCTCATGAGCGATGCGACGATGAATGCCGAGCAGAAAGAGGCCTTTCACCGTGCGGCCGAAGCGAAGATCGTGGTTTTCGGGTACGAGAAGCCGACCGAGCAGAAGGATCGCGACGGGCAGCCGATGGTGAAGCAAATCGCCAATCTCATGCGCGGCGATCTCATGCGGCTCAACGTGCAGATCGTCAAAGAAGGCGGCGAGAATAATCTTCACTATCACACAGGCGGCGATACGGTCTGGATGGTGCTGAAAGGCGCGGCGCGTTTCTACGGCGTCGGCGATAAGCTGTTGGGCGAGATTGGGCCGAACGGCGGCATCCATCTGCCCGGTGGTTCGCGTTACTGGTTCGAGAAGATCGGCGCCGAGGATCTCGAGATCCTGCAGATCGTCAGCAAGGAAACGCGCGAGGCAAAGCCGGCGCGCATCAATCTCGATCAGCACAGGGATTGGATGACCGAGGATCGGTTGCAGGTCTACGACAAACAACCGGCCAAGTGAGCGGTCAGCTTTCGGCCATCGGCTGATAAAAATTTCGCCTCCCCGGACAAGCCGCACACCGGCGCGATCCGGAGTCCATCGCTCGACCGAGCGGAGGATCGATGGACCCCGGCTTGCCGGGAAGGCGGCGCGGGAGGGGGAACGGGATCATGATCTGGCGGGGAATTGCCGCGGCAACGATCGCACTCGCTGTATTTTTCATCGCATCGTCCATCCATGCCGCGGAAAACGAAAAGCTTGCCGTCGGCAAAGCGGCGCTGACCTCGCCAGCGGTGTTGCCTCTCGATATCGGTCTAAAGACCGGCATCTTCGCCAAGCACGGTCTCGATGTGGAAATCGTCGTCTTTCAGGGTGCCGCGAAGATGCATCAGGCAATGCTTGCCGGCAGCGTCGATCTCGGCATCGGCGGCGGACCGGAGATGGCGCTCATTGCCAAGGGCGCGCCCGAGCTCGCCGTGTGCAATGTCGCGCCGGCCGTCGCGTTCCTCGGCATTCTCGTGCCGGCCGATTCGCCAATCCACGATGTCGGGGGGCTCAGAGGCAAGAAGATCGCGGTCGCAGCCGTTGGGGGACTCTCGTACTGGCTGACGCTCGAACTCGAACGTCGCGAGGGCTGGGGGCCGAACGGCGTCGATATTGTCGAAATCGGCAATAATCCTGCGGCCGTGACGGCGTCGCTCAAGACCCACGCGATCGATGCAGCTTATACCGGGACGGTGATCGCTTTCACGATGGAAGAGCAGGGCGCCGGGCGGCTGCTGATCCCCGCGTCGCAATATGCCGGCCACGTTGGCGCGGGCGTGATCTTTGCGACGAGGACGCTGATGGCCGGCAAGCCCGACACGCTACGCCGCTTCCTCGCCGGCTGGCTCGAGACCATCGCCTATATGCGCACCCATCGCGACGAGAGCATTGCCATCGAGCGCGAGGTCACCAACGCCTCGGCCGCGGTGCAAGGCAAGGATTTCGACCTCAATCTCAGCGCCTTCTCGGACGATTGCAAATTCGACGCCGAGACAATGGCGAACCTCAAGCGCTCTTTCGCCGATCTGAAGCTGACCGATACGCCGCCCGATATGGCGAGCCTCTATACGGAGAAGTTTCTGCCGTGAGGCACGGCAATCCCTGCGGCGTCATTGCGAGAAGCGTAGCGACGAAGCAATCCCGTTTGCTTCAACCCCTGAATTGCTTCGCTTCGCTCGCAATGATGAGCATTCTAATCGGGCTTGCGGTCCTTCTAGTGGCGAATTTCGCCCAGGCCGATGATCATCTGCGCATCGGCAAGCCCGAGGCGGCCGCTTTCGATTTCGCGCCGGTTGAGATCGGCAGCGAGAACGGCATCTTCGCCAAATACGGCATCGAAACCGAGAGTTTCGGCTTCGGCGGCGGCGGCAAGATGCATCAGGCGATGGCGGCGCGTCAGCTCGATATCGGGCTCGGCTCCGGCCCGGAAATGGCATCGATCGCCAAAGGGTCGCCCGAGATGACGGTTGCGGCGATGTTCGGCGCGCCGATGAACATCTCGATCATCGTCAAGAAGGATTCGCCGATCACCACGATCGAGCAACTCAAGGGCAAGACCATCGGCTCGGGACCGGCGAACAGCCTGACCGGCTGGACCGCGCTCGAGACGGCGCGGCGCGCGGGCTGGGGAGCGGACGGCATCCACATCGCCGACACCGGTGGCCGGCCTGGCATTATCGCGGCGCTCGTCACCGGCAATGTCGATGCCGGCGTCGACGGCACCGAGGATGCCTATGAGCTCCAGGCGCAAGGCAAGGTACGCATTCTTGTCCGCATGGGCGATGTGATCCCGGATTTCCTCGGCCATGTGATCTTCGCTTCGAACGATCTCATCGCGCGGGATCCAGCGCTGCTGCGGCGCTTCCTCAAAGCGTGGTTCGAGACCATCGCCTTCATGGCGAAGAACGAGGCGGCGACCGTAAAGGTGGCGCAAGAAGTCTCGCGTCTCTCGCCCGAGATCGCGGCACAAACCTACCGCGAGCAAATGCCGCTTTTCTCGCGCGACGGGCGCTTCGATGCCAAAGCGGTCGCGGTGGTGGCGCAAGCAATCGTCGACACCGGCTTGCTCGATGAGAAGCCCGACATGGCGACGCTCTATACGGAAAGATATCTACCGTGAGGCAGGCGGCGCCCGGCGCCGCCGCTCGCGCTCAGAGGTATTTGGTCGGCCGCTTGATCGTCCGCCACATAAAGGCGTTGGGGCTGTTGTCGTAGCCGAGGCCTTCTTCCGGCTGCTTGAAGTGGCGGCCGATGATGTCCTCGAACGGCTCCCAAGTGACGACCACGTTCGGGTCGAAGGAATAGAGGTCGTGCACGGTGATCATGCGCGCCGTCATGTACCATTTATGGGCGCGCGCCTTCTTATAGGCCTCTTGGATATAAGGCTCCGGCACGTAGTGTGAGCCGAAATGCCGGACATACATCTCGGGATAGGAATAGCCGACCGATTCATCAGGGAAGAAGCGCACCGCCTGATGCGCACGGATCGCCCAACTGATCTCTTCGTCGACATACGGCTCGATCAACGCCGCGCCCCAATAGCCGTGATCGCTCTTGATGAAGATCGAATTGGCGATGTCGTGCAAGAGGCAGGCGAGGACGATCTTCTCGGGCATTCCCTTCTTCAGCGCGAGGTTGCCGCTTTGTAAGAGATGCTGCGTGCCGCCGGCGCGATATTTGAAGAAGTCGAGCAGCTTTGGGCGCGCCGGCATCTTCGGCAGACGCGGGTCGTCGTCCATCAGATAGAACTTGCCCTTGCGCTGCTCGACGCTGAGGCTGGCGCCCATATTGGTTGGGCCGAGATTGCCGTCGGCCATATTGAAAAGCGCCGATTTCGAGATCAGCACATCGAGCTCGTCGCTCATCTTGCGCTCGAGCGCATCAGCGCGCTCGTCCAGCGACATTGAAGTGCCTTCCGCCATGACTTTTCTCCCGCTTAATTCCCGCCCGAGAACCGGCATCAGTTTAGGGCGGCGCGACGGGGGCTGACAATCGCGTTCGCGCAACGCTTGTCCTATGCATAGCGCGGCAAATCGCTAATATCGGCTATAGACGATAAAGCTCGGCGGGGAGGCCCAATGACCATGCGTTTCGCTTCGCATCTTCGCTTTTCGGCGTGGGCGCTCGCCGCGGCGGCGTTGGGCCTTTTAAGTGCGGCCGGATCGGCCTCGGCCAACGACCAGCTGGTCGTCGGCAAGTCGTTCCCGACCTCTTTTGCCTTCGTGCCGATCAATATCGGCGTCGATGCCGGCATCATGAGCAAGGCAGGTCTCGATGTGACGATCCAGGGCTTTGAAGGGGCCGCGAAGCTGCAACAAGCCATGACCGCGGGCCAGGTCGATATCGGGCTCGGTTCCGGCACTGATATGGCGTTCGTTGCGAAGGGCGTGCCGGAGAAGGCGGTCGCGGCGATGGCCGGGCCGCCGCTCGCCTACGGCGTCTTCGCGGGCAAGGACACCGGCATCGACACGGTGAAGGATCTGAAAGGCAGGCGCGTCGCGGTCGCGTCGCGCAATTCGCTGGTCTTCTGGCTGACGCGGCATCTCTCCGACAAGCTCGGCTGGGGGCTCGATGGCATCAACATCGTCTATGTCAGCGGCGGCAACGCCGCCAACATCGCCGCGCTCAGGACGCAACAGGTCGATGCGCTGACGAGCGGCATCGACATCGGCTACACCTATGAGAAGCAGGGTCTGGGCAAGGTCATCGCCAATCACGGCGAGTTCATCACCACTTATGTGACGCATGCGATCTTCGCCAGCAACGACATGATCGCGAAACGGCCGGAAGTGGTCAGCCGCTTCCTCAAGCTTTGGTTCGATACCATCACTTGGATGCATGAGAACAAGGCCGAGACGGTGAAGCTCGACATGAAGGCCGACGGCATCACCGATGCCGATATCGCCAGCCATACCTATGACACCGTGATGCCGATGTTCTCGCGCGACGGGCGATTCGATCCCGCGGCGCTCGATATTGCTGCGCACGCAATCGTCGAGCTTGAATTGCTGCCGACCTTGCCCGATATGAAGCCGCTCTATACGGAGCAATTCCTGCCGAAATAGCGGCAGTTCCAGGAGCGATGGCCGAGGATTTCCGGATCGATGCACTAAGCCCGAAAGGCGAAGGCATCGGCATGGCAAAGCGCGAGCGCGTCTATATCGATCGCGCGCTACCCGGCGATCGGGTGACGGCAAAGCTCCGCCGCGATGTCGATGGCGTGTGGCGGGGCGATGTGCTCGGAATCGTTGAGGCTTCGCCGCATCGTGCCGAGGCGCTATGCCCGCATTACGCGCTGTGCGGCGGCTGCGCACTGCAACATGCCAGCGATGTATTCTATCGCGATTGGAAAGCCGGCATCGTCCGTGATGCGCTCGCCGCGAAAGGTCTCGCGCCCACACGCTGGCGGGAGCCGGTGTTTCTGCCGCCCGGGGGCCGGCGGCGCGTCACGTTCACCGCCGAAAAGCAAGGCACGGCAATCACTTTGGGCTATTCGCGCCGCCGCCAGCGCCAAGTGGTGGCGATCGCGTCGTGCCTTATCGCCGATCCGGCGATCATGGCGTTGCGCGCCAAGCTGTCGCCGCTACTTGCGCCACTGCTGCAGGAGGGCAAGCCCGCCACCGCCTTCGTCCAGACCGTCGGCCGCCAGACCGAGCTCGTCATCACCGGCCCGGTCGGCGGGGGCGGCGTCCCCGATGAGGCGGCGCGCGACGCGATGGTGGCGCTTGCCGACGAGTTGGCGATCGACCGCGTATCATGGCGCGCTCATCTCGGGGATGTACCCGACGTGATGATCGAGCGCAGCAAGCTGCGCGCGCATTTCGGGGCGCTTACCGTGGCGCTTCCGCCGCTTGGCTTCTTGCAGCCGACGCCGGCCGGCGAAGCGGCGCTGGTCGCGGCGGTGATGGGGGCGCTACCGCCGTCCGCACGTTTTGCCGACTTGTTCGCGGGCTCGGGTACCTTCACCGGTCCGATGCTGGCGCGCGGCCCCGTCGATGCATTCGAGAATTCAGCGCCGACAATCCGTATGCTCGATGAAGCAAAAGGCAGCCTGCCGCTCAAGGTGATCCGCCGCGATCTCTATCGCGCGCCGCTGACACGGGTCGAGGCCGAGCGTTATGACGCCATTGTCTTCGATCCACCGCGCGCGGGCGCCGAAGCACAGGCTCACGAACTCGCCGCGGCGGCGACGTCGGTGCTGGTCGCGGTCTCCTGCAATCCCGCGAGCTTCGCGCGCGACGCGCGCATCCTGGTCGACGGCGGCTATCGCTTGGACAGCGTCCAAGTAATCGATCAATTCACCTTCTCGCATCATGTCGAGCTGGTGGCGGCTTTCTCCCGAGCCGGGCGGAGGTAGGCCGATGGTCGGCGAGATCCGCATCGACGCGTTGGGCCCCAAAGGTGACGGCATCGGCCAATCGCAAGGCGGCCGCGTCTATGTCGAGCGTGCGTTGCCCGGCGAGACGCTGCGCGCCAACATCCACCGCGGCGATGACGGCATGCTGCGCGGCGAGATCATCGCCGTGCTCGAGGCATCGCCGCATCGTGTGAAGCCGCCTTGCCCCAATTACGATCTGTGCGGCGGCTGCAGCTTGCAGCATGCGGATGACGCTTTCTATCGCGATTGGAAAGTCGCGATCGTGCGCGACGCACTCAAGCGCAAGGGTCTGACGCCGAAAATATGGGGCACGCCGGTGTTCGTGCCGCCGGCCACGCGCCGCCGCGCGACGTTCAACGCGCATAAACATAACGGCAGGGTGACGCTCGGCTATTTCCGCCGTCGCACGCATCGCGTGACCGAGATCCGCGCCTGCCTCGTCGCCGACCCGGCGATCATGGCGCTGCGCGACAAGCTCGCGCCGCTGCTCGCGCCGATCCTCACCGAAGGCAAAGAGGCAGACATCTTCATCCAGATGGTCAGCGGGCGCTCGGAGCTCGCCATCACCGGTGCCGTCGGTAAGAAGGGCAAGCCCGATCTGCCCGTGCGCGAGGCGATCGCCGAGCTCGCGCAGAAAGTCGACATCAACCGCATTTCCTGGCGCGCGCGCGAGCGCGATCGGCGCGACGATATCGAAGTGATGATCGAGCGCAATCCGCTGATAGCGAGATTCGGCGCGCTCGAAGTGGCGTTGCCGCCGCTCGCTTTCCTGCAGCCGACGCAAGCCGGCGAGACGGCGTTGGTTGAGGCGGTGATGGCGCTATTGCCGGCGCGCGGCACTTTCGCCGATCTCTTTTCGGGCAGCGGCACGTTCACCGGGCCGTTGCTGGCGCGCGGAACGGTCGACGCTTACGAGAGCGTCGCGCCGGCCATCCGCGCGCTCGAGAAAGCGAAAGGGGCGCTGCCGCTCAAAAGCTTTTGCCGCGATCTCGAGCGCGAGCCGTTGAAGCGCGAGGAAGCCAATCGCTACGACGCCATCGTCTTCGATCCGCCGCGCGCCGGTGCGGCCGAGCAGGTTAAAGCGCTTGCCTCGGCGAAGACGCCGCTGCTGGTCGGTGTTTCCTGCAACCCGGCGACTTTCGCGCGCGACGCGCGCATCCTGGTCGATGGCGGCTATCGCCTCGATAGCGTCAAGGTGATCGACCAGTTCACCTGGTCGCATCATGTCGAGCTGGTCGCGGGATTTTCGAAGAAGCCGTAGCCGTGAGCTGTCTTTGACGGACGCCCCATAAAGGCACATTCTATCCCAGCCGAAGAGGTGGCCTCGATGCTGCCCGGGCGATCGGGAGGATAGAGCCATGCGGATTAGTTTTTTTACTGCGGCGATTGTCTGGACGGCGGTCATCGCGTCAGCGACGGCTCAGGCGGCGGAGAAGCTGACCATCGGCATGATCGGCTCGCCCGATACCGGCGGCTGGCTCTATTACATCGCGATGCATGAGGGCTATTTCGCCAAGGAAGGCATCGAGCCCGATTTCATCTATGTGCCGACCGCTCCGGGCGTGATGCAGCAGCTTGTCTCCGGCTCGCTCGACGTCGTCGGGGTCGACGGCGTCGTCGAGCCAATCCATGCGCGTGCGAAAGGCGCCGATGTCGCGATTCTCCGTATGACCAGCAATACCACGCCCTATGAAATGATCGCCAAGCCGGAGATCGCCTCGATCAAGGATTTGAAGCACAAGACCATCACCATCGGCGGGCTGATGGATATCAACCGCATCTATCTCGAGCGCATCATGCAGGCGAACGGCATCAAATGGGGCGAATACGATGTCGTCGTCATCGGCAATTCGGCGCAGCGTTTTGCGGCGCTGAAATCGGGCTCGGTCGATGCGACGATGCTCGTGCCGCCGACCGCTTTCACCGCCGAGAAGGACGGGTTCAAGAATCTCGCGATGATCAAGGAATATGCCGGCGATTTGCCGATGGCGAGCGCCGATGTGATGGTGCCGTGGGCGAAGGCGCATGAGGATGCGGCAAAGCGGCTCGTCGCGGTGCTCGACCAGGCGGCCGCGTATTTCTACGACGATACGAAACGCGATTCCTCTATCCAGATCCTGGTCGACGTCTCGAAATCCGACAAGGCGCAGGTGGCGCAGAGCTACGATCTCGCGCGCAAGATCGACATGTATTCGAGGGAGAGCAGCGTCTCGCGCACCGATCTCCAGCACCTGATCGATGCGATGAAATCGATCGGCGATCTCGAAGGTGCCGCCATCACCGCCGATCAGCTCGTCATCCCAGGCCTGACCGCGCTGACGAATTGAGTGGAAGCTGCTGCTCGCCTATTTGCCGTCCAACAAGCGGCGGATTCGTGCGCCGAGCATCGCGAAGGTGAATGGCTTTGACAGCAGCTCGACGCCGGGATCGAGCCGGCCGTGGTGCACGATCGCGTTGCGCGCATAGCCGCTCGTGAACAGCACTTTAAGCTGGTTACGCCGGCGCAGCGCTTCGTCGGCGAGTTGGCGGCCGTTCATCCCGCCGGGCAAGCCGACATCGGTGAAGAGAAGCACGATCTCGCGATGCGCATCCAGCATGCGAAGCGCGCCCTGCCCATCGGTCGCTTCGACCACCGTATAGCTGAGTTCGCGCAGCATCTCGATGGTGAACGTACGGACATCCGGGTCGTCCTCGACGACGAGGATGGTCTCGCCATGGCCTTGCGGCGCGGCTTGCGCCGCAGGGTTGGCGTCGCGCGTTGCCGGCTCGATATGGCGCGGCAGATAGAGCTTCACCGTCGTGCCGGCGCCGACCTCGCTGTAGACTTTCACGTGACCGCCCGACTGCTTGATAAAGCCGTAGACCTGTGACAGGCCGAGGCCGGTGCCTTCGCCGACCCCCTTGGTGGTGAAGAATGGCTCGAACGCCTTGGCGATCACGTCGGGCGTCATACCGGTGCCGGTGTCGCTGACGAAGATGCCGACATATTGGCCGGGAGCGATCTCCGCCTCGGCGGCGTAGGCTTCATCAAGAAAGACGTTCGCCGCCTCGATCGTGAGCCTGCCGCCATCTGGCATCGCGTCGCGCGCGTTGATTGCGAGGTTGAGCAGGGCGCTTTCGAGCTCGGTCGTGTCGACGAAGGTGGTCCAGAGTCCGCCGGCGAGCACGTTCTCGATGAGGATGGTCTCGCCCAAGGTCCGGCGCAGCATGTCGGACATGCCGCCGACAAGGGTGTTGACCGAAACCGCCTTCGGCGCGAGCGGCTGGCTGCGCGAGAAGGCGAGGAGGCGATGCACGAGCAGTGCACCGCGCTCGGCGCCGCGCTGAGCGGCGCTGGCGAGGCGCTCGAGTGCCGGCTCGCTGCGGTCGGCGAGCCGGCGCTTCAACGTCTCGATATTGCCCGTGATGACGGTCAGCAGATTGTTGAAATCGTGTGCGAGGCCGCCGGTGAGTTGGCCGACCGCTTCCATCTTCTGCGCTTGGCGCAGCCGTTCTTCGGTAGCGCGGCGCTCGGTCAGGTCGCGGGTGATCTTGGCGAAACCGATGAGCGTGCCCGCGTCGTCGCGGATCGCGGTGATCACGACATTCGCCCAGAAGCGCGAGCCGTCCTTGCGCAGCCGCCAGCCCTCCATCTCGTATTTGCCGGCATCCATGGCATGGGCGAGGGCGTGCGCAGGAATGCCAGCGGTGCGGTCGGCCTCGGTATAAAAGCGCGAGAAATGCTGGCCGACGATCTCGTCGCGGTCGTAGCCCTTGATGCGCTGCGCGCCCGAATTCCAGCTGACGACATTACCGAACGGGTCGAGCATGAAGATCGCGTAATCGACGACGGCGTCGATCAGCAGGGTCAGATGCTGCTCGGCTTCCTCGAGCCGCGTCGCGCTGACCGCCAGCTGACGCGCGCCCATGGTCGCCCGCGCCTCGAGCAGTGTATTGACCCTCTGCAACTCGGCTTCGGCCTTGCCGCGCGCGGCGAGCTCGCGCTGGCTAGTCTGATAGAGCCGCGCGTTGTCGATGGCGACCGCGGCTTGCGCGGCGATGCTCAGCATCAGCCGCTCGGCGAGGGGCGTGAACTGGTCGGTCTTGGAATGGCCGAAGAACAGCCCGCCGAGTACCTCGGCCGAGCGCGATAGAACCGGTACCGCGAGATAGGAGCGGACGGGCAGATGGCCTTGCGGCATACCATTGAACGGAGCGTTATGACCGTAGCGCGGATCGGCGAGGATGTCGCCGCTGCGCAGCACCCCGGTGCCGCGGAAAGTTGGCTCGAAAATCGCCGTGTTGCGCGGCATCGGGAAATTGGCGAAAGCCTCGCGTGGCGCGCCCGAAAGCGTATAAAGCGTGTAGGCTTCGCCCTTGTCGTCGGTCACGTTGTAGAAAAACGCGCCGAACTCGGCCTTGCTGATCTCGACACCGGCATCGGTCACGGTCTGAACAAGACGCTCGAGATCGAGATTGGCGGCGATCGCGACGCCGATGCGGTGCAGCACTTGCAAGCCGCGCGCTTCCTCCGCCAGCTCGGCGATACGCGCTTCGAGAAGAGATTTTTCCCGCCCCCATTCTTCCGCGGTTAGTGCCATCGACCTCGGCCCTGAATATCGCGCTTCGCTACAAGAAAAGAAATGTCAGCCGTGAATGCTCGCGACCGATGCTTCCAGCCTGGCGCGTTGCGCGAATGCCCCCGATCGCGTGTGATTTCACCGGATAGTCGGGTCACTAGAGCGACGGAATATGGCTGAAGTGCGGCGCGATGTCATAGTTTACAAGGCACGGCCGCAGTCCGCGGCAATTGTCGTTGGGTGGGGCGGTGCGCGGTCGCCAAGCCGTCGCGGCCGGGCTATGGTCGTGGCGGGGGGATCACGAAATGCGTGCGAACAAAGGCCTTAGCCTTGGCGTGGCGATTTTGTTGGTGCTTGCCACGACACGCGCCGGCGCCGAAGAAAAGATCGCGACCGGCGCGATCAACGCGCCCTCGCCCCTGGGCTGGCCGTTCTTTATCGCGCTTGCCAGGGGCATGTTCGCGGCCAAGGGACTGGCCCTCGATATCTCCTATACGAACTCGGCGCCCAATCTCCTCCAGCAGACGTCGGCCGGCTCGGTCGATTTCGCCATGTCGACTGGCCTCGTCGATCCAATCCGCGCCATCGACAAGGGCGGGCCGGTCAGCATCGTTCTGGTCGAGGTCACGGCCGCGCCTTACGAGCTGATGGGCAAGGCCGCCGTAAAAAGTCTCGCCGGCCTCGAAGGCAAGGTCGTCGCCGTCGGTGGCCTCAACGATATCACCAATATCTATCTCGATCGCATGGTCGCGCCCTCGCAATTGAAGCGCGGCGATTTCGACATGCAATTCTTTGGTAGCACGCCGGCGCGCTACGCTGCGCTGCAAGCCGGGGCGGTGGATGCGGCCATGCTCGGGCCGCCAGCGAATTATTACGCAGCGACAGCCGGCTACATCAGTCTCGGCTTCGTCAAGGACTATGCCGGCGATTTGCCGTTTTCGGGCTCGGCGGTAAACACCGCCTGGGCGAAAACGCATGCCGCCGACGTCGGGGCCATCGTCGCGGCTTACGACGAGGCCGTGGGCTGGTTCGCCGATGAGAAGAACCGCGAGGAAGCGATCGCGATCATGGTCGCGGCGAGCAAAAGCAAGGAAGACGATATCGCCAAGAGCTACGATTTCCTGCGTCGCGGCGATTATTTCGAGCGCAGTGGAGCGATCTCGAAGACGAAGCTCGCGAGCCTCGTCCACGCCATGCATCAACTCGGCGATATCGAGGACGAGCCGACGCCGGAGCGGCTGGTGTTGCCGGGCGTGACCAAGCTCGTCGATTAAGGGACATCGCGCATTGACCGTTCGCGGCGCGCGCGCGAAACTTCCGGCATAAGAATAGATCACGGGGGGAGGACGTCATGCGCCATCGCAACTGGTCCCGCCGCGCCGTGCTGGCCGGGATGGCGACGCTGCCGGTGCTGCAAGTCGCGCGCGGGCAAGCGGCAGCGGGTGCCCCGATCCGTGTCGGTCAGACGCTCTCTTTGACAGGGCCGTTCGCGCAGACCGGCCTCATCCATCAGATCGTTAGCGAGGTCTTCGTCGCGCAAGTCAACGCGAAGGGCGGCTGGCTCGGCAGGCCGGTCGAATATGTCTTGCTCGACGATCAGTCGAAGCCCGATGTCGCGCGCACGCTCTACGAGCGGCTGCTCGGTGTCGAAAAGGTCGATTTGGTCCTCGGTCCTTACGGCACGGCGGCGATTCTCGCCGCGATGGGCGTGGCGCAGCGCTATCGAAAGATCTTCATCCAGAACACCATGGGCACGCCCGATCTCGCCACGTATGAATGGCATTTCTCAGCCAACGTGTTGGGCGCCCACCCTGATATCACCAATGCCGGCATCATCATGGATGCGCTCGGGAGCACGCCGCATGCGCCGAAGACAGCCGCCATGCTGACGTTGAAGTTCCCTTCGACGCAATTCATCGCCGCGGGCACGAGGAAGGTGTTTCCCGAGCGCGGCATGAACGTGGTGCTGGATATCGAATACGACGTCGGCACGCGCGACTTCACCGCGATCGCCGATCGCATCAAGAATGCGCAGCCCGATTTCCTGTGGATGGGCTGCCTCGGTGTCGACGGCAATCTGCTGCTCGAGGCGATGAGCAAGATCGGCTATCGCCCGGCGCGGCAGTTCTACCTCTTTCCATCGCCTTCGATCGCGGAAGTGGCGGGAGCGGAAAACGCGCTCGGCATCACCAATTTCGACGATGGGCCGCCTTATACCGACGATCCGGTCGGGCGCGACTTCGCACGCCTGTTCGACGAGCGCGCCAAAGCGGCCAAGCTGCCCTATCCGCGTGCCGACAGCCAGGCGGCGAACGAATATGCCAGCTGGCAAATCCTCGCCGCGGCCGTCGAGGGAACCAAGAGCATCGAGGACGCCAAGCTCGCGCAATGGCTCGAGCACAATGAGGTGAGCACGGTGCTCGGCAAGCGCGGCTTCACCGGCGCGCATCACACCAGCGAGAAAGACCTGACGCAGCTCAAGCAGGTCCAGAACGCGCAATGGGTCACGGTCTGGCCGGCCGCCGACGCGACGCCCGGCCACAAGCTGATCGCACCCTGAGCCGCGGCGGTCAGGTGCCGGTTGGGCGCGGCGCTTGTCCCGAGGCGGCGCCGGGAGAGCCTCCAGCCGCTTGCGTTTGTGCACGCTGAGCCGCGTCGGCGCGGCGGTTTGGGCGCGACGAGCCCTTCTGGAGATGGCGCCAGCGCTCGACGATGGCCGTGACCGACTCGCCCGCGCCGCCATCCTGGCGCCAGGCTTCGGAGAAGACGAAAGTCTTGCTGCGCGGCATATCATGAGGGGCGAGCGCCGAGAAGATCACGCGCTGCGGTACCGGCACACCTTCGCCGATGACGATCGCCTCGCCGGTGTGAAGCGATGGCAGAAATTCGAGCAGGCCCAAACCTGCTTCCGAAACCGTCGCCTGCACCAACTCCTGATCGGCTTGGCTGCTCATGCGCAGCGCGAACATCGTGTTGCATTCGGAAAGCATCTCTGTCGCGAGATCCGACGGTCGCTGGCTGACGACGCAGAGCGAAACGCCGTACTTGCGGCCTTCCTTGGCGATACGGGCGAGGGCGCGCTTGGTCGGCTCGAAACCGAGGCCGGTGGCGCGCGGTGCATAGCGATGCGCTTCCTCACAGACGACGAGGATCGGCGAAGAGCGCTGGCTCCACAGCGCGAAGTCGAGGGTGATGCGGCAGAGCACCGAGACCACGACGTTGAGCGTTTCCGATGGCACGCCAGAGAGATCGGCGATCGTGATCGGTTTCTTGTCGACCGGAATGCGGAAGAGGCGCGACAGGATGCTCGCCATGCGGTCGTCGTTGTGGCGCGAGAACATGAACGAGTAGCGGGAATCGGTAGAGAGCATCTTCAACCGCGTCATGAGCCGCGTGTAGACGGGTGTCGGCTCGGGCCGCACCAGCTTCCCCTGCGCCTCTCTGATGTAGTTGATCACGTCATTGATCGCGTAGGGCGTCGGCGTGTCGACCGTGACGCGGTATTCGCTCTGGCCTTTGAGGAATATCTGCTTCGCGGCGACGACAGCCTCGGCCAAGATGGCCGCTTGCGCTTGGCGCGCTTCGTCCGCGCCGATGAAGACCTCGCAGAGCTCGTCGAAATTGAATAGCCAGTAGGGCAGGTCGAGCGTCACCGCCGGGTCGAGCACCAACGCTTCTTCGCCGAAAGCCTGCGCGTATTCGTTATGCGGATCGAGCAGCAGCACGCGCGCATGGGGGTTGTCGCGCAGCAGCGATTTGAGGATCACGGTGACGGCGCAGGATTTGCCGGAGCCGGTCGTGCCGAGGACGGCGAAATGCTTGCCGAGAAGATCGTCGGTCTTGACGAAGGCGGGCAGCGAGCGATCGTGATGCAGGGCGCCGATGCATGCACTCGAGATCGCCGGGCACGCATAGATCTGCTGCATATCCTCTTGCGTCGCGAGGGAGACGTCGTTGCCGAGCCGCGGGAAGAAGGAGACGCCGCGCTGGAACGCGCCGGGCTGGCGATTCTGCGCTTCGAGGATTTCGCCGAGGAGTTCGAGCTCGGCGATCTTCAGCTCCTCGTCCGAGCTGACCGTCGAGGGGATCGGAATGGTGATCGCGCGTACCATGGCGAATGCCACCGAATGCGGCGTGCACACGCGAACGATCGTGCCGACTTCGATCTCGGCCCGTCCGGCGGTCGCTTGATCGCCGGCATCCTTGAGTAGGCAAATGAGCTGCGATCCTGAGACCGAGACGACACGCCCGATCTTTTCGTCATCCTGTGACATTGTCTTCACCCGAAAGAAAGCCGGTTCGTATGGTTTGCTCGAGCGCTTCTATCGTCTGACGTATAGGCCAGTGCGATGCGGCCAGGCCATCGACGGCAGCGGGCTGCGCGCCGATCACATGAGCGCGGGCCAGCGGGAATTCGAGGATCGCCCTGGTTCCTTGGCCGAGATCGCTCTCGAGACGCAGGCTGCCGCCGTGCAGTTCGACCAAGCCGCGTGTCAGCGGCAGGCCGAGGCCGGTGCCTTCGTACCGGCGGTTAAGACCGCTCTCGGCCTGGGCGAAAGGCTGTAAGACGCGCGTCAAATCGTCGGGCGCGATGCCGATGCCGTTGTCGGACACCGTCAGCTCACAACAGCGATTCTCGATGACCTGCCACCGTACGTCGACCCGGCCACCCGACGGCGTGAATTTTACCGCGTTCGAGAGCAGGTTGATGACGATCTGCTTGATCTTCCGCTGGTCGGCAAGG
>DASXCX010000233.1:0-2123 GCA_036490955.1 Allostellaceae bacterium | reverse complement strand
TCTTGCCGACGATAAGGTGATCGCCGTACCGAAGGCGACCCTCGCTGGAGTCGATATCGACGCGCAAGCGTCGATCGGCTTTGGCACGCAAGGCGTTAACAATGTCGTTGTCGATCATCTCGCCGTCGGGCGAAGCGATGTGCAGGGCAGTCTGGCGATCGGCGAGGATGGGCGCTGGACGATCACGGCGCAGGGCAAGAGTCTCGACGCTTCGGCTTTGCTCAAGGAGATAGACCGGCGTCCCGATCAGGCGGAGCCACCGCCGTTCACCATCGACGCGCGTCTCGATCGCTTGATCCTCGGGCCGGCCCGCAAAGCCAGTAACGTTACGGCGAGTTTGGCAAGCGACGGGCAGCATTGGACCGAAGCAGCCATCGTTCTCGGCCTCGGCGACAAGGCGAGCGCTACCGTGAATTTCGGCGGCGCACTCGGCGAGCGCCAATTCAAACTGACAACTGACGATTTCGGCGCGCTGCTGAGCCTCGCCGACGTCTACGACAACGTGCAGGGCGGCAATTTCAGCCTTACGGGCGCGGCCGAGGATCGCAACGGCACGCGTATGCTGGTCGCCGACGCGACCGGGTCGGATTATCGCGTCGTCGGCGCGCCGGCTCTCGCGCGGCTGCTCTCGATCGCCTCTCTCTCCGGTGCGGGCGCGCTGCTGAGCGGCCAGGGCATTCCATTCAATCGTCTCGCCGGGCAGGTGATCTTTTCCGGCGATCTCATCGGCCTCAATAATCTGCGCGCTTATGGAGGTGCGCTCGGTATCAATGCCAGCGGGAATGTCGATCGCGTGAAAGAGCAGATCAGCATTCTTGGCACGCTGGTGCCTGCCTACACGCTCAATTCGGTGTTGGGCAACATCCCCGTTCTTGGCGATCTCCTGGTCGGGGGGGAAGGGCAAGGAATCTTCGCCGCGAATTTCCGCTTGTACGGTCCGCGCGAAGACCCGAAGGTTTCGGTCAATCCCTTAAGCACGCTGGCGCCGGGAATTCTGCGCAATCTCTTTTTCTTCTCGCCGGGCGGACCCTGAACGCTCGTTCTTCTCAGCGCATATTCGGCGAGGTGACGATGCCGGTGCGGACGTCGTTCTCGACGCCCGTGCCGACCCCGGAATTGCTCGTGGGCCCGAGATTGCCGGTGTTTCCAGGCGTGCCGTAGCCTGCGCCGGCCGGCGGCGGCGACGCGGGATTGTGTGGCTGATTGTGCAGCGTGATCACGCCGGTTCCGCGCGTGCCGGCATGGGCCGCCGGCCCGCCGATCATGCCCGCACCGCCACCGCCGATCGCGCCGGCATTGCCGCCGCCGAGCGCACCGCCGCCGCCTGTGCTGTTGATTTGTGCATGCGCCACCGCGCTGCCGGCGACGATTGTCGCCGCCAGCGCCACGATTGCGATATTTCGCCTAGAGCCGCGCGTTTTCAGGCGCCCTCGACGAAGCGCATGTCGCGCTCGGCCGCGCCATGAATCTCTTTGAGCGCGGCCTGGTATTCGGGACTGTCATGTGCCGCGACGGCGGCGTCGACGCTCGGAAATTCGATAATGACCGTGCGCTGCTGCAGTCCGGCCTCGTAGACCTTCGCCGGCATGCCGCGCACCAGAAACTTGCCGCCATGCTTCTCGATCGCCGGTCCCGCGAGCTGTGCGTATTTCGCGAGCGCGTCGGGGTTTTTGATCGAGCGGTAGACGGCGATCCAATATCCTTTGGCCATTTCGATTGCTCCCGTTGGGTTGATCTTGTTACGACACGCGTTCGGCGAGGCGCTTGATCTTCGCTTCCGACATCACCGGCTCGAGATTGAAGACGCGCTTGGCGTTGCCGCCGAGAATGTTGCGTTTCGCCTGCTCCGTGAGGAAGGGCAGGTCGTAGATCGTCGAGGGCAGATCCGTATCCCAATGCGGGTAGTCCGAGGAATACATGAGCTGCGTCTCGGCGTTGATCATCTTGAAGGTGAGCTCCAGCGCCTCGCGATTGCCGACCATCTCCATCGGCTGGGTCGAGAAATACATCTCGCGCATATAGTCGCTCGGGCGGCGCTTCAACATCGGCACTTCCGAGCTGCGCATCATCCACTCATTGTCGAGGCGCTGCATCACGAACGGCACCCAGGCGAGGCCGCTCTC
>DASXCX010000232.1:0-15083 GCA_036490955.1 Allostellaceae bacterium | reverse complement strand
GCGGTGTTCGGCGGCCTCTCGGCGGCGCATCAATTCGTGCGCGTCGGCGCCTATGCGATGGTCGGCGGCGTCACCGGTGTCGAGCGGGACGTCATCCCCTATGGCTCGGTGATGGGCGATCGTGCGCGGCTCGCCGGCCTCAACATCGTCGGCATGCAGCGCCGCGGCTTCACGCGCGACGAGATCCAGGGCTTGCGCAACGCCTATCAGGCGCTGTTCGAGAGCGAGACCGGAACCTTTGCCGAGCGCGTCGCCGAGGCGGCGACGCGCTTTGCCGGCATCCGTCCGGTCGAGGACGTGCTGCGCTTCATCAAGGAAGAATCCGCGCGCGGCCTGGTTCAGCCCAAATCCAACGGTAATGGCGGGTAAGCTCGGCATTCTCGCCGGCTCCGGCGAGCTGCCGCTGCGCTTGATCGAGGCCTGCCGCAGTGAGGGCCGGCCCTATTTCGTCGTCGCTTTCGACGGCTCGTGCGATCCCGCGAGCATGGAGGGCCAGCCGCATCGCTTCATCCGTCTCGGCGCCGGCGGCACGGGCTTGAGGGTCCTGCACGAGAACGGCGTCGAGGAGCTGGTGCTGGCAGGCGGCGTCAAGCGCCCGTCGCTGACGGCGCTCAGGCCCGATTGGCGCACGACGCGCTTCTTCCTGAAGATCGGCATGCGCGCGCTCGCGGATTTCGGCGACGACCGGCTGTTCCGTGCGATCATCGCCGAGCTCGAACTCGAGGGCTTTCGCGTCGTCGGTGCGCACACCATCCTGACGAGTCTCGTCGCGCCCGCGGGCGTACTGGGCAATGTCGTGCCCGACGCGAACGCCGACGGCGATATCCGCGCCGGCATTGCCGCGGCGCGCGGCCTTGGCGCCGAGGATGTCGGCCAGGCGGTCGTGATGTTCGCCGGCGCGGTCATCGATTGCGAGGATGCGGAGGGCACGGATGCGCTGCTGCGCCGCTGCGCATCATCCGGCGCGGCGCGCGGCGGCGTGCTGGTGAAGACGGCGAAGCCGCAGCAGGAGCGCCGCGCCGATCTTCCCGCGATCGGCGTGCAGACGGTGACCGGCGCCGCGGCGGCGGGCCTGAAAGGCATCGCCATCGAGGCCGGCGCCTGCCTCGTGCTCGGCCGTGCCGCGGTGATCGCCGCGGCCGATCGCGCCGACATTTTCGTCATCGGCGTCAACGCGCCCGTGTGACCGGCGATGAGCGAGCCGATGCTCATTTACATCGTCGCGGGCGAGCCGTCGGGCGATCTCCTTGGTGGGCGGCTGATGCGTGCGCTGAAAGAGCGCACGGGTGGAAAGGTGCGCTTTGCCGGTATCGGCGGCGAGACGATGACGGCGGAGGGCTTGGCGAGCCGCGTCGCGCTGTCGGAGATCGCGGTGATGGGCGTGCTCGAGGTGCTCCCGGCGGCACGGCGCATCTTTCGCCGCGTTGCTGAAACAGTCGAAGACATCCAGCGCCAGAAGCCGGCGGCGCTCGTCACCATCGACAGTTCCGGCTTTACCTGGCGTATCGCCGAGCGCCTGCGCAAGGCCGGCAGCACGCTGCCGATGATCCATTATGTCGCGCCCATGGTCTGGGCATGGCGCGGCGGCCGCGCCAAGCGCATGGCGCGCTGGTACGACCATCTGATGACGCTCTTGCCGTTCGAGCCGCCTTATTTCACCGCCGTCGGACTCTCCTGCGCCTATGTCGGCCATTCGGTGGTCGAGAGCGGCGCCGATCGCGGTGACGGCGCGGGCTTCCGCCGCCGGCATGCGGTCCCGGATAACGCGCCGTTGTTGGCGATGCTGCCGGGCAGCCGGCGCGGCGAGGTCGGCACCTTGCTGCCGATCTTCGCCGATGTCGCGCGGCGCACTGCCCAAACCCATCCGGCTTTGCGCATTGTCGTACCGACGACGCCGAATGTCGCCGATACCGTCGCGACGGCGCTCGCTTCCTGGCCGCTCCCCACCATCGTGCTGCGCGGCAGCGCCGAGAAATACGACGCGTTCGCCGCCAGCGACGTGGCGCTCGTTGCCTCGGGCACGGTGGCGCTGGAACTCGCCATGGCGAAGCTGCCCGCGGTCATCACCTATCGCATCAACCCCATCACCCATGCCTATGTCAGCCGCGCGGTGAAGGTCGATTATGCGAATCTCATCAACGTCGTGCTCGGCCGCGAAGCCGTGCCCGAGCTGCTGCAATATGACGGCACACCAGAAAAGCTGGCCGCGGCGGTCACATATCTGCTCGACGACGATGCCGCGGCCGCCGAGCAAATCGCCGCTGGACAGGAGGCATTGAAGGTGCTCGGCTATGGCAGCGTGTCGCCGGCTCTGCGCGCCGCCGACGAGGTCCTCGCCGCGATCGCGCGCAAAGGGCAACGAGGCTAAGGAGGAAAGAGATGGACACCGCGACCAGTGCGAAGCCTTCGACCGGCATCGACACCAGCCGCTTCCGGCTGCTGCATACGATGGTCCGCGTCTTCGATCTCGATAAGTCGATCGATTTCTACTGCCGGCTCATGGGCATGAAGTTGCTGCGCAAGCGCGAGGTCGAGGCCGGGCGCTACACCATCGCCTTCGTCGGCTATGAGGACGACGCGACCGGCACGGTGGTCGAGTTGACCTATAACTGGGATCAGAAAGAGCCCTATGCGATCGGCGCGGGCTTCGGTCATCTTGCGATTGGCGTGCAGGATATCTACGGCACCTGCAAGGTGCTGGAGAAGGAAGGCGTGAAGATTCCGCGTCCGCCGGGGCCCTTGAAATTCGGCAATGTCAACATCGCCTTCATCGATGACCCCGACGGCTACAAGATCGAGCTGATCGAGCGGCCTTAAGTGTGGATGCCCGGGACAAGACCGGGCATGGGCGAATGGGTCGTGGCTAGCGTCGTGCGTTGAGCGCCGCATTCTCGACACGGATGCGCCACCAAAGCAGCGCGGCGTTGAGCAATGAGAACACGATCGCGACGGCGTACTCCCCGAGCGTGAGGGGCAGCACGGCGATCTCCGCGATCACCACGGCGTAATTCGGATGGCGCAGGAAACGATAGGGCCCGTGCGCCACCAGCGGCGCGTTCGGTACGGCGATGATGCGCGTCGTCCAGTAACGGCCAAGCGTTACGAGGATCCAATAGCGCGCCGCTTGCAAGAGCACGAACATTGCGATCCAGAACCAGACCGGCGGTGCGCCCTTATCGGCGAAAGCGTAAACCGCGATCAGCCACGACAGATGCAGCAGCACGATCAGCGGATAATGGCTACGGCCGATCTCGTGCGCCCCCGCGCGCAGCAGCGCGTTTGTATTGCGGTTGGCGTAGATCAGTTCGGCGAGGCGCTCGAGCGCGACGAGGCCGACGATCAGCGCCGGCCAATCCATGCGGGCCTCACGCGTCGATAAGCTGGAAGCCCGCGGTGAAGCCGGGGCCGAGCGCGGTCATCAGCATGCGGCCATGGACGCCGGCAGCGAGCACGCGTTTCAGCACGAAGATCACCGTCGCTGCCGACATGTTGCCATAATCGCGCAAGGTCGCGCGTGCATGACCGAGCGCGCCTGGGGCGATGCCGAAGGCCTCTTCGAGCGCGTCGAGCACTTTGGCGCCGCCAGGATGGCAGACGAAATAATCGATATCGGCGACGGTGAGATCGTGGCGGCGGAGGAAATTCTCGGTCGCTTCGCGCAGGTCGCGCTGCACCAGCGCCGGGATGTCGCGCGAGAAGATCGCTTTGAGGCCGTCATCGGCGACGTCCCAGCCCATGATGTCGAGCGATTGCGGCCAGGTGAATTCGCCGCCTGGCCCGAGTGCCGGGCCGTCTCCATCGCAGGAGATCACCGCGGCCGTGGCGCCGTCGCCGAAGAGCGCGGTGGCGACGAGATTGCTCTTGGTAAAATCGCCGTGGCGGAAACAGAGCGCGCATAGTTCGACGACGAGGAACAGCACCCGCGATTTGGGCGCGGCGCGAGCGAGATCGGCGGCACGCGCCAAGCCGAGCACGCCGCCGGCGCAGCCGAGGCCGAAGATCGGCAGGCGGCGCACGTCGGTTCGCAGCGGCAAGCGGTTGAGCAACAGCGCATCGAGGCTCGGCGTCGCGATGCCGGTGGTCGAGACCGTGACGACCTGGTCGATGTCTTCCGGCTTGAGTCCGGCTTCTGCTATCGCTTGGCGCGACGCTTCCTCGATCAAAGCGAGGGAGTGTTCGAGATAGAGGTTGTTGCGGTCGGTCCAGCCATGCGGCTTCTCGTACCAGTCCACCGGCACGGTCGAGTAGCGGCGGTCGATCCCGGCATTGCCGAAGACCGCGACCATGCGCTCGAGATCGGCGACCCCGGCCATGCCGAAAATATGCCGTGCCGTCTCCGATACCGTCTCCTGGCCGAGAATATGCTTCGGTACGGCGGTCGAAAGCGACAGGAGGCGCGGGATAAGTAAACGGTTTGCGGGGGGCTGCGTCACTGGCGGTGCTTTCCGGGCGCGGTTACAGTGCGGATCGTCGGCGCCGCTGCACCGCAAGCTAGTACCAAGACCATCCCGGTGCACATCACATGTTCGCGTGTTTCCACGAAATAACGGCTGTAGAGTAAAGAATGTCGAGCGCCGAGAATCCGCCGCCGCGCCGCCGCAGCCCTTGGGGCATCCGCGAGCATTTGAGAGGCTATTTCATCGCCGGCATCGTCGTCACCGGGCCGACGCTGCTGACGCTGTACATCATCTGGCTCATCGTCACCTTCATCGATCACTCGGTCGGCGCCTTGTTGCCGGACGTATACAATCCGCAGACCTACCTACACGTTCCCGGCATCGGGCTGATCATCGTTGTCGTCTGCCTGACCCTGATCGGGGCGTTGACCGCCGGTGTGCTCGGTCGCGTCTATGTCCGGCTGACCGACCGCATCCTCGCGCGCATGCCGGTGGTGCGCGGGATCTACGCCGCGGTGAAGCAGATTTTCGAGACCGTTCTGGCCAAGCAATCGAACAGCTTCCGCGAGGTGGTGCTCGTGGAGTGGCCGCGTGCGGGCATGTGGACGATGGCTTTCGTCACCGCCGCGGTCGAGGGCGAATTGAAGCGCCGCACCGGCGAAGACACGATCGCGGTCTATGTGCCGACGACGCCGAACCCGACTTCGGGCTATCTCATGTTCGTGCCGCGCAAGGACGCGATCACGCTCGATATGTCGGTCGAGGAAGCGATCAAATATGTGATCTCAACCGGCATAGTGACGGCGTCGGACACTCCCGCCATTGAATCAGCCGAGCCGGTGAAGACGATTTAGCCTGCGCTACGCCGCCAACTGGATCAGCAAATCCTCGGCGTCGATCGCGGCACCGGGGACGACGTGAACCGCCTCGACCGTGCCGTCGCGCGGCACGCGCACGATGCGCTGCTGTCCGTTCAGCTCGAAGAAGACCTTCAGAACCTGACAGCTCTGCCTGATTTTCAGGCAATCGAGGCCGAGAAACGGCTTAGTCAGTGCCTGTTGAGCGCCGCTTTGAACGCGGCGCGGGTTGGCGCGCCGTGGATGAAGGCGTAATCCTGCGAGGGCGGCGGGCCGGCGACGAGCTTCAGCGCGATGAAGACCGGGCCAGCCTCGGCGAGGAATCCGGCCATCTTCGCGTCGAAATCCTCGAGTGTCGCGATCGTGTCGGCACGGACATAGCCGGCGGCGCGCGCCATCGCGGCGAAATCGACTTGGTCCCGGCCGGGGATGGGATGGCCGCCATTTGCTTCGTATTCGCCGTTCTGGCAGACGAAATGGAGAAGGTTCGCCGGCTTCTGATTGGCGATGGTGACGAGTGTGCCGAGATTCATGAGGAGGCTGCCGTCACCGTCGAGCACGACGACCCGCTTGTCGGGCCGCGCCAGCGCGAGGCCGAGAGCGCACGACGAAGCCTGGCCCATCGCGCCGATCGAGTAATAGGTGAGCGCATGATCGGGCGCGACACCATGCCATTCCTGCGCCGCCTGATAAACCGGCACGATGATCTGGTCGCTGATATGCTTGGCGAGGATCTTGAAGCAGAGATCACGGCGCATGGCGGTACTGGACCCGTCGCTCACATCTGCCTCCCGACCAAGAGCGCGGTCGGATAGGAGCGCGCATAGGCTGCGTCAATCGCGGGGCGGATATGCCGCTCGTCGCCGGCATCTTCCATCAGTGCGTGCGGGATCTGCATCGCATCGAGGATCGGCTCGACGATGCGGATGCCGAAACTCTTCGATTGCGTCGGCGGTACGCCCGGCTCCTTCGCCAAGAGGCCGGCCATGACGCAGACCGGCATCTTGTATTCGCAGCCGGCCGAGCGCAGCGCGTTGATGCTGTCGAGCAAGCCAGTGTATTGGATCAGCAGCAAGGCGCGCTTTTCCGCCGTCGACATCGCGGCGCAGATCGAGACGCCTTCATCTTCCTTGCAGACGCGAATGAGGCGAAAGCGCTTGTCTTGGGCAATAGGCCAGAGCAGGCCGGCGCTGGTTGTGATATCAGGCACCGAGACGATGAAGGCGATGCCGCTTGCGGCGATCTGATCGAGGATGGCGGGACCGGTGATGGGATCGCCGCTCATGCCGCTGTGCTCTTCATAGCGTCTCTCCCTTTTACTTGCCGGGCATCTTGCATGTCGGTCGCGCGCGTGGCAAGGCGCTGTGCTTGAGGCTATAGTTTTTTGTCAACGAAATAGGTGAGCGGCGGGGAGTTGAGAATGCGCCTGACGCATCCGGCACGGCGGACGGTCCTCAAGGGCATGGCGGCGACAGCCGCCGTCGGCGTCGCGTCGATTGCCATGCCGCGGATCGGCCGTGCGGCGCCACAGAAACTTGTCGTCGGCAAGTCGATCCCGACGTTGCTCGCCTATACACCGATCGACGTCGGGCTCGCGAACAATCTCTATCAGAAGCGCGGGTTGGAACTGGAGGTCGTTTCATTCAATGGCGCGGCGCGCATGAACCAGGCGATGGTCAGCGGCGCGATCGATATCGGCCTCGGCTCGGGTGCCTCGATGTCGGATATCGGCAAGGGTGCGCCAACGCTCTGCATCGCGCAAACGCTGGGTCCGCCAGCCGATATCGCCATTGTCGTGCCCTATGAGTCGCCGATCAAAACCGTCGACGACATGCGCGGTAAGCTCGTCGGCGTCGCCTCGACCGGCTCGGTCACCGAATGGATGGCGTTCGAGATCGCGCGGCAGAAGGGCTGGCCGATCAGCGATATCCGGACGGCCGGCATCGGCGGCACCGACGCGGCGGTCGCGGCCATCCGCGCCAAGCAGGTCGACGCGCTCGTTGTCGATATCGCCATCGGCTTTCTCCTCGAGCCGCAAAAGGCAGGACGATTGCTGATCCCGTGCTCGGATTACGTCAAAGATTTCGTCATGCACGCGAACTTCGCGACGAACAAGATCATGGCGGATAACGCCGAGGCTGTGACGGCATTCTGCGCCGCTTGGTTCGAGGCGATCGACATGATGCAGAAGGACAAGGAGCAGACGGTAAAGATCGCGACGCCGGTCACGAAGCTCGATCCTGCGATCATCGCCAAGACCTACGACATCGTCATCCCGCAAATGTCGCGCGACGGCCGCTTCGATCCCAAGGGCCTCGAGATCCTGGCGCAATCTTATGTCGATATGAAGCAGCTTCCGGCGAAACCCGATATGGCGAAATTCTACACCGAGAAATATCTGCCGAAGGCGTGAAGGTCTTTGGCCGCGCGAGCTCGATCAAAAAGGATGGATTCCTACCATCTTATGGACGCGCATTAGCGGACTGTGCTGCGTAAATCACCACCGCGCAGCAGGAGCCTGACCCCATGCCGATCCGAGACGCCAGGGAATTGCAAACCGCCAATCTCGCCACGCCGACCGGGCTCACGCCCGAGGCCGTCAAGGATATCAGTGGCGCGCTCAACGCCTTGCTTGCGGATATGTTCGCGCTTTATCTGAAGACCAAGAACTTCCACTGGCATGTCTCGGGGCCGAATTTCCGCGATTATCATCTTCTGCTAGATGAGCATGCGGGGCAAATTTTCGCGACGACCGACGACATCGCCGAAAGGGTGCGCAAGATCGGCGGCACGACGCTGCGATCGATCGGCCATATCAGCCGTCTGCAGCGGGTGCTCGATAATGACGCCGAGTATGTGACGCCGTTGGACATGCTCGCGGAATTGCGTGACGACCATCAGCAGATGCTCACGCGGCTGCGCGAAACCCACGATCTCTGCGACGAGCACGGCGACGTCGCGACGACGAGCCTCTTGGAGAATTGGATCGACGAGGCGGAGCGGCGGAGTTGGTTCCTCTTCGAATCGACGCGCCGGTAGAACGCTATTTGCCCTCGGGCATCAGGATGGCGTAGCGCATATCGACGATCGCCGCGGGATCGAGCTCGGCCTTCATGAGCCGTTGCGCGCGATACCATTCGATCTGGTGCGCGAGATCCGACATGACGACGCGGCCCTGGCCGTCGATATAGGGCACGGCGCGGTCGATAAGCGGGCCCGGAATGCCGGTGAATTTCGCCAGGAGATCGAGCATCACCGGCGTTTGTGCGTTGTCCTGACGCTTGTTGTCGCGGCCGGCGAAAGCGTCGTGATAATCCTGCGAGCCGCGGCGGAACGCCGTTATGAAGCGCCTGACGAAATTGTCGTCGTTATCGGCATGCTTGGTCGAGGTGAAAGCGACCGCACCCATCCAGCCGGGCACGAGATCGCTCGCCCAGCCGAGCCGCTTGATCGCGCCGCGATCCAGGAGCGGCAGGGCCGGCGTCGCCGGCAGCACGGCGCTGTCGATCTGGCTGCCGGAGAGCGCGCTGATCACATTGGGGATCGTACTGAGCGGCCGGATCGACACGTCGCTCAGGGGGAATTTGTCCTTCTCGGCAAGGAGCCCGAGCGTGTATTGCAGGCTCGTGCCGATCTGGGTCACGGCGAAACTGTGGCCGGGTAAAGCATGCGCGCTGGTGAGGCCGGAATCATAGGCTTTGACCGAGCCCAGAAAAACGAGATTGTAGAAGCCCGGCTGCTCGATCGCCGAGGAGGCGAGGACGCGCATATGGCCTTGCGCGGCGAGTGTGTAGAAAGCCGCGCTGAGCCCGGAGACGGCGAAATCGACATCGCCCGAGGCGAGCGCGACCGCCATCGGTTCGGCGCTCTCGAAATAGACCATCTCGGCATCGAAGCCTTGTTCCTTGAAATAACCGCGCTCGATGGCGATCGGCACGGAAGGGTAGGAGAGCAGCTTGGTCAGCGCGATCTTGATAGATTCGGCATGCGCGGGAGCGGAGAACGCAAGAACGTATAACGTCATTGCGAGCGAAGCGAGGAAACTCAGCGGTCGAAAGAGACTGGATCGCTTCGACCTATGGCCTCGCACTGACGGCGAAGGTGACATCCTCATTTGTCCGCGGTCGTCAGTGCGTAGCGGCCGTCGATCAATATCTTGGCATCGACATTGCCCTTCAAAAGCCCTTGCGAGCGATACCAGTCGATCTGATCTTCGACGGCTTTGGCGTCGATGCGACCTTCTGGCTCGACGAAGGGAATGGCTTTATCGATCTCGGTCGGCGCGACCTCGGTGAATTTCGACATCAGGTCGAGGATCGCTGGCGCGGTCGGACCGTCTTCACGCTTGCCCTGTGCGTTCGTGAAAGCAGCGGCGAAATCTTTCATGCCATGGCGATAGGCGACGAGGAAGCGCTTCACCGTGTCGCCGTGGTCGTTCGCCTCTTTGGTCGAGGTAAAGGTCGCGCTGCCGAGCGGGTTGGGTGCGACATCGGCGACCCAACTCAGCAGCTTGATATCGCCTTTCTGGATCGGCGGCAGGATCGGACTGCCGGGCAGCACCGCCGCGTCGACGGTGCCGCCGGTGAGCGCGGCGATGACGTTGGTATTCGATTGCAGCGCTTTTACGGTCACGTCGCTCATCGCAAAGCCATAGTGCTTTGCCGCGCCGCCGATCGCGTAATGGAGGCTGGTGCCGACTTGCGTGACCGCGATCGAATGGCCTTTGAGATCGGCGGGGGTCTTGAGACCGGCATCCCAGGCTTTGTTCGCGACGACATAAGCGAGGTTGTAGAAGCCAGGCGCGTCGCCGGCGGACGAGGCGATCATCCGCAGCTGGCCGCCGGCCGCGAGCGTATAAAAGCCGGCCGACATGCCCGCGGTGCCGAACTGCACATCTCCCGAGGCGACCGCCACGGCGATCGGCTGCGCGCTATCGAAGAAAACGAGTTCGGGGTCGAGGTTTTGTTCCTTGAAATAGCCGCGTTCCATCGCGATCGGCACGCCGGGATAGCCGATCAGCTTCGAGATGCCGATCTTGATCGATTCCGCGCGAGTCGTCCCCCCGAAGAGGGTAAGTGTGGCGGCGACGGCGACGGAGAGCGCGACTTTCATCGGCGGTCCTCACTTGTTCTCGGGCAACGGCATCGCGTAGCGTTTGTCGATCAGCTCGTCGGCGTCGACCTTGCCTTTGATCAGGCCTTGCGCGGTGTACCACGCGATCTGCGATTTGATCTCGGGGACGTTGACGCGGCCTGCCGGATCGACATAAGGCGTCGCCTTCTCAATTTCCTCTTTCGAGGCGCCGGTAAAATTCGCCATTAGATCGAGCATTGCCGGGGCGCCGGCCTGGTCGTTGCGCTTGCCATTGGCGTCGGTGAAGGCATCATGAAAATCCTTCATGCCGTGGCGGTAGGCGACGAGGAAGCGCTTTACCAGATCGCCGCGATCGTTCGCGGTCTTGGTGCCGGTGTAGGCCGCGCTGCCGGTATTGCCCGGGACGTCGTCGCCGACCCAGGAGAGGACCTTCACCTCGTTCTTCGCGATCAGCGACAGCGCCGGGCTCGCAGGAATGACGCCGGCATCGATGGTGCCGCCGGTCAGCGCGGAAATGACGTTGCTGTTTGATTGCAGCGGCTTGACGTCGAAGGATTTGAAATCGACGCCGAATTTATCGGCGATGCGGCCGAGATTGAGCTCGAGGCTGGTGCCGAGCTGGGTCACGGCGACGCTGCGTCCGGCAAGGCCTTTGGGCGAAGTGAAGCCGGCGTTGTAGGCTTTAAGCGACGCGAGGAGCACGATGTTGTAGAAGCCCGGCTCCTCATAGCCCGAGGCCGCGATCATGCGGAGCTGGCCCTGGCCGGCGAGGGTATAGAACGCCGCCGAGAGACCGCCGACGCCGAAATCGACGCTGCCCGCGGCGACCGCGACGGCGATCGGCTGAGCGCTGTCGAAATATTCCATCGCCGCGTCGATGCCCTGCTCTTTGAAATAACCGCGCTCGATGGCGATCGGCACCGCCGGATAGGAGAGAAGTTTGGAGATGCCGACTTTGATCGATTCAGCCTTCGCCTGTTGACAGGCTGCCGGCAGAGCGAGCGCAACGGCAGCGAGGAGGGCGGTGCGGAGAACGTGCAGTTTCATGATGATCCTTGAGTATCTCTTACTGATGCGGGATGAGCGTCGCGTAACGTATGTCGATGATGTCGGCGGCTTTGACGTCGCTCTTGATAAGGTTTTGCGATTTGTACCACGCGATCTGCGTGTCGATGCTGCCGGCGTCGATGGCGCCATCCGGCGCCATATAGGGCATCGTGCGCTCGATCTCCGCTTGCGAGGTGCCGGTGAAATCCTCCATCAGCTTCAGCATCGCCGGCGCGGTCGGCCCGTCGTGCCGCTTATCGTCGGCGCTCATGAAGGCGGCGCGGAAATCGGTCACCGCTTGGCGGTAGGCGACGAGGAACCGCTTCACCATCTCGATACGCGTGTTCGCCGTCCTCGCCGAGGTGAAGCAGGCGCTGGCCGAGACCAGGCTGGTCGAGAGATCGCTGACCCAGCCGATGAATTTCGCATCGCCTTTTTGGATCGCTGCGGCCGCGGTCGTCTCGGGCAGCACGGCGGCATCGACCATGCCGCCGCCCAGAGCCGCGATGACGTTGGTATTGGATTGCAGCGGCTTCACGGTCACGCTGCTCATCGGGAAGCCAAAGCGCTCGGCTGCGACCGCGATGCTGTAATGGAGACTGGTGCCAAGCTGCGTCACGGCGACGCTGTGGCCGCCGAGATCCTTGGGCGAGGTCAGGCCGGCGCTATAGGCTTTGGGTGAGGCCAGATAGGCCATGGCGTGGAATCCCGGCGCTTCGCCCGCCGATGCCGCGATCAGCTTGAGTTGGCCCTGGCCCGCGAGATTGTAGAAGCCGGCCGACATGCCCGAGACACCGAAATCGATATCGCCCGAGGCGACGCCGACGCTGATCGGCTGCGCGCTGTCGAAGAACACCATCTCGACATCGAGGCCCTGTTGCTTGAAATAGCCATGCTCGATGCCGACAGGGATCGCGACATAGCCAAGAAGCCGCGAGAGGCCGACTTTGACGTTTTCGGCACGGGCGGGAAAAGCGAGCGCCAGAATGGCGATCGGAACAAGCGCGATCCTGCAGCGCATTTTTTCTCCCACTCGTTTTCTTTTGGACGTTACCGGATTCCGGCTTTCGCGGGAATGACGGGATAGAAAACGATCATTTCGCCGGGGTCGTCGTAGCGTAGCGCATGTCGACCAGATCCTCGGCCTTGACCTGGCCCCTGAGCAGGCCTTGCGATGAGTACCAAGCGATCTGATGCGCGACGTCGCCGACATTCACCCGCGCGTCGCGATCGATATAAGGCGTCGCTTCGTCGATCGCTTTCTCGGGCACGCCGGCGAAATCCGACAAGATCTTGAGCACGGTCGGCGCGTCCGGTCCGTCCTTGCGCTTGTCGTCTGGGGTCGCGAAAGCATCGTGATAATCGCGCGTGCCTTGGCGGTAGGCAGTGAGGAAGCGCTTCACCATGTCGGCCTCGGCATTCAGGGTCTTCGTGCCCGAGAAGAGCGCACTGCCCATCCAATCCGGCGTGATGTCGCCAACCCAAGCGATGCGCTTGATCTCGCCCTTGTCGACCGGCGTCAACGTCGGCGTGTTCGGCATCACAGCGACGGCAATGGTGCCGCCGGTCAGCGCCGCGATGACATTGCTGTTCGATTGCAACGGCCGGATGTTCACCGCGCTCATCGCGAAGCCGTATTTTTCTGCGGCGAGGCCGATGGCGTAATGGAGGCTGGTGCCAAGCTGCGTGATCGCGACGTCGTGACCCGCCAAATCCTTCGCGGATTTGAGCCCGGCATCGTAAGCCTTGTTCGAGGCGACAAAGGTGAGATTGTAAAAACCGGGCTCTTCGCCGGCGGACGAGGCAACGAGCTTGAGCTGCCCCTGGCCGGCGAGGGTGTAGAAGCTGGCGGACAGCCCGGCGACGCCGAATTGGATGTCGCCCGAGGCAACACCGACGCTGATCGGCTGGGCGCTGTCGAAGAACACCATCTCGACATCGAGGCCTTGTTGCTTGAAATAGCCGCGCGCGAGAGCGATCGGCACGCCCGGATAGGAGATCAGCTTCGAGAGCCCAACCTTGATGGTTTCGGCCGATGCCTGGCTGGCCCAGCCGATGGCTGCCATAGCGAGCGCGACGATGCGGCGCGACGATGCGTTCATGACGTCTTTTCCTTTACGGCGTCCGTTATGGCGTCAGGGTCGCATAGCGCGGGTCGATAATGTCGTCGGCCGTGACATTGGCCTTCAACAGGTTCTGCGATTTATACCAGGCGATCTGGTCGACGATGCTGTTCTTGTCGATGCGGCCTTCGGGTTCGACGTAAGCGATCGTCTTTGCGATCTGCGCGGCCGGCGCGCCGGTGAATTCCGCCATGATGTCGAGGATCGCCGGCGCGTCGGGGCCGTCGCGGTGCTTGCCGTCGGGCCCGATGAAAGCGTCGGCGAAATCATGGGTGCCGCGGCGATAAGCGATGAGGAAGCGTTTGACGAGATCGGGGTCGTCATTCGCGTGTTTGGTCGAGGTGAAGACCGCGTTGCCGGCGGGGATGGGCGCGATATCGCCGGCCCAGGCCAGAAGGTGGAACTCGCCGCGGCTGACGGGACCGGCGACCGTCACGCCCGGCACCACCGACGCATCGACCGTGCCGCCGGTGACGGCGGCGAGGCAGTTGCTGGTGGATTGCAGCGGCTTCACCGCGATGTCGTCCATGGTGAAGCCGTAGTGCCGTGCCGCTTCGCCGATGGTGTAATGCAGCGCGGTGCCGACTTGGCTGATCGCGATCGAATGGCCTTTGAGGTCGGCGGCGGATTTAAGCCCGGCATCCCACGCCTTGTTCGAGCCGATAAAGGCAAGGTTGAAATAGCCCGGCGCATTGCCGCCCGACGAGGCGATCAGCTTGAGCTGACCTTGCGCGGCGAGCGCGAAGAAGGCGGCCGATACGCCCACGGTGCCGAAATCGAGATCGCCCGAAGCGACGGCGACCGCGGCCGGCTGCGCGGAATCGAAGAACACCATCTCGACATCGATGCCCTGCTGCTTGAAATAACCCCGCGCGATGCCGACCGGCACGCCGGGAAACCCGATCTGTTTCGACAGGCCGACCTTGACGTGGTCGGCCGCATGCGCGCCCGGTGCGCTGCACAGCCCGGCGACGGCGAGTCCCGCGGCGGCAACGCACGACATCACAACTTGCTTCACCAATCCTCCCATTTCCTCTGCCCCTCCCGAGCGGGTGAGGGTCGAATTATTACGTATCGGATGTAGCGCAGCGCGCGGCCGCGGCCAAATGAATAAAGCGGCCGCCCGGCTTGTGCTCTATGATCCCGCGATGGTCGAGAACCCCGCCGCGCGCCGCCAGCCGCGCTTCGTCCTGCCCGCGAACGCGACCGATTGCCATTTCCACGTCTACGACAACGATCCGCGCTTTCCGGCCCATAAAATGGACACCGCGCTAGCGGTACATCGCCGGCTCGGCATTGGCCGCGGCATCCTTGTCCAGGCGCTGCCGGAAAGCCGGGCGATCACCTTGCAAGGGCTCGCGCTCGCCGGACCGAATTACCGCGCCATCACGCCGATCCTCGAAGTGCCGCCGGAGAAAGAGCTCGCCGCCCTCCACGAAGCGGGATTCCGCGGCGTGCGCTTCACTTTCACCCGTGGACGGCATGGGCGCCCCCCAGATGTCGCGATTATGCGCGCGACGGTCGAGCGTATCGCGCCGCTTGGCTGGCACACGGATTTCTTTTTT
>DASXCX010000231.1:0-18615 GCA_036490955.1 Allostellaceae bacterium | reverse complement strand
CCTGAGAAGATAGAGGCCGAAGGTGCGAAGGTCTTCCTCGATCCCCTTCTTAAGAAGAAGGTGATTTGGAACGATCCGCTGCTTCCTGGCTCGGGCGAGACTTTCGCGCTCGTGATGCGCAAGCTCCTGGGCGATGACGGGCTCAAGACCTTCATCGAGAGCCAAGTCGTCTTCACCGCCAACATGATGGATCTCGTCGACAAGATGGCGCGCGGCCAATACGCGATGTCGCTCGGGCCGACGTTGGATTCGTTTATGAAGCGCTATAAGGATGCCGGACTCGATTTCGATATCCGGCCGCTCGGCAATGCGCCGGCGCTCGGCGCCTATTCAAACTCCGGCGGCTCCAACCTCATCCTCATGAAGGACGCGCCGCATCCCAACGCGATGAAGGCGTTCGTCAATTGGATGCTGTCGAAGGATATCGCGACGCGCCTCGCCAAGGCGCAGAACCAGGATACGAACCGCGGCGACGTTCCCTCGCAACTGCCGGCGAATGAGCAGGCGCTGGCCGGGGTCACCTATATCGAGCCGCAGCGCGAAGCGGCGGTCGCTGAGTTGCATGCCGCGGACGATCTGATCCGGCAGATTCGCGGCACGAAATAGCGGGAAATTAGCTACCGGCGAGCCACGCCTCGTTCGCGGCGCGGAGCTGCTTCTCGCTGGCGGTGCCGCCGAGCGGCAGATCGGCCGGAACCTTGCCGCCGCGTTTGGCGAGCCGCCAGCGCATCAGCGCCACCGCGGCGCCGGGCCCCGTCAGATCGACGCCCTCGAAGAACCCGGCCGGTATCGTGCCCGCCAGCACCGGATCGAGCCGGTCCTTATCGTAGATCGCGTCCATGCGCAGGATGCGCCATTCGCCCTGCCGCCGCTCCAGCCGATCGTAGAGCCGGATATAGAGCGTGAAGTCGAACATGTGGCCGGCGAAATTCGTGCGGCCCTGCACCTGCGCGTCGGTCTCGAGTAGCGCGCGGTCGCTTTTCACCGAGGCGCGCGCATTGCCGAACCAATGCTTGCTGCTCTCGCCGGGTGCGCGTTCTTCAAAGGATTTGATCGTGCGCTCGAGGAATTCGCCGACCGGTCCCGCGTACCATAGCACGCGTACGGTCGCGTCGGGATGAAAGCAGGCCCGCATCGTGTCCCATTCGCCGTGGTCGCGCGCAAAGGCCCACATCTCGCGCACGCGCCGCACCGCATATTCGTCGAGCATCTGCTGCGTATCCATCGCGCCGCCTCCTTGCCGTGGCCGCTGCCGCACTCTACTACCGACGGAGAGGAGATGGGGCATGGCACCGCATCGCATCGATGTTCATCACCATCCGACGCCGGTTGCGGAATTGATGGGCGGGCGGGTGAGCGGCTCGCCCGGTATCGCCCATTGGACGGCCGCGGTCTCGCTCGACGACATGGACAAAAACGGCATCGCGACGGCGATCCTGTCGATCCCGCATCGCGCCGCGGTGTGGCGCGGCGAGGCGGCACGCGGCCGCGCCATTGCAAGACGCTGGAACGAATTCCTCGCGCGGCAGGCAAGCGAGCATCCCGGCCGCTTCGGTATTTTCGCCGCCGTGCCGATCCTCGATATCGAGGGCAGCCTGCGCGAAGCGGAATACGCGCTCGATGCGTTGAAAGCCGACGGCATCACGCTCATGACCAATATGGGCGACAAATGGCTCGGCGATCCGCATTATTTTCCGCTCTTCGAGGAGCTCAATCGCCGCCGGGCCGTGGTCTACACTCATCCGATCAGCGCCGATTGCATGCAGAACATGCTGTCGCCCGATGTCGATGATTCGGTGATTGAGTTCACCGCCGATACCAGCCGCGCCATCGCGCGCTTGCTGTTCTCGGGCGCGGCGCATCGCTTTCCCGACATCCGCTTCATCTTCTCGCATGCCGGCGGCACGATGCCCTTCATCCTCGAGCGCTACACGCGGCACGCGCAGAGCGACGCCGCGCTGGCGGCGCGCGTGCCCGACGGCGTCCTCACTTATCTCAAGCGCTTCTACTATGATACGGCGCAGGCATCGCATCCCTTCGCGATGGCGTCGATCACGCGGTTCGTTGCGATATCGCAATTCCTCTTCGGCACCGATTTCCCGTTCCGCAACAGCGAGGACCATGTGAATGGTCTCGCGGCGTGCGGCTTTTCGGCGGCCGAGCTTTTCGCGATCGAATGCGGCAATGCGCGGCGCTTGCTGCCGCACGGGCGCTAGGCCCTCGGCAGATAGGCTTCGGTATAGAGCTTGGTCATGTCGACCGGGCCTTCGATCGCTTTGAGATCGGCGAAGGACGATTTCAGCGCCTCGATCGCTTCCGGACGCAGCCGGCCATCGGTCGACATCCCCGGCATGAAGACGTCAAAGGCGCGGGCCGCGACTTTCGGCGGATAGGTCATCGCTTTAGCCGCGAGGGGAATCGTCTCGTCCTTGTTCTTGCGCATGAAATCGACGGTTTCGTACCAAGCGGCCAGAAAACGCCGCACGGCATCCGGATTCTGCTGCGTGATCCCGGTGCTGGCGAAGGTGGTGAAAAGCTCGAACGGTCCGACATATTGCGAACAATCGGCGAGGAGCCGGCCTTCGCCGCGCTCCTCGAGCAGGAAGCCCGTTTGCGTGGCACTGAGGCTCGCGGCGACCGCCTTGGTCTTGAGCGCGGCGAGGCTCGCCGCCGTCGAGCCGCCGACCACAATTTGCTTGGCACGATCGTCGCCGGTCCATCCTTTGACGCGGTTGAGCTCGTCGATCAGCCAATAGGTGAGCGAGCCAAGGCTGGCGATCCCGACCTGCTGCCCTTTGAGATCGTCGATCGTCTTCACCGGCGAATCATTGCCGATGCATAGTCCCATGAAGACCGGCGATTCGGTGATCGAAGCGACCGCGATCTCGGGCGCGCCTTTGGCGACGAATTGCATATCCGGTCCGGCGCTCAGCGAGATATCGACGGACCCCGCGGCCATCGCCTGGGCGATCTTGGCGCCGCCGGTGAAGTTGAGCACGGTGATCTCGACGCCGTGGCGCTCGAAAACGCCCTTTGCCATGCCGATATCGAGCGGCGTGTAGCCGAAATTCTCCGCGACCGCTTTGCCGACGCGCAGCGTATCCGCGGCTTTCGCCGGTCTCACATAAGCCGCCCCGATCGACCCGGCCAAAACCCCCAGCGCTGCCCGACGGGTCATCGAACGTCGCGTTGTCCTCGAAGCCATGGGAGATCTCCTCGCCGGCAGCTTAGTCGGCGTGACGAAGAAGTGCTAATGAAAGGCGTTCAAATCTGCAGGAAACGGCCATGAAGCACGCAGCTCTGGTGTTGGTATCGCTGGCGATGACCTCGATAGTCGCCGCGCCGGCCGTCGCGGCGCCGGAGAAGCTGCGTGTCGGCACGCCCGAGGCGGTCGGCTTCAATTTCTATATGCTCGATGCGGGCATCGATCTCGGCGTCTACCGAAAATTGGATCTCGACATCGAGCGCATCGATGTCGAAGGCGGCGCCAAGCTGCATCAGGCGATGGCAGCCGGCTCGCTCGATATCGCGCTGGGCGGCGGCACCGATCTGCTCTTCCTCGCCAAAGGGTCGCCCGAGAAAGCCGTGGCCGTGCTCGGCACCGCCCCGGCCAATCTTTCGATCCTCGTGCTCGGCGATTCTCCGATCCGTTCGATCGCCGATCTCAAAGACAAGAAAATCGCCGCGACGACCGTCGGCTCGCTGACGAGCTGGTTCGCGCAGGAGATCGCGCGCCGCGAGGGTTGGGGCGTCGACGGTGTGACGCTGGTCTATCTCGGCGGCAATGAAAGCATGTTGGCCGGGCTTGCCACAAAGAGCGTCGATGCCGCGAGCGCAAGCCTCGAAGTCGGCCATATCCGTGGCGACGCGGGGCGCAAATACCGCATGATCGTCAAAGGCGGCGAGTTCGTCCCCGATTTCGTCGCCTCGGTGATCTATGCCAGCGACGCGACCATCGCCGCGCGGCCGGATGCGCTGCGCCGCTTTCTCAAGGGCTGGTTCGAGACCGTCGCTTACCTCCGCGGCCACAAGGCGCAGGCGATTCCGCTGATGGCGAAGATCATGGCGGCGCCGGAAGACGCCGTCGGGCGAATCTATGACGACGAGATCGACTCTTATCCGACCGACGGGCATTTCGACCGGCGCTCGCTCCATATCGTCGAGCAAGCGCTGATCGACTTTCACCGCATCGACAAAATGCCCGACGACAACGCGCTATTGACCGAAGCCTATCTGCCGCCGAAATGAGAAAGGCCGGCACCGCCGAAGCGGCACCGGCCTTGCTCTCATATCTTAGCTCAGTTCGGCTGGAAGAGCTGCGCTTCGCCTGGAAGCGGGAAGCCCTTCTGGTCGCGATAGATGTCGTACCGGTCGTAGACGCCGCCGGTCGACCGATGCGGTTGAACCAGCGTCTGGCTGCCGAGCTCGGTCTGGGCCGGCGCGACCAATTGCGCGGTCTGATTGTTGATCGCGTTGGGCGATGCAGCGAAGCTCGAGGCCAGCGGCATGGTGACGGCAAGGCCGAGCAACGCACTGAAAACGAAAGCGGTTTTGCGGGATTTGGACATGATGATCTCCTACTCTTGAACCCTCGAAAGAACTAGACTGAACCGTACAGTCCAAAACATAGTGAGGCCGGCTCGTCGGGTCAAGAAAAAACTGAACCGTTCAGTTTTTTCTTGCGTTTGGCGAGAGGAAAGGCCATTTCTTTAGTGTGGATTTAGAGAGGCTGAAGGCCGGAAGAGCCTGAAGCCGGAGAGCGAGGACGCATGGAATTGCTCGATCCCGCCGAATGCACGGCCGCCAAATCGGTCCCGGCCAAGAAACTGGCTGTGCTCAAGGCCGCGCTGCGCCTGTTCCTGGAACAGGGGTTCAGCGCCACCAGCATGGACGCGATCGCTCGCGAGGCCGGGGTGTCGAAGGCGACGCTCTACGCTCACGTCAAAAGCAAGGAAGAGCTGTTCGCCGCCATCACCGCGACCTGCGCCGAGCAGCTTCTCGCCGCGCAAACCGCGTTCGAGCATGAAGAGGATGTCCGCGCCGCGCTCTTGCGTTTCGGGCGCGCGCATGTGGCGCTGCTGCTATCGCCCGAAGGCGCGGCGATGTACCGGATCGTGATCGCGGAAGCGCCGCGCTTTCCGGAACTCGGCCGTGCCTTCTACGAGAATGGTCCGGCGATCCGGCTGCGCGCGTTGACCGATTATCTTCACCGTGCCGATGCCGCCGGCGCGCTCAAGGTCGATGATGCGGCGCGGGCTGCCGGCGAGTTCATCGGGATGCTCGGCGGCACGATTCACCTGCGTGCGATGCTCGGCCATGCCGGCGAGATCGCCACCACGGAGCAGGAAGCGCTGGTGGAGCACGCGGTCGACGCGTTCCTGCGCGCGTACCACCAGAGCTGACGACGCGTCAGTCGACGATGTTCGTCACGTTGGGAATGACGAGCTTATTGACGTCGACCGCTTCGTCGTAATCGCCGATCTTGCGCATGTTGTCGACGATCTTCTGCAGCATGCCGCGCGAGACTTTCGCGTCATGCGCCCAGAAATCGATCTTGCGCAGGAAGTCGTAGCTCTGCCGGACCTCGTCGTCCGGCAGGCCGCTTTTCACGAGGATCGCGATCGCCTCTTCCTTGTTGGCCGGGTCGTCCAGCCACGCGAGGCCTTCATCGAACGCCTCGTTGATGCCGCGCGCGAGCTCGGGATGTTTCTGCGTCCACGGCACCGACAGCACGCTCGCGGTGAAGGGCAGATCCGCCGCGTAATCGACGGCGAGGCCGAGATTGTTGTAGCCCTCGGCCTCGGCGCGGAAGGAATAGGGCGGCAGCAGCATCGTCGCCGCGACCGCGCCCGACTTCAGCGCCGCCAGGCGCCCCGTGGTCGAGCCGATGACGATCGCATCGTAATCGCCCCAATGGACGCCGTTGGGGTCGAGCATGCGATCGAAATAGAGCCGCGTGATGTCGGTTCGTCCGCCGATGGCGATCGTCTTGCCTTTGAGCTCTTTCAGCGAATGGATGTCTTTCTGCGCGTCGATCGCGTAGGGCGGCACCTTGCCGACGATGCGCAAAATGCCGACCGGCGCGCCCTTGGCCGCGGCATGCATCGGCTCGTTGATGCCGGTGCTGACGACGAGATCGACCGATCCGCCGACGAGCTGCTGCAGGATGTTCGAAGCGCTCTGGCCGTAGACGATATCGAATTCCATGCCGCGCATGGCGAGCATGCCTTTGGCCATCGCAATCGAATAAGGCCAGGTCGTCGGCGAATTCTGGCCGGCGATGCCGCCGACCAGCTTCTCCAATGCCGGCGCGGGCGAGGCGGCGAGCAAAGCGGTTGCCGCCGCCGCCACCGCCGCTTTCAATCGCCATCGTCGCGCGCCGCCGACGCTCCCGGCGAGTTTTTGCGCCGGCGTCTCAGTCGACGACATGCGTCACGTTCGGGATCACCAGCTTGCCGATGTCGATCTTGTCTTCGGTGTCGCCGATCTTCGCCATGCTGTCGATGAGGTTCTGCAGCGCCTTGCGCGAGACCTTGTCGTCATGCATCCAGAAATCGATTTTGTGCATGAAGTCGTAGCTCTGCCGGACCTCGGCGTCCGGCAGGCCGCTCTTCACCAGCATGCCGATCGCCTCTTCCTTGTTGGCCGGATCGTCCAGCCACTTCAGCCCTTCATCGAAGGACTCGTTGATGCCGCGCACGAGGTCGGCGTGTTTCTGGGCCCAGGAAATCGACAGCACCGTCGCGGTGAACGGCAGATCGGGCGCGTAGTCGACGACGAGGCCGATATTGTTGAAGCCGGCGGCCTCGGCCTGGAAGGAGTAGGGCGGCAGCAGCATCGTCGCCGCGACCGCGCCGGATCGAAGGGCGGCGAGGCGTCCTGTGGTCGAGCCGACGGTGATCGTGTCGTACTCGCCCCAATGGATGCCGTTGGGCTCGAGCATGCGCTCGAAATAGACGCGCGTGATATCGGTCAGTCCGCCGATGGCGACGGTCTTGCCTTTGAGCTCTTTCAGCGAATGGACGTCTTTCGCCGCGTCGACGGCATAGGGCGCAACCCTGCCGACGATGCGCAGGATGCCGACCGGCGCGCCTTTGGCTGCGGCATGGATCGGCTCGTTGATGCTGGTGCTGACCACGAGATCGACCGAGCCGCCGACGAGCTGCTGCAGGATGTTCGAGGCGCTCTGGCCATAGACGATGTCGAATTCCATGCCGTGGTTGGCGAGCATGCCCTTGTTCATCGCGACGTAATAGGGCCAGGTCGTCGGCGAAACCTGGCCGGCGATGCCGCCGACCAGCTTCTCCAGCGCCATCGCGGGCGAGGCGAGGAGGAGGGCCGCGGCTGCTCCGAGGAGAGCGCCCTTGAACCGCCATTTGCCCATTGCCCGAACGCCCATGATCGCCTCCCACATGATCTTGCGGCATCGACTATAATCGCCGTGCCAATAGGGGGCTTATAAACGCCCGAGGGAGCGAAGACTATGCGGTTCGGGCTTTTTTCCAACGGTCAGCGGCGCAATGCCGTCGCCAGGACGAGCTACGAGGAAGACCTGCAGGAGGTCATCCTCGCCGACGCGCTCGGCATCGACGAAGCCTGGATCAGCGAGCACGGCGTCTTTGTTTCCTATCACGCGCCCGACCAACTTCCCTCCGCGGACCCTTTCATCTGTAAAGCCGCGGCGCTGACCAAGCGGATCAAGATGGGGCCGGGCATCCGCGCGCTGCCCTATTTTCATCCGCTGCAAGTCGCGACCGATGCCGCGGTCTGCGATCACCTGACCGACGGCCGCTACATGGCGGGGTTCGGCCTCGGCCTCGGCGATGGCGGCGGCTTGCGCGGCAAGCTGCCGGCGCCGCAGCGCGACATGATGCGCGAGGCGATCGACATCATCCTCAAGGCCTGGACCTCGCCCGAGCCGTTCGATTGGAACGGCCAGGTCTGGCAGGGCAAGAATTGGAAGATCATCCCCAAGCCGCTGACCCAGCCGCGCCCCGATGTCGGCGTCGCCTGCGCGCGCAGCGACAGCACGTTGGAGATCGCGGCCGAGAAGGGCTTCTTCCCGCTGCTGTCCTGGACCAACCCGGCCGAGCAGATCGCGGGGATGATGCAGATCTATCTCAACACGCCGAACCCGGCCGATCCGCCGCGGCGCGATCGCATCCGCGCCTCGCGCTATGTCTATGTCGCGGATTCGATCGAGCAGGCGAAACGCGATCTTGCCGATGCGGATCTGGTGCCGATCCGCTCGGGCCGCCGGCTCGATGCGCATATCCCGCCCGGCGGCACGGTCAACGACGTGACGCCGGAGCTGCTGATCGAGCGCAACGTGCTGATGGTCGGCCCGCCGGACCGCGTCTACGCCCAGCTCCGCGAATTCTACGAGCAGACGGGCGGCTTCGGCACGCTGCTTCTCGTCACCGGCAAGGATTGGGCGACGAACGAGCAGCGCGCGCGATCGATGCGCCGCTTCATGACCGAAGTCGCGCCGCGCCTCGAAGGGCTTTCGCCGACCGCGCAGTGACGCGGCACACCGCCGACGCGAATTCGTAGAGCGCAAACAACTTTCGCCGTCGAGAAAGAACGGAACTTAAGTGTGGCCTTGCCGATCACGCCGTTGCGCATTGACGCGCGGCGATGGACGTGGCTATTTTCTAGGCGATATATACAAAAAGGTATAGCGCGTGGAGGAGCTGAGATCCGCGCGGTATCCGTCAATCGAGGGGGCCCGCGTGTATCTCAATCAGATCGGTTCGACCGCCATGAAGGCGGGTCGGCTTTCCTTTGCCGTGACGATGACGGCGGCGATCGCGCTGCTGGCGTTGTCGGGCCGCGCCGATGCGGCGCCGACCGGCGGCACGGTGGTGGCGGGCGGCGCGACGATCACGCAGTCGGGTGCCGTGACGGATATCGATCAGTCGACGAGCAAGGCCATCATCAACTGGCAGGGCTTCTCGGTCGCGCCGCAGGAGACGGTCAACTTCAACCAGCCGGCGCCGTCCTCGGTGACGCTCAACCGGGTGGTCGGCAACGAGAGCAGCGTCATCGCCGGCGCGCTCAACGCCAATGGCCAGGTGTTCATCGTCAACGCGGCGGGCGTGCTCTTCACCCGGGGCGCCGAGGTGAATGTCGGCGGCCTCGTGGCGTCGACCAAGGACATCGCCGATCAGGACTTCATGGCCGGGAACTATACCTTCTCGGGCGATTCGAAGGCGTCGGTGGTCAATCGCGGCCGGATCAAGGCGGCGCCCGGCGGCTATGTCGCGCTGCTCGGGCGCGCCGTCGCGAATGACGGCGTGATCGTCGCCAAGCTCGGCACGGTGGCGATGGCCGCGGGCGACAAGATCACGCTGAACTTCGGCGGCGACAGCCTGGTCGACGTGACGATCGACCAAGGGACGCTCAACGCGCTGGTCGAGAACAAGCGCGCGATCATCGCCGATGGCGGCCGGGTGATCATGACGGCGGCGGCGGCCAACGACGTGGTGGCGGCGCAGGTCAACAACAGCGGCATCGTGCAGGCGCAGACCATCGCGGCGCTGACCGGCGGCGACGACGGCACGGTGTCGATCGGCACGATCACGCTGGAGGCGAGCGGCGGCAACGTCAATGCCGGCGGCACGCTCGACGTGTCCTCGCCGAACGGCGGCAATGCCGGCAACATCAAGGTGCTGGCGCAGGGCGGCACCGCCAGCGTCACCGGCAAGCTCAACGCCTCGGCGCCGAAGAGCGGCAATGGCGGCAAGATCGAGACCAGCGGCGATCACGTCCAGGTCGCGGACAGTGCCGTCATCGCCAGCGCGGCGGCCAACGGCAGCAACGGCACGTGGCTGCTCGATCCCGACGGCTTCACGATCGCGGCGGCGGGCGGCGACATCACCGGCGCGGCGCTCGGCAAGGCGCTCGCGTCAAACAACGTCGCGATCCAATCGACCGGGGGCAGCGGCACCGGCGGCGATATCGACATCAACGACGTCGTCACCTGGGCGGCGAACACCACGCTCTCGCTCAACGCGACCAACGCCATCGACGTCAACGCGACGATCACCGGCAGCGGCGCGCATTCCGGGCTGCACATGAATGCCGGGACGGACATCAACGTCAACGCGCCGTCCTCGCTGCAGGTCAACACCATCGCGGCGGTCGCCGGCCAGAACGTCAACATCAACGCGGCGCAGGCCTGGGCCAACGCCAGCACGCTCAGCTTCACCGCCGGCAAAGACATCAACGTCAACGACACCGTCGGCTGGTCGGCGGGGACGCTCGCGCTCAACGCGGGCGGCAGCGTCTTCGTCAACGCGGCGATGAGCGCGACGGGCACCGCGAGCTTCACCGCCAATTACGGCACCGGCAGCAATGCCGACGGCACGCCCGACGGGCTCTACATGGCGGTGAACGCGCCGGGCGGCGTGCCCGACGGCACCTTCGCAGGACAGCTCAACTTCAACAGCAGCGGCACGCTGACGATCGGCGGCAATGTCTACACCGTCGTTCATAGCTTGGCCGAACTGATCGCCGACACTGGTGCCGATTACGCAGCAAGTGGCGGCTTCGTGAATGGCGGAACCATCGTCGGGCATTACGCTCTCGGCTCTGATCTCGATGCCGCTGGCACCGGCTACGCGGCGTCTTCCACGAATTCCAATCAGACCAGCACAAACCTCGACACGCTGGGTTATGCCGTCATCGGCGATCTGAGCGGCGCCATCAACGGCCTCGGCCACAGCATCAAGAATTTGGCGATCTATGATACGGATGGTGCCGTCTCTGCCGGCAACGCGCTTGCCGATGCGCTGGTCGGAAGCACCGAGTCGGGAAGCCTCATCAGCAATCTCGGCGTGACGAACGTGAATATCGTCAGCTCGAGTCAGTTCCACCAAGGCGTCTTGGCCGCGGGGATCGCGGGGGTTTCCTCGGGCAATATCACGAATGTATTCGTGACCGGAACGATCGCGGGCGAGAACGACGTCGGCGGAATCGCGGGTGTCAATGTCGGGCTGATCGCCAACGCTTACACCAACCTCGCCATCACCGCCGACCAGAGCGATATCGGCGGATTGGTGGGCCTGAACGCCGGCCCCATCCTCAATTCCGTCTCCAACGGCAGCGTCACCGTCAACGCGCTGACCATCGGAACCAGCGTCACGCTAGCCTCCGATATCGGCGGGTTGGTTGGCGAGAATTTCGGCACCGTCGACGGATCTACGTCCAACGCGAACGTCACGGCGAACAACTTCTTTACGGATGTCGGCGGGTTGGTCGGCGACAATAATTTCGGCGGTCTCATCACGAACTCTTCCGCCACCGGAACCGTGCGCGTGACCAACACGAGCCCCAACCTTGTCCAACTCAGCGGCCAAGCCGGCATGGGTGTGGGCGGGCTGGCCGGCAACAACGAAAACGGCAGCACCATCAGCAACTCCACGTTCAGCGGCAAAGTCATCGCCAGCACCGAGGGCGCGCCCAGCGGCGTCACCATCGGCGGCGTCAGCGGGCTGGTCGGCAATAATGACGACAGCAGCAGCATCAGCAATTCGGTCTTCACCGGCAGCGTGACCGGCCTCGGCTCGGGAACTTTCGGGATTGGGGGAGTGGCCGGCTTCAACAATGGCACCATCACCAACTCGACCGCGCTGGGCTCAGTGACGGGTGGCGTCGCTTTCGTCGGCGCTTTCGTCGGCGCGGATAACGGGGGCTCCTATAGCGGCGATGCCTTCAATCCGTTGACGACCGGCCAAGCCAACCCCGTCGGCGGGGGTGGCAGTTTCCCAGGAATAACCGCCATCAGCGCGATCGATCCCTCCGCGACCGAAGGCGCGCCGCCGCCGCCAGAATCGCCGGCGGACGAAGCCGCGGACGCGCGCGCTCAGGGACAGAGCCAGACGCAAAAAGCGACGGCGCAACAGGTATCCGCCGCAAGACAGGCGCAGCAAGCGAGCCAGTCGCAGCAATTCGGTTCGCAGTCGGGTAACGCCGTCAACACGGCCTTCGCCAACACGAACACCAATTTTTCTTCTGGCGAAAATGGCCGAAACGGCGGCGATAGCGGATTGCTCGCCGATATCATGAGCCAGATCAGCCCCGCGGCTGGCGGCAATGGACAAGACGGCGGTCAGACGGACGACAGCGGCAGCGCCACGATCGGCAACATCAACGTCAACGGCCAGAATTTCAACAGCGGCGGTGGCGGTGGGGACAACGGGAACGACGACGATTCCAAGAAGAAGTCGAACTGAACCAGATCGTCAGGGGCGGCAAGCGCTTTAGGGGTGAATCATGAAGTCACGGATCGTTATCGGCTGCGGCAGCGCCATGCTGCTGCTGGGTTTGGCAGCGCCTGCCTGGGCACAGGCGCCGCAAGCTCCGGTCAACGCGGGCTCGGCGGCGCGCGGGGTCGATCAGACGCGCCAGAACGCGCCGGTGACCAATCCCCAGCCGGTCCCGGTTCTGCCGCAAGTCACCGAGCCGCAATTCACCTTGCCCGGCAATCAGACGTTGCATGTGAACAGCATCGTCGTCGACGGGCCGATGCTGGTCGATGCGGCCGCCCTGCGCGCGATACTCGCGCCCTATGAAGGCCGCGACCTCGGCATCGGGCAAATCCACGAAGCGGCCGACAAGGTCAGCAATCTTTACCGCGCGGCCGGTTATCTGGTGGCGACGGCTTATGTACCGGCGCAAGACGCGCGCGGCGGCACGCTGCACTTCACCGTCATTCCCGGCAAATACGGCGACATCAAGATCGAGAACAATTCGCTGGTCAATACGGACCGGCTGCAAAGCACGGTCGCGAGCGCGACCGCCGGCTCGCCCTACATCACCAGCGATACGCTCGAGCGCGCGATGCTGCTGATCTCCGACTTGCCGGGCGCCGGGACGCCGCGCAGCGTGATGAGCGCGGGCCGCCAGCCCGAGACGTCGGATTTTCTGTTCCAGGTGCCGGAGGCGCGCCGCATCGACGGCTATGCGCTCGCCGACAATTACGGATCGCCGTTCACCGGCCGCGTCCGCTTCAGCGGCGGCGTCAACCTCAATTCGCCGCTCGGCTTCGGCGACCGGTTGTCGGTATCGGGCCTCGTCACGCACGATACCAATCTGTGGAATGGGCGGGTCGCTTATTCCTTTCCCATCGGCAGCGACGGGCTGCGCGCCGAAATCGGCGCCTACCGGACGAGCTACGATCTCGGCGGCATCTTCCGGGCCGTGCATGCCACCGGCATCGCCGACGCGGTGACCGCGACGTTGAGCTATCCGCTGGTCCGGCAGATCGCCGAGACCATCACGATCTCGGGCAACTACACCCACAGCATTCTCAACGACAAGGTGCTGGGGACCTCGATTTCCAATCGCAGCAGCGACACGGGAACCGTCGGGGTCACGGCCGTGACCGCCGGCGCGATTTGGGACCTGCCGCTGACGACGAATTCCGCGCTCTCGATCACCGAAGGCGATCTCGTCTTCGCGAATTCGACTCAAAACGCCTTCAATGTCGCGGGACCGAATACCGCGGGCGATTTCACCAAGATCAACGGGTCGTTCGACGGCACGATGGCGCTCTTCGACCGGCTGAGCTTCGAGTTCAATCTGCGTGCCCAAGTCGCGCTCACCGGCAATCTCGATCCCTACCAACAGCTCGGCCTCACCGGCGCTTACGGCATTCGCTCCTACGACGAAGATTTGAACGGCGATAGCGGCTATATCGCGACGCCGACGCTCAAATACGCGTTGCCGGATTTCATGGCCTACCGCCACTCGGTCGGGCTCTTCACCGATACCGGCGGCGTGTGGCTCTCGCATCCCGGCTTCACGACGGTCCAGCGCCCCTATACCCAGCTCAACGATATTGGCGTCGGCTATTACGGGACCTATGAATATCAGCCGGGCCGCATCATCCTCTTGAAGGCCGTGCTCGTTCACTCCTATGGCGGAACGAACGGCGCGCAATTCTTCAACCGTGGGACGAGGGCGCTGCTCCAGGCGGGTTTGACCTTCTGATGCGCGGGTAGATGGATCGGGAGTCCGGGCTCAGAAACTCTTCCGCCTTCGCCGCATCGCTTCTCGTGCATGCCGCGGTGCTGATCGCGCTCTTCATGCCGCTTCGCTCGGTCACGCCGACGTCGCAACCGCTGCTCCTCCATCTGGAAGGCGTCGTCGACGATAGGCAAAGCGTCGCGAGGAGGTGCAAGAGACCAAGGCGCAGCCAAAAGAGGATAACCCGCCGGTCGAACTGCCATCGCCGGCGCCGCAGCCGGAAGCGGAAAAACCGCAGCCGGCTCTGCCGCCACCGCCGCCCGAGGTTCAGCCCGCCGCCGTGCTGCCCGCCGCGCCGCCCGAGAAGCCGGCGGTGCCGCCTCGGAAAGTTTCACCGATTGCGCCGCGGTCGCAGCCCAAGCCAGGGCTCCGACTCGACGTGACGGGAGCCCGAGAGCACCAAGAGGCGCGACGCCTGACGCAAGAAGAGCTCGAGCGTGCGCTGCTTCAAGACTACGTGAATAACCAGCTTTCGAAACGCATCGAGGCGAACCTGCTTTATCCGGCTGAGGCGCGCAAAGCCGGGCTCGCCGGCACGGCGACGGTGGGCTTCGACATTCTGGCCGACGGTCAGATCGACGGGGCCAGCCTTCGCATCGTGACCAGCAGCGGCCAGCCGCTGCTTGACCAAAGCGCGCTCGACACGGTGCGGGCGAGCGTGCCTCTCCCGCCGCCGCCGCAACCGATATCGTTGACGATCGGGATCGTCTTTCGGCCGTAGCGCCGCACGCTGACATGGTCGCGCATCGAGGCGGCATGCCCGTCTGGATTAATCGGCGCCGACTCACCATGTAGCAGGGGAGATCGGCAATTGATGGCGCCAAGCGATGAGCGATTCCCTCCATATCGTCTGCCCCCATTGCGACACGATCAACCGCGTTCCCACGGTTAAACTGTCGGCCGGCGGGAAATGCGGCCAATGCCACCAGCCGCTTTTCGCAGGCGGGCCGCTGGCGCTCGATAGTGCGCGCTTCGCCCGTCATGCCGAAAAAAGCGATGTACCTTTGCTCATCGATTTCTGGGCGGAATGGTGCGGGCCGTGCCGGGCGATGGCGCCGGCCTTCGCGCGTGCCGCGCAACGGCTCGAGCCCGGCATACGCCTCGCCAAGGTGAACATCGACGAGAATCCCGATCTGGCGCAGCGCTTCGGCGTCAGCAGCATTCCGACAATGATTCTCGTTCTGCACGGCAAGGAGATCGATCGTATCGTCGGCGCGCGCACCGAAGTCGATCTCGTCGATTGGGCAAGTCAGCGCCCCGCCGCGTAGCGTCTAGCCGTAGCGCCGTCCGCTGACGTGGTCGCCGACATTCTTCGCGAGCGGCAGATACCAGAGCACCGAGCAAAGGGCGACCGCGGCGGTGACGAGCAGCGCCGTGCGGAAGTCGATCAGCGTCGCGACGCCGGGCGTTCCGCCGCGCAACGCAACGGCGACGTTGACCGCGACGGCTGCCATGGCGATGCCGAAAGAGCGCATCAATTGCTGGTTGACCCCCGACAGCGTCGCGGCGCCGGTGATCTCGTTCGGCGGAATGTCGGAGAATTGCAGCGAGCCGAGCGACGTCATCTGCAGCGAGCGCACCGAGCCGCCGACGAGCAGCACGGCGAGGATGAGGATCGCCGGCGTCGCGCTCGTGAACGTCGAGCAGGCGATGATGAACGCCGTGAAGGCGAGCGCGCTGCCGATCAGCACCGTGCGGAAGCCGAAGCGCTTGAGCGTCCGTGTGGTGATGACCTTGATGCCGATATCGCCGGTCGCATGCGCCAGGATCAGCAGGCCGGAGGCGAAGGCGCTCATGCCGAGACCGATCTGGAAGAGCAGCGGCAAAAGAAAGGTCGGCGCCGACATCGACATGCGGAACATCGAGCCGCCCGAATTCACCACGGCGTAGGTCTTGACCTTCAGCGCGCGGACATCGACCAGCGGGTGCTCGACGCGCAGCGCATGGCGTCCGGCCAAGACGCCGAGGGCCGCGCCGCCGAGGATCATCATCCCCGCGACGCGCCAATTGGAGCCGGGGCCGGCGATCAGGTCGAGGCCGAACATCAAGCTCGCCATCGCCGCGCCGTTGAGGACGAATCCGCCGAGATCGAACGGGCGGCGCGGCGCCGGCTCGATGTTGCGGATATAGATCGCCGCCATCGCGATGCCGAGGATGCCGATCGGCACGTTGATGTAGAAGATCCAGCGCCACGACGCGTAGGTCGTGAGGAAGCCGCCGAGCGGCGGGCCGAGGACCGGGCCGATCAAGCCCGGCACGGTGATGAAATTCATCACCCGCACGAGCTGCGACTTCTCGGTCATGCGCAGCACCAGGATGCGGCCGACCGGCGACATCATCGAGCCGCCGATGCCTTGCAGGATTCGCGCGGCGACGAATTCCCAAAGACCATGGCTCGCGCCGCACAGCATCGAGGAGAGGGTGAAGATCGCGATCGCGCCGCAGAAGACGCGCCGCGGGCCGAAGCGGTCGGCGACCCAGCCGCTCGCCGGGATGACGACGGCGAGGGTCAGCATGTAGACGCTGATGCCGAGGCTGAGCCGCACCGAGGTCTCGCCAAAACTCTGCGCCATTTGCGGCAGCGCCGTGACGATGACGGTGCTGTCGAACGCTTCCATGAAGAAAGCGCAGGAGACGATGCTGGCGATCACCATCGCATGACGCGAAGGAGCCGCGCTGGCGGGGAGGGCCGTCATCGGATGAGGATGGGTGGGAAGGACAACGCGGGAAGACTAGCGTGAATTCGCCGCTTTGCACATTCGGCGGGGCCGCGCCGCGCGGGCTTTTTCGCCTTTCGATACCGGTCCATAGTGGCCCGATCGTCGGCGGCGGCAAGCAGGATAGGTGATGAAGCGGAGAATGACGGCGTTGGGCGTGGCGCTCGCGGCATGCCTGGCGTCCGCGGCGCGGGCCGAGGAGACGACGCTGATCTTCGCCACCGACGGGCCGACCGGCACGCATGTCGCGGTACGCGTATTTCATCCTTGGGCCGAGCACATCAACGAGGTCGGCAAGGGCGTGCTCCATCTCGACGTCCGCGACGGCATGAGCATCGTCAATCCGACGAATTTCTATACGCGCGTGCTCGACGATGTCGTGCAAATCGCGTGGGGCGGCTTCGCCAACCTCCCTGGCACTTTCCAGCTCGCCGCGTTCGCGGCCTTGCCGTTCCAAGCGCAGAATTCGGTGGATGCCTCGGCGGCTTTTTGGCGGCTCTATAAGAGCGGCTTGCTCGATGCCGAGTTCAAGGACGTCGTGCCGCTGATGACGACGGTCTATCCGCAGGCCGCGGTGCATCTGGCCAAGCCGCCGAAATCGATCGACACGCTCGCGGGACTAAGGCTGAAGGTCGCCTCGAAGCCGGCGGCCGAATTCGTCGCTTTGCTCGGCGGCTCGCCGAGCTCGCTGCCGCTGCCCGATCTCTATACCGGGCTGCAGCGCGGCACGGTCGATGGTACGGTGATCTCGTGGACGGCGTTCCAGCCGTACAAGCTCGCCGAGGTGACGAGCTATCACTACACAACAGAACTCGGTGCTTCGGTCGGCATGGTCTTCATTTCAAAGAAGCGATACGACGCGCTGTCGCCGGCGGCGCGCAAAATCCTCGACGAGAACTCCGGCGAAGCGATGAGCCGCACGCTCGGCGCCGCTTGGGACGACGTCGCCGATGAGGCGCGCGAGCGGGCCCAAGCCGATCCCAAGCAGGAAGTCGTCGCGCCGACCGCCGCCGCGACGGCGCAATGGCAGAAGATCGTCGCTCCGGTCACAGCCGATTGGGTGAAGGACACGCCCGGCGGCGACAAAGTGCTGACCGCGTTTCACAATTTTTTGAACGAGGTCAGAGCCGGGCATTGAGCATCGCAGCGTGCTTGGGCCTCTCTCCGCTCCGAGCCTAGGGCTTGTCCGATCTTCGCGCTTCTGCGCTATCGCCTGATCGCGCAGAAGGGCGATCGCAATCGCGCTGCGCCGATGGAAACACTAATATCGTGTATCGATCACGCATTTTTGACACTAATATGGTGCATGATCTACCGGTACGGGAATGAAGGATTAATGGCAGCACTGTCAGCTTGATCTATATCATTGACGGTTCCTTAATAAAGCGTCAATCTTTCATCTAGTTATGGCGTGGGGGGAGGCTAAGTTGTTGAAATTGCTTGGAGAAGCTCGCGAGGTCGAGCTCATTAAGCGAGACGATGTGCCGTCCATGAGGACCATCATGGTTAACGGCGTCGAGCATTGGTTGGGCCACGTCAAAGACTTTACAAAAAATAGTAGCCTCGCGGAGTTTCTGCCGAAGGATAACCGGATATCGATGGCCTGGGTACGTCTCGAAGCCGGCGAGGAACTCACCCCGCACGTGCATCCGGTGCCTTCCATGATCCTCATCGTTGAGGGAAGCGCCCGTACGACAGGTGATAAACACGCGGTCATGAACGCCGGCGACGCGCTTCTCGTGCCGCAGCGCCGACCGCACGGATTCATCGGGTTGCCGCCCAACGGGTTTTGGGGCCTGTCGATACAATTCGATTCGCGCGGTCTCTACGAGGACATCGAAGATCCGTGGGCGACGTTCCTGGCCGA
>DASXCX010000230.1:0-39598 GCA_036490955.1 Allostellaceae bacterium | reverse complement strand
CGACGCCAACATCACGAATATCTGCCGCTGCGGCACCTATGAGCGTCTCCGCCGCGCGATCCATCGCGCAGCCGACCTGATGAAGGCCTAAGGGAGAGCGATCATGGACGGAAATCAGACACCTGTTCTTTCCCGCCGCCGTTTCCTCGTCACCGGCGTCACCGCCGCCGGCGGCTTCGTCATCGGCATCAGCGCGCTGCCGCATCTGGCCAACGCCGTGACGGTCGCCGCGCAGCCCTGGAACGATGACAACAGCCATAACCCCAACGAGATCGACGCTTGGATCGCGATCGAGCCGGACGATTCCGTGCTCATCCGCTACCAGCGCTCGGAAATGGGCCAAGGCAGCATGACGGCGCTGCCGATGATCATCAACGAGGAGCTCCAGGCCGATTGGTCGAAGGTGCGCATCGAATACGCCTCGCCCAATCGCAATCTTCGCGAGAAAAAAGTCTACGGCGACATGAACTCGAACGGCAGCCGTTCGGTTCGTGCCTCGCAACCAAAGATGCAGCAGGTCGGTGCCAGTGCGCGCGCACGGTTGATCCAGGCAGCGGCGACGAACTGGGGCGTGCCCGCTGGCGAGTGTGCGTCGGCCAACAGCGTCGTCACCCACGGCCCCAGCGGTCGCACGCTGAAATACAGCGAAGTCGCGGCCGAGGCGGCGAAGGTCAAGCTCGACAAAGAGCCCGCGATCAAATCGCCGGATACATGGACGTTTGCCGGCAAGCCGATGCCGCGCGTCGATGTCGTCCACAAGATTGACGGCTCGGGCAAATACGGGATGGATGCGCAGGTGCCGGGCATGGTCTTCGCGGCCATCGTCCAATGCCCGGTGCAGGGCGGCAAGCTGAAGAGCGTCGATGCGTCGGCCGTCGCCGGCATGCCGGGCAATCCGCTCGTGGTGAAGCTCGACAACGCCGTCGCGGTCGTCGCCGACGGCTCGTGGTGGCGCGCCCGCCAGGCGCTCGCGAAGCTGCAACCGGAATGGGATGTCGGCGCTGCCGGCACGGTCGACAGCGCGCAACTGTCGAAGGAATTTCGTGCCGCGCTCGACGGCGAGGCGTTGGTCGCGAGCAGCAAAGGCGATGTCGACAAGGCGCTGTCGGGCGATGCCAAGGTCCACGAGGCGATTTATGAAACGCCGTACCTCTCGCATTCGCCGATGGAGCCGATGAACGCGACGGTGCATTTGCAGGCGGATCGGCTCGACGTCTGGGTCGGTACGCAAGATGCGCTCGATACAACCGAGGCCGCGGCGAAAGCGGCGGGCATGGAGGCAGAGAACGTCTATGTCCATAATGGCTTTGTTGGCGGCGGCTTCGGCCGGCGCGACGCGGCCGACGAGGTGATCCAGGCGATCAAAATCGCCCAGGTCGTGCAGAAGCCGGTGAAGCTGATCTGGTCGCGCGAAGAAGACACGCGGCAGGACAAATTCCGCCCGCATGCGGTGGTGCGCTTCCGCGCGGCACTCGGCAGCGACGGCATGCCGACGGCGTTGTCGATCCGCGCGGTCACGTCGTCGATCCTCAACTCGGTCGGCCGTCCGTCGCCGGCGAAGGGACCGGAGCCGCAATCCGTCGCCGGGCTTGCCGATATCGGCTACACCATTCCGAATACGCGCGTCGATGCGATCATCAAGAACACACATCTGCCGGTGTGGTTCTGGCGCGCGCCCGGCGCGAATCAGAACGTCTTCGCCATCGAAAGCTTCCTCGACGAGCTGGCCGTCGCCGCGGGCCAGGATCCCTATCAATTCCGCCGCAAGCTGCTCGCCGGCAAGCCGGACTGGATCAAAGTCCTCGATGCCGCGGCCGAGAAAAGCGATTGGGGCAAGCCGTTGCCGAAAGGCAAAGGCCGCGGCATGGCAATCTGCACCGACACGGACAGCCTCTGCGCGCAAGTCGCCGAAGTGACCGTGAGCGCGAAGGGCGATGTCCATGTCGACCGCGTCACCGTCGCACTCGATACGCGCTATCAAGTCAACCCGCTCAGCATCGCGGAGCAGGCCGAAGGCTCCGTCATCTTCAATCTCAGCGCCGCGCTCTATGGCAAGATCGAGGTGAAGAACGGTGCGGCGGTGCAAGGCAATTTCGACACCTACCGCATGGTGCGCCTGGCCCAGGCGCCGAAGATCGACGTCTTTCTCATGCCAAGCGGCGGTGCCAAATGGGGCGGCGCTGGCGAACCAGCGACCCCGCCTATCGCGGGCGCGGTGGTGAACGCGATCTTCGCCGCGACCGGCAAGCGCATTCGCACACTGCCGATCAGCGATACCGATCTGTCGTCGGAATCGAGCTGATCCTCTGCGCGAGATTTTGGCGGAGATCGAGAAGCGCAATCTTCGTCACCGCGACGCCGCTGGTATCGAGTTTGCCGCCGGATGGCAGGAGAATCGCTAAAGACGAGGGCCGGTCATTCTGGCGAAGCGACACTTGTCGAAGCCGGTCGGGCGCTCAGCCGGTCGCCAAATGCCGGATCGCCGCGTGAAACCTCATGTGACCCGGCATCGCCGTAGGCGCGGCTGCGCGCGAAGATCGCCGCGATGAAGAGTGCGACGAGAAGCGGCATGAGGCGCGCGACCGGATGGGACATCGGTAGGCCGAAGAGCGGGCTCGCCCATACGATCCAGGCGATCGGCAATTCGCCCGGACGGAAGCCGCGTTTCATACCTTCCGCGAACAGCAACGCGGCGGCGAACGCCGTCAGGATCGCGTCATACCCTGTGACATGCGGCGCGCCAAGAATGGTTGCCGCAGCGAGCGTGGCGACACGCATGAATTCGGGCATGGGCCGACGGTAGCTCGCATAGACACACGCAGCGGCAAGCAGCGTCGCCGCAAGCTGTAAAGCATTGGCGAGGGACGGCGCGGCGCCGAATAGGATCGCACAGGTGAAAACGCTGCCGCCGTGGAGGCGGCCGATCGCGAGCGAAGAGGCCTCGGTGCCCGTGACCATCCCGAGCCAGGATTGCCATGCGCTCGCCCCGAACACGAGGGCGCTGAGGATGGCGACGAGCAGCGCGGTTACCGTCGCGGCCCCGAGCGCTTTCCACTGCCGCGCGGCGATGAGAGCGACAGGGACCAGCAGCGCGATCTGCGGTTTGTATGCCAGCAGGCCGAACAGCATGCCGGCGAGGACCGGCCGCGTCCTCAAGGCGAGCGCGCCGCCGAAGAAAAGCGCGCCGGACAGGAACGCGTTCTGACCGAGATAGACATTCACCATCGTCGCCGGACTGAGGATCAGCGCGAGGGTGCACAACCAGCGTCGCTCGCCGGCGAAGCGCCAGATCACCGCGATCATGCAAAGAAACGTGAGCACGAGAAAGATCGAGCAGCCGGCGCCGAATCCGATCGTCCCAAACGGCAACAGCAGCAAGAGAAAGGATGGAGGGTAGAGCCATGGATGGTCGGGCAGGGACCAATTTGCAAAGATCGCGGACCAATCGCCGAACCGGAAGTATCCGGTCGCTGCCGCGTGAAATACCGCCCAGTCCTGGAACGGGTCCGCCGCAAATTCGCTGGCCGTGGTCAACCAGCCGTAAAGGCTGCACAGGCTGCAGAGGAGAACGGCCACGCGCAGCGGTGAACGCGGCGCGTTCGCGGCTGGTCCGGCAGCGCTGGAGCCGACATTAATCATCTTCATCCGCCAGTCGAGGCCGGTTGTCCCCCGTTTGCGAGGGACGTTCGTCGAAAACTCGATTTTTAGATACGATCGGTTAACACCGCATTGCAGGCGGCTCATCGCACGCTGCAGGCCCGCGACGACCGCCAGGCCGCAAAAGAAAGAGGTCCCGCCCTTTCGGTGCGGGACCTCGTCGTCACCCTAAATTTCTTGACCCTCAGGCCGGCTCGCCGCGACGCGAGCGCGCCTTCCGGTCCAGAAGCAGAAAGATGCTTAGAGCTTGCCGGCGACAGTGGTGAAGGTCGAGCCCAAATTGGTGCCGACCGACGTTGCGCCGCCGATGATCGCGACGGCGATGAGCGCGGCGATCAGACCGTATTCGATGGCGGTCGCGCCGGACTCGTCGCTGAACAGCTTGCGGAAGATGCTCATTTGGGTTGCCTCCTCGGTTTTAACCCGGGACCAGTTTGAGTACTCACAAATTAACAGGAGGTTAAAACGCGCCAGAGATGCCTCCGATGCAAACGAGTGTTGTGCCGTTTCCTCAATAAACGCTGCATGAGTTGTTGACGATTTGTCGGCTCTCTTCACCAAGAATGTGAGTCGAGCTCTATGACCGCCTTTTATTTCGGAAATTTCTTCTATGTATTATCGCGGCCGCGACCTGAATTCCGACACAATTACGCAAGACCGTCGGGGCACCCGACACGGTCGTCGGGTCGGCTTACGCAAACGGGGGATACCCAGCATGAACAAAGGCTTTGGCTTCTCGCTCACGCTCGTCGTCGCGGCGCTCGCGCTTTCGGGTTGTGGCGAGTCCGTCGGCGATCGCGGTCTCTCCGGCGCCGGAATCGGCGCGGCGAGTGGCGCGGTGATCGGGGCAATGGTCGGTGCGCCCTTGATAGGTGCTGCGATCGGTGCCGGCGCCGGTGCCGTTGCAGGCGCAGTGACCTCGCCGTCGGCGGTCGATCTCGGCAAGCCGATCTGGGAGCGTTGAGCTCTCGCCTTTATCGTGACAGAAGAGCGCGTCTGAGGCGGCTCCCATAAAAGGACCCGCCTTTTCGTTTGCGCGCCGCATTGTCGGCTTTCCCAAGGCGCGACTGTGCCGCCGAGCAGAACCCGTCGCGCTGATCTGGCCGGAAGCCGGCGGCGAATCAGGAGTCGCTTGTGACCGCGTAGAGATTGCGATAGCGCTGCTCGAGCATCTGTGCACCGTGCCGCGCCAGCGTGAGGTCGGTCAGGCCGCGCCGGATCGGGCCGATAATCCAATCGCCCCCGCGTCGCGCAATCACGGTCACTTGCTCGACCGTTTGGCAGCCCTCGAAGCGGCGGAATTGCTTCAGCAGAATTTGCTCAAGCTCGGCGGCGGTCACGATATTCATCGAGTTCCCGATCGATCGGCAATGTCGAAGCTGCGGTGGTGGACTCTGCTAAGAGTATGAGGGTGCGGTTAAGATTGCGTAACATTCCCGGCCACCGTAAATGACGGCGGCGGGCAATGATGGTTCGATGGCGCGGGCGGGGAAGCGATGGAACTGGGGCTCTATACTTTCGGCGATATTACACCCGATCCGCATACCGGGCGCGTCGCCAATGTGCGGGAACGCTACGCCGGGATTCTTGCCGCGGCAAAGCTCGCCGATGAAGCGGGGCTCGATGTCTTCGGCGTCGGCGAGCACCATCGTCTCGATGTCGCGATCGCCTCGCCCGCGGTGGTGATGGCCGCGATCGCGAGCATCACCCACCGCATCCGCCTCACCAGCGCCGTTACCGTCCTTTCGACGCTCGATCCGGTTCGCGTCTATCAGGATTTCGCGACCGTCGATCTGCTCTCGCGCGGGCGTGCCGAGCTCATTGCCGGCCGCGGCGCCTATGTCGAATCCTTTCCGCTCTTCGGCGCGACGATGGACGATTACGATGCGCTCTTTGCCGAAAAGCTCGAGCTGTTGTTGCAGCTCGACAAGAGCGAGCATGTCACGTGGGAAGGCCGCTTCCGGCCGGCCTTGCGAGACGCGGAGATTTCGCCGCGGCCCCTGAACGAGCTGCCAATCTGGCTCGGCGTCGGCGGTACCGCGGACAGCGCGCGCCGCGCCGCCGATCATGGCCTGCCGATCGTGCTGGCCAATATCTCGCAGCCGCCGGCAAATTTCGCCGGCCAGATCGCGGAGTATCGCCAGCGGTATGAGGCAGCCGGCCACGATCCGAAGAACCGGCGGGTCGCCGTCGCGACCCATCTTTACGTCGCGCCGGATTCGCAAACCGCGCGCGACGAGTTCTATCCCCATTATCGCGCTTATTTCTCATCGCACGCGGCGCGGCCCTATTTTTCGCGCGAGGTGCCGCGCGACGTCTTCGAGACTCGTGCCGCGCCACAGGGGCCGATTTTCATCGGCAGCCCGCAAGAAGTCGTCGACAAGTTCGGTTATGAGCGCGGCCTCTTCGGCCACGACCGTTTCCTCGCACAGATCGATATCGGCGGCTTGCCTGACACAAAAGTTTCGCGGTCGATCGAGCTCCTGGCGACCGAGGTCCTGCCGACGATCCGCGCGCTCTAACGCGTGTCCGAAACCGGTTTCGTGATATAAGAGCGGCGGAGGAGGCCCCGCGCCGCTATCCCCTGACGGTCGCGGCGCGATGGCATGGCGCGATGCTGAATTGTCCCTATTGTGGCGAGGATATTGACGAGCACACGAGCCATTGCCGGCTGTGCGGCGCCGATCTCACTCTCATCCAACCGCTGATCGCGCACATCCTGCTTCTGACACGGCGCGTCGTGGTGCTTGAAAAGCAAGCGGCTTTCGAGACCGAGGTGGCCGAAGAAGCTGCGCCGGCCACGGCGGTGGCGACATCGCTGCATTTTCCGAGCATTTCCGACGAATGGGCGATCGCCGCCGGCTTCATCGGCATCGCGCTGGCGCATTTCGCGGTGGTGGTGCTCGACGCCAGCCTCGCTATCCTGCTCGCGGCATCGATTCTCATCCCCTTTTGCGCCGGTTTCCTGCGCCGGGGCATGCGCGAACACGGCGTGTTGCGCGTCATCGGCGGCGCATTGCTTTTGGCCGTTGCTTCCTTGAGCGAGATGTCGCTGCTGACCTGGTCGCTCTACGGCGAGCCGCTCCGGCCGCAGGACGCGCATGATTGGCAGCAACTCCTCTATTACGGCGGTCTCATCGCGGCCGGCTATGTCATCGGCGCGCTCATCCGCGGCTTCATCCGCTTCTGGTTTGTCGGCCGTGGCCGCGTGCGGCCGCGGCGGCGCGGGCTGCTCTATCGCACGCTACGCGCCATCGGCGAGTACGATGCCGAGGTGGTCGAGCGCACGGAAAAGCTCGTGCGCCAAGCGGAATATACGGTGATGAACCTCACGGCGCTGGTCGCGAGCTTCTATTTCCTCGCCCAGCATCTCACGCCGGCGCTCAACTGGCTGCGCAGCATCAAGCCGTGAGGCGCCGCGATGCTGGTGCTCAGCGCGATCCGGCGTCGCCGCCGGGCATGATCACCGATCCCCAGCCCGGCAGGGGGAAACCGCGCGCGTCGCGCACCTGATCGGTCCAGTCGTAGCTGCCGCTGTTGATCACCGGGCCGCGCGCGGGTGCGTTCTGGCAGCCGACTAGAAGCACGGCGTAACCCAGCAATAGGATTGAGCGAAGCATCATCGTGGAACTCTTTATATCGCGGGTGCAAAGACACATACTACGAATGGCTTCCCATCGCCAGATCGTTGCCGCGGACGCGTATCGGGATTTCGATTCGTCCGCCCGCGCGCCTGTCTGGCTGCGATACATCGCATGTGGCGCGTTGGGCCTTTCGCACGCACCGCGGCCGGATTGATTCCGTCGCACAATTCCCTTGGCGAGTCCGCGCGCAGCGATTCGTGCCAGCGCAACGGTGTCACGTGGATACGGACTAAAGCAATGAACGAGTGTCTCATGGCGAAGACGAGCGACGATACTACCGCCGCCGTTGCGCAACGCTGCTCGACACCGCAGAAGACCAAGCAAACAAAGCCTTCGTCATCGCTTGCTACGGCAGAGCTCAAGGCATCGAGCGGCGATGCTGTTGCCGAATTGCATCATCGTTGATGTTTCTTGCGCGATGACGCGATGACGCATTGAGCGCGGACCCTCGCCCCTTTTATAGAGGTTCGACGGGGAAGTTCGGGGGTTTCGTGCACACCGTTTCGCAAATGGCCGCGCTTCGCGCTGCCGCTCAAGCCGTGGCAGCGATCACCTTTGGCGCAGAGCTCGGCAAACTGTCACTCGATGGGATCGAGATCCTCGGCGCGAAGTCGCGCGGCGGCGATGCGCTCGGCGATATCTCGGTTTGGGTGTCGGGTGTTGCTGCCATCGACCGCTACCGCTTCGGCAGTCCGGCCGGCTCGGGGTGGATCGTCGATTTCAACTATGACGACGATCAGCGCCACGACCTCGCTGCTGCCGCCAAGCTGGCGGCAGAAGTGGACCCCAAGGACGAGCGCGATCTGGTTTACGCCGCCTGGGTCTGGGCGACGGATATGATGGCGGATGAAACCGCGTGGGCGGCGATCGAGGCGATGGCGCGGATGATCGAGATCGCGGCCCCGCCGGTTGAAGAATAAAGACCCGACGCTAGGCGGGCTCGCGCTTTCGCGCTTGATCTTCCGCCGCGGGGATAGGCTTTGCGTTCGCCGGCTCGGTGAGTCTCAGCCCCCAGATCGCGATGATGCGCGCTGCGAGGTCGCGGGCCAGCGGATCGACATCGCCCGGTCTCAGCACGCTGAGATGCGTGCCTTTCACTTTCACGACGGTCGCGCCCGGCGCGAGGGCGCGCCACACGCGGCCGATCTGCGGCAGGCGGAGGAGCGGCTTCTTTGTCGCCTCGTAGGCGACCACCGTTCCGGCATAAGGCTTGGGCTTGTACGCAAAGAGTGCCGCGTAAAGCCGCGTCATGAAGGCTTTGTCGGCCGCGGAATAGCGCGAGACGTCCATGAAGGCGTCGAGCGTCTCGGCGCCCCCATCCTTGCTGCCGCGCCAATTCGGCCGCATCTGCAGCATCGCGCGGGTGACGCCGCGCTTCATTAGCGCGCGTAGCGAGTCCTGGCCGAAGATCACGTCGTTGATCACCCAGCTCACCGAGTTGATCGCCCATTCGCCGAGATAGAGCGGATGCCAAGACGGCAGGCCGAGCCGGGTATTCTCAGGCGTTGCGTCGATTGCGGCGAAGAGACTGACGAGGCGGCCGCGCGCACTCAGCTTCTCCGCGACCTCGAGGCCGATGATGACACCGGCGGACCAACCGCCGAGGAAGAAGCAGCCCTGCGGCTGAAAGCGGATCAGCGCATCGGCGTAGAATTCGGCGAGCCCTTCGACCGAGCCGCCGAAGCTCTTGTCCTCGAACATCGCCGGCGGCGCCTGGATGCCAAAGAAGCGGATATCCGGCATGCGCTCGGCGAGGTGGATGAAATCGGTGCCGCCGGCGCCCGACAGCGAATGAACGCAATAGAATACCGGCAACGCCTCATCACCGGCTTCCGCGTCCTTGTTGATCGGCAGGATCACCGTGTGGCTGCCGCGCGCGATGCGCGCGAACAACGCCACGAGGCCGCGACTTTTCTCTTGTGCGGCGGGTAGCTTCGCGAGGGTATCAGGCAGGGGGCGGCTCCCCCGGCTTGGCGCGGCCGAGAAGACCAAGGCGCACCTCTTCCAGCGCGTCGATCGCGACGGCGATATCGGCGCTCGACGTCTCGCCATGGGTCACGCAGGCGCGCACGACGTCGCGGTCCGCGAATTTCGCGACGGAGAGCCAGGCGCTGCCGCGGTTGAGCAACTGCGCGACGATCTCGCGGACCGGTGGCGATCCGGGCGGCGGCGTCATGCAAACGACTGCGAGCCTCGGCTCATTGACGACGCTCCAGCCATACGTGCTGGCCCGTGCCGCCAACTCCTGCGCCCGATCGACGGAATGCTCGACATGCGCGGCATGCGCCGCCCAGCCGCCGGCAGCGAGCGAGAGGAATAGCCTCAATCCTATGAAGCGGCGCGACCACTGCGCGCTCGTCATATAGGGATCGAGATCGGCCGCTTGCGAGGGCATGAACGTCGTCGCGACCGCAAAGGCATTCGCCAGCGCCTCGGCATGGGGGGTCAAGAACATGCCGCTGCCCATCGTCGTCGCGAACCATTTATGTGCATCGATGGTAATCGAATCCGCGGCCTCGATGCCGGCGAGCAGCGGGCGCAGCCGATCCGAGGCGATCGCGCCGCCGCCCCAAGCGGCGTCGACATGGAACCAAAGCCCTTCGCGTTGTGCGACCGTCGCGCAAGCCGACAGCGGATCGATCACGCCGGCGGCGGTCGTGCCCGCCGTCGCGACGATCATGACCGGCACGCGACCGGCGCGGCGATCGGTGGTAATCGCCGCGGCGAGCGCGTCGCTGCGCATGCGTCCCATCTCGTCGGTCGGAATGAAATGCACCGCCTCGCGGCCCACGCCGCTCATATGGGCAAGCTTCATCCAGGCGAGGTGGCAATCCGCCGAGACATAAAAGCTCGGCGCGCCGCGGAAAGCACGGGTGCCTTTGGCGGCAAAGCCTGGCTCGGCGCGGGTTAGCGCACAGATCAGCGCCGTGCCGTTGGCCTCCGAGCCGCCGGAGGTGAAATGCCCGACCGATCGCTCGGGCAAGCCGGCGCGATGCGCGACGGCGCGAATCACATGCGCTTCGATCGCAACCGCGACCGGCGAGGTCGTTTGGCTGGCCAGTTGCGCATTGAAGGTCGCGCTGATGCGATCGGCGCATTGCGCCGGGAAGCTCGGTGCCGGATTGAAGAGACCGAGGTAGCGTGGATGCGTCATATGGGTGACGCCATGCCCCAGCTGCGCGACGGTCCACGCCGTCAGCTCCTCGAACGGCACGGGCCGCGAGAAGTCGAAGGCGGCGAGTTCATCGGCAAAGCGTGCCCGGTCGAAGCGCGGCGTCACCGGTCCGTCGGCGACGCGCCGCTCGGCTTCGGCCAGCAACGCGGTAAGGGCCTCGCCCCAATCGCGACGCTGCGCGGGCGAGGGGAAGAGCACCGTTGCGCTCACGCCGCGCCGCGCCGTTCTTCGAGCGCGGCCGGCAGATCGCCAAGGCGGCGCGCTTTTTCTTGCGCCAGATAGCCGAGCCAATTCGCGTAGAGCCTGACCGCGGGCGTCTTGCAAGGCGGAATCGCTGCTGCCGTAAAGACGGCATAGAGCGCGGCGAGCAGGCGCGAGCTGGGCGAGCGCTCGGCTTGGGTGCGAAGCTTCGCGAGTTCGCGCGCCGTCTCGGGGCCGAAATAATTCTCCGGCATTTCCGGGTAGGTCTCCGCTTCGCCGGTCAGGTAGCGGCGGACATCCCGGCGATATTCGCGGAAGAGACTGTCCCGCGCATATTCGGGATGGCCTTGCAGGAAGAGGAAGAGACTGCCGCCGACCTGCTTAATGAAGCTGTCTGCGCCGATGCGCGGCGAACGGGTGAGGATCCGGTAGCCGGCGCTTTCGAGAGCGCGTTCCTCGACCATGTTGTAGCGCGAATGCGGCACCGACCAGCGTTCCGGTAACCCCTCGAGCAGCGGATGGTCGGTCGCGACCTCGCATTCATAGATGCCGGAAAGCTTTTGTGGCATCTGGCCCCGGGCGATATGGTCGAGGCGGAGCACCGCAGCGTGCGCCGCCATACAGGACCAGACCGTTCCGATGGTATGATCGGTTGCCCAATCGACCAGCCGCGCGAGAGCGGGCCAGATCGGCTCATCGAGCATCGACTTGCGGCGTGGCTCGTCGCCCGTGACGATGATCGCGTCGGGCTGAAGCTGTTGCAGCTCGTGCAGCGTCTCCTCGGCGCGGCTCGGATCGTTCTCGACGACGAAAAGCCTGATCGGCATGCCACGTTCATCCGCCGCCGTGGCGAGCAACTGCATGAACTGTTCCTCGGTCGCCTTTTTGGCGGCAGCCGGCATGTTATTGACGATGCCGATGAGGAGATGGGCCGCATCGCCGTTGCGCAAATCGTCACTCACTGTTGTTCAGCCCGCCGCGATGGAGGTTGGCGGCCGCGCCGCGGCAGAAAGGGCCTGATCGATATCGGCAAGGATGTCGTCGATATGCTCGATGCCGACGCTGAGCCGGATCGTCTCCGGGGTGATGCCGGCCTTGCGCTGCTGCTCCGGATTCATCTGGCGATGGGTTGTCGAAGCCGGATGGCAGGCGACCGATTTGGCGTCGCCGAGATTGACCAGCCGCTTTACCAGACGGAGCGCGTCGTAAAAGCGGGCGCCGGCGTCGGCGTCGCCGCGCACGCCGAAGGTCAGGAGCGAGCAAGCCTGTCCGCCCAAATATTTCTGCGCCAACGCGTAATAAGGACTGTCGGGGGAGCCGGCGTAAGAAATCCAGGCGACGCGCGAGTCGCTGGCTAAAGCCTCGGCGACACGGCGGGCGTTTGCGACATGGCGCTCGACGCGGAGCGCGACGGTCTCGACGCCTTGCAGCAGAAGGAACGCACTCAGCGGCGATAGCGCGGCGCCGGTGGTACGCAGACAGTAATTGCGGCACCGTTCGATATAAGCGGTTGGGCCGAAGTGCTCGACGTAAATGAGGCCATGATAGGATTGATCCGGCTCGTTGAGCATCGGGAAACGCGTGGCCGAGCGATCCCAGGGGAAGCTGCCGCTATCGACGATGACGCCGCCAAGCGTCGTGCCATGGCCACCCAGGAATTTCGTCATCGATTCGACGATGATGTCGGCGCCGAACTCGATCGGCCGCAGTAGAACCGGCGAAGGGACCGTGTTGTCGACGAGCAACGGTACGCCTTGCGCATGCGCGACGGCGGCTAGCGCCTCGATGTCGCAGATATTGCCGGCGGGATTGCCGACGGTCTCGCAGAAGACGGCGATCGTGTTCGCGTCGATCAATGTCGCGATATCCGCGGCCTGGTCCGACGCGGCAAAGCGCGCCGTGATGCCCATGCGCGGCAGGACATGAGAGAAGAGCGTGTGCGTGGTGCCGTAAAGCTGCGGTACCGAGACAATGTTGCGGCCGGTCTCGGCGATACCGAGGATCGCGCTGTGCAGCGCCGCCTGGCCCGAGGCAAGGCAAAGCGCGCCGGCGCCGCCATGCAGCGCCGCCAGGCGCCGCTCGAGCACCGCCGTCGTCGGATTGCTGATCCGGCTATAGCGGAAGCCCTCGACTTCGAGATCGAAGAGCGCAGCGGCATGGACCGCGCTGTCGAATTCAAAGGCGACGGTTTGGTAAATAGGAACGGCGACCGATCTAACGGGCATGTCCGCGTCGTAACCGGCATGAATGGCGAGCGTTTCGGTCCGCATTGTTCGGCATTAGGGAATGCCGAGCGTTACCAGCGGTCTAAAATTAGCGCACATTTTAGATAAGTCGGAACGGCCGGCGATCGCGCGCCGCACGGATTATTTAACGATTGAATGGCACGCTGCGGCGAATGGGGCGTGCCTTAGTGTTGGGGCGCCCAACAACTTGGGAAGCAAGGGCGTTTCGCAACACGTCCATATTGGTTGAAGAGGCAGTGGTGATGGGTGGCGCTTCGCGTGGCGAAGAGTTTTGCTTCAAGCAGGTGATCGACGAGATTTGCGATCTCCGCTGGCCGGATCTCGACGAGGCAGGCATGATCGATGCCGCGTGGGCTTATTATTTTTTTTCCATCCAGTTCCAGGAAAATATGGAAGTGGCGCGCGCGCTCTATCCCGACGATCCGAAGCTGCGGAATCTCGAGCGCGAGGAATCGAACACCGACAATCTCTCGCCTTGGCCGAACGTCGCCGAGCCGGGGGAAAAGATGCATCACTGGGAATTCATGCGCCGCGTGCTCGCGCTCGCTCCCATTCCGGAGGCGAAACGCCATCGCTTCGAGGCCGCCGGCGCGCGCTATCTCGCCGCGGTACGGGAGATGGATCGCGAGACGCGCGCGCTCAGCATCGCCAGTTATGAGGACGGCGGGCTCGAGCGTGTCTTCCGCGCGATCCTCAAATCGCGGTCGACGGATAATCCCGTTGTCGCCGGATTCCGCTATTTCTTGATCGCCCATATCGAATTCGACAGCAATCCCGCCATGGGGCATGGGGCTCTGGCGCGACATCTGAAGCCGGACGATCGCATCCTGCCGCTTTGGTCCGCCTTCTACGATTTGTTCGTCGGCTTCGCCCCGGTGCTCGCGTTGCCGGCACCGGCCAGCCATTCTTCCCGCGTGGCATAAAGAAAACCGCAATGGACATTCGCACGACGGTTCTCGATACGATCGCCGAGATCGGCCAGCAGCACGAGCGTCACCTGCCAGCGCTGTCCGACGATCTGCCGCTGCTCGATTCCGGACTCGATTCGCTGTGCATCGCCGTGCTGGTGGCGCGGCTCGATGATCGGCTCGGCGTCGATCCCTTCGCCGCGGAGATCGACCGTTTCCCCGTGACGGTCGGCGATTTCATCGCGCTCTACGAGAATGCCGCCGCCTGAGCCGCACACGCTCTGGCACCTGACGAAGCGGGCGGGGCCCGAATCCGACCGGTTCGTCGCCGATTCGGCCGGCCGCTCCGCGCTCGGCGGTCTTTTGTCTCTCGGCACCATCGCTGCGCCGCTCGCGCGCTTCCGCGGCAAGTCGCTGCTCGTCTGGTGCAAGCGCCAGCGCGCCGTCGTTGAAGCACTTTTGCAGCTCGACGGTATCGCCGCACGGCTCGTACTGTGCCCGACGGATTTCACGCTCGAGCATCTCGCGCTGGTCATCGCCGAAGCCGAGATCGAGGCAATCGTCACCGACAGCACCGCGCTCGCCGAGCAGGCGCACGACGCCAGGCCGGTCGTCTTCGTCGAGATCGAGGCGCGCTATCCGCTCGATCCGGCCGAGGATCGCAACTTTGCGACGGAATGGGTGCTCTTCACCTCGGGCACCAGCGATCGACCGAAGCTGGTCGCGCACACGCTCTTGAGCCTCACCGGTCCCGTCGATGACTTTCACGCCAAGGCGCGGGGCGCCGTGTGGAGCACCTTCTACGACATCCGCCGCTATGGCGGGGTCCAGATATTGCTGCGCGCGTTGGTCGGCGGCGCCTCGCTGGTGCTCTCGCAAGCGGGCGAGCCCGTCGCGGCCTTCCTCGATCGCGCCGCCTCGTGCGGGGTCACGCACATCTCGGGCACGCCCTCGCATTGGCGGCGCGCGCTGATGAGCGACGCCAGGGATCGCATCGTGCCGCGCTATGTCCGTCTTTCGGGCGAGATCGCGGATCAGGCCATCCTCGATCATCTCGCCGCCTCGTTTCCCAAAGCCTCGGTCGCGCACGCCTTCGCCTCCACCGAGGCCGGTCTCGCTTTCGAGGTGGATGATGGCCGTGCCGGTTTTCCCGCATCGATTGTCCACGGCGCTGGCGCCAAGGCCGAGTTGCGCGTCGTCGACGGCTCGCTGCGCATCCGCTCGCCGCGCACCGCTTCGCGCTATCTCGGCACGCGCGGCGCGCTGATGGATGCAGAGGGCTTCGTCGACACCGCCGACATGATCGATTTGCGCGACGGCCGTTATCACTTTGTCGGCCGGCGCGAAGGCGTGATCAATGTCGGCGGACAGAAAGTCCATCCGGAAGAGGTCGAGGCGGTGATCAGCCGCTTGCCGAGCGTGCGCATGGTACGGGTGCGTGCGCAGCGCAATCCGATCACCGGCGCGCTCGTCGTCGCCGATATCGTGCTCGAGGATGCGGCAGCGGACAAGCCGCTCGATGCGATTAAGCGCGATATCATCGCTGCCTGCCGCCAGGCGCTGCCCGCGCATAAAGTGCCGGCGATGCTGCGGGCCGTACCTTCGCTCGACATCGGCGCCTCCGGCAAGCTGGCGCGCCGCTATGCGTAACGTTCTCGTCACTGGCGGCACAAGGGGCCTTGGTCTCGGTATCGCCAAAGCCCTCGCCGCGACCGATTTTCACGTGATCGCCGTCGCGCGCAAGGAAGGCGATCAGCTCGCCGCTGCTCAGGCGGAGATCGCGGAACGCGGCATCGGCTCGCTGCATTTTGTGTCCTTCGATCTGAGTCGGGTCGGGGCGATGGCGGGCTTCGTCAAGGATCTCACGCGCGAATTCGGCCATTTCTACGGCCTCGTCAACAATGCCGGGCTCGGCACGACCGATATGCTCGCCAATATGGCGGATGACGCGATCGAACAGCTCGTGCGACTGAATACGGTCTCGCCGATCACTCTGACGAAATACGTGCTGCGCTCGATCATGACAGGGCAGGGCGGACGGATCGTCAACATCTCGTCGATCGTCAGCCACACCGGCTATAGCGGGCTCTCGGTTTATAGCGCGACCAAAGCGTCGCTACTCGGCTTTACCCGCTCGTTGGCGCGCGAGGTTGGGCCGCTCGGCATCACCGTCAACGCGATCGCACCGGGCTTCGTCGCGACCGAGATGACACATGAGATGAGCGAGGTGCAGCGGGCTCAGGTCGTCCGGCGCAGCGCGCTGAAGCGCATGCCCGAGACCGCCGATATCGCCAACGCGGTCGATTATCTCTTCAGCGAGAAAGCACGCAATATCACCGGGACGACGACGGTGATCGACGCCGGCAACACGGCGTAAGGGCTAGAGCCGCTTCTCGCCCTTTTCGATCGCCTGCATCAGCGCCGCATCAATCGCCACGAAACCGCGCGCGGCGCGGTCGTTGAACCAAACCGGATCGGTTGCCTCGGCATAGCCTTCACGCGCGAGCTTGGTGCTGGTCAGCTTGAACGTGCCGGTCTGCTCGAGCTTGGTCGCGATGCGCAAGAAAAGCGGCTGGGCATAGGCCGGCAGCGCCCGATCGATCTGCGACCACAAGGCGGCAAGATCGAAACCGTCGGCGATGGCGATCGTCGCCATGCCGGCGCGGCCTTCGTGGTTCGGCACTTTGATGCCGTAGACGACGGCGTCGGTGACGCCGGGGCAGGCGCGGATCACGCCGGTGATCTCGGTGGTCGCGACATTCTCGCCCTTCCAGCGAAACGTGTCGCCGATGCGGTCGACGAAATAGAAATAGCCTCCTGCATCCTTGCGCATCAGATCGCCGGTGCGGAACCAGCGATCGCCTGGCGCAAGCACATCGCCGAGCAATTTCTTTTCGCTCGCGGCAGAGTCGGTATAGCCGTCAAATTGCCGCGCCGGCGTCGCCGCCGCGTCGAGGACGCGGCCGATCGCTTCCCCGATCTCGTCGGAGCGGCAGGGAATGCAGCGGCCGGCTTCATCGCGCAGCGGCATGCCGGTCTCGGCGTCGCAGCGGATCAGCGCGACCGGGAAACGCGGCGCCAGGAAGGGAGGCACGCGGCCGATCGCGCCCGGCTTGCCCTCGCAATTGTAGAGCGACACGCTGCCCTCTGTGGCGGCGTAGAATTCGAGGATTTGCGGCACGGCAAAACGCTCGGCGAAGGCAAGCCACGGCTCGCGCTGCAAGCCGTTGCCGCAAGCGAGCCGCAGGCGATGTTGACGCTCGCGGGGATGAGGCGGACTCGCGACGAGATAGCGGCACAGCTCGCCGATATATTGGAAGATGGTGCAACGGCCTTCGACGACATCGTCCCAAAAGCGGCTCGCCGAGAAACGCGCGCGGATCAGTACCGATCCGCCTTTCACCAGCATCGCGCCGATCGCGACCACGCCGCCGGTGCTGTGATAGAGCGGCAAGCAGTCATAGAGCCGATCGTCCTCGCGCGCGTCCATCATGCCCGCGAACCAGAAGCTCCATTCGACGATGCGGCCATGGGTGACGCGCGCCGCCTTCGGTGCGCCGGTCGTGCCCGAGGTGTAGATCAACAGCGCCGTGTCGGGTTGTTTGGGCAAAGTGATCTCGCTCGCCGGTACGGGCGTGTCGTCGCAAGCGGCGAACGCGGTCTCGAAACAAGGCCAAGGTGCTGCGGCTTGGCCATGGACCCAGATACCGGTATCGAGTGCGAGCTTGTCGGTGATCGCGGCGAGAACGGACACAAAGGCGCTGTCGACGATGATGCGGGTCGCGCAGGCGACGCGCAGGCTATGCAATAACGCGTCCGCGATGTGGTTGGTGTTGATCAACGCGACGACGCAGCCGGCGCGCGTCAGCCCGAGCCACGTCGCTACATAATCCGGGCAATTCGGCATCAGCAGGGCAATTACCTCGCCCTTGGCGAAGCCTTGCGCCATGGCCCAGCGCGCGATCCGGTTGGCGCGCCCGGCGAGAGAGCGGTAGCTCAGCTCTGGGCCTTCGCCGAGCAGAGCAATGCGCTCGCCATGCGTTTCGGCCAGCCCGTCGAGTAGCGCCGGCAACGTGACGGTCGGCGCCTGGTCGAGGATTTTGATCGCGCTGAGGGCGCGGATCCACGCCCCTGTCGCGCTGCCGACGGCCGCCTTTTGTGCTCCGAAATTAATATCGTCGACCATGAACGAGGGTGAACCGGAAAGCCAGAACCGCGCCTAGGCTACATCGCAGGGCCCAACGGATCGATAACCTCCGCCTGCCGGGCCTCCCCGAGCGCTAAAATTTGGCTAAATCGGCGATGAACCTGCGGGGCGGCCGGAAAGCGTCAACCCCCACCATGTTAGTGTTCCGCTGTGAAGGGTTGCCCACAAGTGCCCGCTATGCCGGCCCGCCGCACCGTGCGCCCGTGCGCAACCGCCCCCGGCGGTCCCCATTTATGGAGAGGACCGCATGACCGAAGGATCCGTTATGGCTGAGCACGAACGTCCGCCTAAAGCCTATATGAATCAGCGCTTTCTCGAGAGCCGCGATGCGCGCGCCTTGCGCATCCTATCCGAATATCTCGAGCCGCTCGGCCGCTTCAATCGCCAGCGCGTCAACGACACCATCGTCTTTATGGGCTCGGCTCGGCTTTTGCCGCGCGACAAGGCCGAAGCAGCGCTGAGGGAGGCCGAGACGAGTGGCGAGGAGGTCGAGAAGGCGCGTACAGCGCTGGAGCTCTCTTTCTACTACGAGGCCGCGCGCGAGCTCGCCCATCGCCTTACCGAATGGTCGAAGAAGATCGAGAAGGAGCAGCATCGCTTCGTCGTCTGCACCGGCGGCGGGCCGGGCATCATGGAAGCGGCCAACCGTGGCGCCGCCGAAGCCAAAGGCCTCAATGTCGGGCTGACGATCTCGATCCCGAATGAGGAATTCAACAATCCTTACGTCAGCCGCGAGCTCGATTTTCACTTCCATTATTTTTTCATGCGGAAATTCTGGTTCGTTTATCTCGCGAAGGCGGTCGTGCTGTTTCCCGGCGGTTTCGGCACGCTCGACGAGATGTTCGAGATCCTCACCTTGGTGCAGACGCGCAAGATGAAGAAGCCTCTGCCGATCGTGCTATTCGGCGCAAAATTCTGGAACGAGGTCGTGAATTTCGATGCGCTGGTGCGCTTCGGCACGATCAGCGCCGGGGATGTGAACCTGTTCCATCGCACGGATTCGGTCGACGAGGCGTTCGAAATCCTGACCAAGAGTCTGATCGAGAACGCCCTGCCGGTGCCCGGGGCCACCCTCTAGCGCGATGCCCTAACCGGAGACGTCGAAACGCGTTAGACTTCGGCGCCGCAACCGGAGGAGGGCGCGATCATGATCATCCGCAAGGAAGCCAATGGGCAATTGCTGCTGATCGGCCAGACCGATCATTCGCGGCTGGTCGGACAGCTCGCGGCGCATTGGGGCAACGACCGTTTCGCCACGCCGCGGCCTTATGATTCGGTCGCGCGCGCCGCTGCCTTCCACGATTACGGCTGGCTGCGCTACGAGACTCAACCGATCATCAACGATGCCGGCGAGACGCCGGAATTTCGTCAGCTGCCGGGCAATGTGAAGCAGCTCGACGCTTATCAATGGTGCATCGATTGGATGAGCTCGATCGACCCCTATGCCGGGTTGATGGTCGGCCTACATCGCACCGGACTTTGGCGCGCGCGCTACGATACGATCAGCCATCCGAGCATGTCGATACGTAAGCTCGGGGCCGACACCGAGCAATTCATCGCGAAGAACGAGGCGTGCCAGAAAGAGGAAGAAAAAGATTTCGACGCGGTCGAGCTACGCACCAATTATCACCTGCTCCAGGTCTGGGACCTGCTCGGCCTCTATTTCTGCTGCCAGGATCCCTACGACGACTACATCGAGCCGGTGCCGCTCGCTTATGATGGCAAGAAGGAGAACACGGTCCGTTTGTCGATGCGGGCTCTGGGGCCGCGCAAAGTCGCCTTCGAGCCTTTCCCCTTCGCGCAACGGCCCTGCGAGGTGCAACTCGCTTATCGGCGCCTGCCGGCCACGACCTATCCCGATCTCGATACATTCCGCCGCGCCTACTTCCAGGCGCGGGTCGAGGTGATGAATTTCGAGCTCGTCTGACCCCGTTCTCTCGCGCTTTCGACAATCATGGCTGCTCCAAAGCTCTTCACGCCGTTCCAAGTCGATCGTCTCTCGCTCGCCAACCGCATCGTCATCGCGCCGATGTGCCAATATTCGGCGATCGACGGCTGCATGACCGATTGGCATGTCATCCATCTCGGCCATCTGGCGCTTTCGGGGGCTGCGCTACTGACGATCGAGGCAACCGCGGTGACAGCCGAGGGCCGCATCACCTACGCCGATAGCGGGCTTTATTCCGATGCCTGCGAAGCCGCGATGCACCGCACCCTCGACTCCGTGCGCCGCTGGTCCGATATGCCGATCGCGATCCAGCTCGCTCATGCCGGACGCAAGGCATCGACCGAGGTGCCGTGGAAAGGCCGGGGCCAGATCACGCCCGATCACGCGGATGGCTGGATCACCGAAGCGCCTTCGCCGCTGCCTTTTGCCCCATCCGAGCGGGCGCCGAAAATGCTCAGCCGCGACGATCTCCGCCGCCTGCGCGATGCGTTTGTCGACAGCGCGCGCCGCGCCGCGCGGCTCGATCTCGCTGCGGTTCAGCTTCACGCCGCGCATGGCTATCTGCTGCATCAATTCCTCTCGCCGCTCTCGAATCAGCGCGACGACGAATACGGCGGCTCGCTCGCGAACCGGATGCGGTTTCCGCTAGAGGTGTTCGATGCCGTGCGCGCGATCTTTCCCGCAGGCCGTCCCGTCACGCTGCGCGTCTCGGGCACGGACTGGGCGGAAGGCGGCTGGGATATCGAGCAGAGCGTTGCTTTCGCGCAAGCCTTGGAGAAGCGCGGCTGCAGTGCGATCCATGTGTCGAGCGGCGGGCTGACGCCGGTGCAACAGATTCCGATGGGGCCAAACTATCAGGTGCCGCTGGCGCGGGCGGTGAAGGAGGCGGTCAGGATACCGGTGGTCGCCGTCGGACTGATCACCGAGTTCGAGCAGGCCGAGGCGATTCTCGGCACCGGCGACGCGGATCTCGTCGCGCTTGCTCGCGCCATCCTTTACGATCCGCGCTGGCCGTGGCACGCGGCGGCGCATTTCGGCGCGCGTATCAAGGCGCCCAGTCAGTATCTCCGCTCGCAGCCGCATACCCTGCCGCATCTTTTCGACGTCGAAAGCGGCGGCTAGTCGATTGCGTTTTCGTCTGTCGAGACAAAAATTTCTGCGCGGTCCTCGTCGAAAAAACCCAGCGATTTCGCCGAAAGTGCTCGTCACATAGTTAAAAGTGCCTACAATTTTATGCGATTTTGCTGGCGTTTAACCAACGCTTAATGCTGCCATTGGCTTCGACCGAATTAACGGCGGAGGCCATTTATGACTACCGAAACCGCTCTTCCGTTCTTTGCACGACGCAAGCGCGTGAGCACGACGCAGCCGCGTAGCGTTAACGACGCGTCGAGAGGCCGGAGGCTGCTGCAGCTCTGGCGCCGCCGCGAAGTGACGACGTTCCAGAAATGCCTCGCGGTGCATATGTACTACGCGTCGTCGCGCCGCGGGTTCAAGTAATCCGCGCGTGCTGCGCTTACCAGATCCCCGGGATTACGCGCGCCGTTCTCGCTTTATAGCGCGCGTAGTCCGGGAAGCTCGCCTCGAGAACGGCTTCCTCGTTGAGGATGCGGCCGATCTGAAACGCGATCTGCAGCGCAAGCAGCAGCCCGGCGGCGAAGGACAATGCTTCGACGAAGCCGGCGATCGCCGCCAGCTCCTCGACCAGATAGAGCGGGTGCCGCACGAAGCGATAGGGTCCCCGCGTGACGAGGCCGCGAGCTTCCGACATCAGGCTGAAAGACCGGCCGAGATAAGGGAGAACGAGCGTCGCGAGCGCGGCGCTCGCGAGCAGCAGGATCGCGGCCGTGAGATGCCAGGCGATGGCGAGGCCTTGCGCCGGCGGCAGGAAGCCGAAACCGAAGATCGAAAACGCGCCGATGGCGGCGACAGCGCGCGGCTTCCAGCCGTTCGCGCGGCGTAGCGCCGGACGGCGCATCAGCGTGAACCGCAGAACGAGCAGATAGAAGATCGTCTGGCAGACGATGGTGAAAAGCTGCGCTGCGCTCAACAAATCGAGGCCGCGCGCCGGCGCCCGTTCGAGGACCGTGACAAAGCGGATAATCGCACCGAGGCAGAGAAAAAGACAAACGCTAGCGATGCCGAGCTTTGCCGCCGCTTCGCGCAGCTTCTCGCTTCTGACGATCGCGCCAATACGGTTTCGGCGCGTATTCGGGATCGACGCCATGGCCGCCACGATAACCTTTCCGCATCGCGATTGTCGCGAAAACCGAAAGGCCACCGGTGGTTGAGTTGGGCGGTCTAGTCCGAAGCCGCAGCGCGACGCTGCCGGTAATGCGGCAGCGTGTCGAGCCGCGCGATCACTTGCTCGCACCAAAATTCGGGGCTGCCCTCGGCGAGGATGCGGAGATCGAAACGCTCCGGCGGTGCAAAGAGGCGGTTGGTATCGGCGAAACGGCCGGATTTGATACGATCGACCCAGACGACGAATGCCGTGCCGCCTTCGAGAAAGGCGGCACGCGCTTCCGACGTCGGGCAGATGAAATCGGCGATCACCGGGCAGCCAGCCTTGGCGATCACATCGCACAGCCAGCCGATCCGACGCGCTTGCTCGATCCGGTCGGCTGGGCTGAAGCCAAGATCCTTGTTGATCTTCTTGCGGATATCGTCGGCGTTCAAATGAACCGCGCGCAACCGCGGTGCGAGTGCCGCGGCGAGCGTCGTCTTGCCCGCCCCCGGCAACCCCATGACCAAAATCTTGAAGCTCATTCCACCCTTTCCGGAACCCCGATTGGCGACGTGGCTTTGGCGGAAATTATAGAAAGGGGGGCGTTGCGCGGCCAGCGGCAGGCGCCACCACTTACGGCATAGCGGGTTTGAACATCGCGCTTGGCGCGCGCATGTTTATCGCGACGCCGTTCCGCGATGACGCGTCCGCACGCCATCCCCCGCTCGTGACCTAAGATACTGCTCGGCGTTCGGTTCTGATGCGGCTCTTGAGCGTCGAGAGCAGGCGCGTCGTCTTTCCGGCATCATCTTCGTGCTGTCCATGCACCGGCGTGGCGCCGCGGGATCATGCGTGCGGGATTGCGTGAGAGCGGAGCCTTTGCCACCGCGCATGGCACGCGGCCAATTTTCGGAGCATGGCAAAAATAAATGGGCCAATAGAAAGAATTGATGCTTTTGCATAACAGTTGCGAAAGAGGTGGTTCCTCCATTACTAAGCTGGACGCTGGAGGAACCGGTTGGATCTGGAATTACGTCATCTGCGCGACTTTCTAGCGGTGATCGCAAGCGGCTCGCTGGGCGATGCCGCGCGGCGCCTGCACACGAGCCAGCCAACCCTCACCCGCAGTATGAAGTTGCTGGAACAGGCGGTCGGCGGCGCCGTCTTCGATCGTACGCCGCATGGCATGCGGCCCACGGCGCTTGGGCGCGCGCTTGAGCGGCGGGCGCGCATCATCATGGGCGAGATCGGCAGCGCCCAGCGCGAGCTCGACGATCTCGTTTCGGCGCGGCGCGGCAAGATCGTGGTCGGCACCGGCGCGATCTTCGCCCTCTCGGTCTTGCCGCGCGCCCTCGCGCGCTTTCAGGCGAAATTTCCCAATATCGACGTCGCGGTTGTCCAGGCGCAGATGCGTGCAACCCTCGAAGGCGTGAGAACCGGCGAGATTGATTGTGCTTTTCATTCGGCACCCGCAACTCTCGATTCGACGCTCGTGCACCGCGTCCTCTTGCGCGGCGCGCGGCCGGTCATAGCCACCCGCAACGATAATCCGCTCGTCGGCAAGCGCCGCGTTTCGCTCAAGGAATTGGCGGCGCAACGCTGGATGCTGCCGCGTCACTTCGATTTCTTTCGCGAGCGGATCGAGAGCGTCTTCCTTCGCGCCGGCGTCACGCCACCCGTGCCGGTGATCGAATATTCCTCGATCATCGGTTCGGCGCGCTTCCTCCTGGAGCAGCGCGATTTGGTTTCCGCCTATTACGATACGTTCGCCAAATCCGTGATCGCGAGCGAGCGTCTGGCACATCTTCACGTGCCGGATCTTTCCTGGAGCGCATCGTCGAGCGTCATCTATCGCCGCGACGCGCCGCTATCGCCGGCAGCGGCGAAACTGATCGAAAGCGTGCGCGCGGTCTGCGCGGAGGTCGCGCGCCGCTAGACCGGCGCTAGTGGATGCGCGCGCCGGCCTCGCGCACCAGGCTGAGATCGGTGTGCCGGCTCATATCGAGCGGAGCTTTGAGGAAGCCCAGCTTCCACAAGAGATCGACATTGCGCTGCAATGCATCGGTATCGGGTACGGTGTCGGGCGAGCGATACTGGTCGGCGCGCGTGAACGCCCAATCGGCGCGCTCGACCGGCTGCTTGTTGAAATCGGCGACGATCTTCACCGCTTCCTCGTGATTTGCCGGGTCGATGTACCAGCGCGTGATCCGTATCGTGTCTTCGAGGAAGTCGACGATCGCCGCGCGATGCTCTTTCAGGAACGAGGCGCGTGCGACGAGCGCACTGATCTGCGTGACGCCGATAGCCTCCGCCGCCGTGAAAAGCGGGCGCGCGATGGCGCGGAGTTCGCGGTCCGCGCCGACCGCGGCGACGACGCCGACCATGTCGACCTTGTGTGCGCTGAGCGCCGCTTTCATGTTCGGCGAGGCGATTTCGACGATCGTCACCTCTTTGCGATCGTCGATGCCGTGCTGGCGCAGCATCTGGCGCTGCCCGAGATCGATGAGGCTGCCAATCGTGTTGACGCCGAGGTTCTTGCTGCGCAAATCGTCGATCGAGCGAACCGGGCCGTCCTTCAATACCATGTATTCGACGGAGTACCATCCCGTGACGCCATCTTGAAGGACATCGCCGATGACCATGAGATCGTCGATCCCGGCGCCCGCGATCGCCGCGGCGATCGTGGCATAGCCCAATCCGCCGATATCGATCTCGCCCTTGGCGATCGCCGGAATGCTGAGCGGGCCACCGGTGAAGTGGATCGGCTCGACGATGTAGGAAGTGCCCTCATGGCGGGCGAGACCGGGATGGGCGAACAGGATCGGCGCAAGCTCGCCGGGCGTGATCACCCAACTCATACGGATTTTCAATGGTTCGGCGGCGAAGGCGTCGAACGCGCCCGTCAGCAAGCCGAGGAGGGAAAAAACTTGTGCTAAGCCCGTCATCTGGCGCATCGCCGGACTTCTCCTGAAGAGCGGATTCGAAACAGATCGCCGTTCGGCAGCGCCACTATCCCGCGATCTGACGTCGCGCGCTACCGTCCGATCGACACGCGACGACCAGGATCAGGTCGCGAGCAACCCCTGCTTATTGCCTTCGAGTACCAGGCAGGTGAGCGTGCCGCTGGCGAAAGCGCCGGTATCGATGCCGATGCGGTTCGGCTGGAAATCGGGCTCGCGGCTGATGCTGTGTCCATGCACGACGCATTTGCCGAATTCTTGCTGGCTGTGCAGGAAGTCGTCGCGGATCCACAGCAGATCTTCCTCGCGCTGCTCGTCGATCGGCACACCCGGGCGGATCCCGGCATGAACGAAGAGGTAATCGCCCTCGATGCGATAGGGCTCGAGTTTGGCGAGGAAATCGAGATGCGCGGCGGGCAGCTTTTTTGCCAGGTCCTTGCGCGCGCGCGTCACCTCTTTTTCATCGGTCACGGGATCTGGCGGCTTCACGTCGTAGCTGAACATCGTTGCGATGCCGCCATAGGCCACCCAGAATAGAGCGTTCGTGCCGTCGGCAAGAAAGCGAAGCAGGCTGTCTTCGTGATTGCCTTTGAGGAAGACGTGCTCGAAGCCCGGCAGCGGATCGTTGACCAGCGTTTCGATCACGGCGCGGGAATCGAAGCCGCGATCGATATAGTCGCCGAGATAGATGAGGCATTTGCGCTCGATCGGATGCGCCTCGGCATGCTCGCGGATCGCCTCGCGCAGCAAACGCAACGGCACCAGCGAGCCGTGGATGTCGCCGATAGCGTAGATGCGGGTTCCCGCCGGAGCCGCATGGATCCGCTCGAGCTTGCGCTGCCGCTGGCCGAACAGACGAGACTTCATGCTGGCACTATGCCCCGAATAAAACCGCAAGAGAACGGCCGAATAGCCGTGCCGGGTTACAACCCTGTTATTACAAGGCTTTGCGCAGCGTTAAGTTATAACGGTAGGCGCCGGTCAACGGATCAGCGCCCTGCGCCAGCGGATCGACGCCGTGAAACGCCCGGCGCGCCGGCCCGCCCCAAACGAGGACGTCGCCGCTCTCGAGCCGCAGGCGCCTCGGCCGATCGCTACGGCTCAGGCCGCCGAAGAGAAAGGTCGCGGGCAGGCCGAGCGAGATCGAGACGATCGGCTGTGTGAAGTCGCGCTCGTCCTTGTCCTGATGGAGCGACATGCGCGTGCCCGGCTCATAGCGGTTAACGAGGCAGGCATCCGGCGCAAAGTCGGCAAAGCCCGCGGCGGCGGCGGCGCGTGCCGCGAACTCGGTGAAGAGCCTCGGCATCGCAGGCCACGGTTTGCCGCTTAATGGATCGTTCTCGGTGTAGCGATAGCCGCGGCGATCGGTGATCCAGCCCGCTTTGCCGCAATTCGTCATCGCGACCGACATGGTGAAGCCACCCGGCGTCACCATGTTGCGGAACGGCGCCGCCGCGGCGATGCTCTCGATCGCACCCAGAAGCGGGTTCGCGTTGTCGGCAACGAAGCCGCGCAGCCAGAGCGCGCCCGGCGCGATGGCTTCGATCGGCTCGCCGGGAAAGAGCTCGGCCGTTGCGCTATCGGTGCGGTGATTCATTTCGCGTCAGGCAAGGTGATTTTTCGAGACCCGTCGCTTCGCCGCCGATCGCTCGGGATCACGAACGATACTAATCCTACCGATGACATAGAGCGACCTCTGCAACGGGTGGAAGCGCCGGTTGTCGGGAGCGCGTTCGCCGGAGAGACGCCTTTGCCAGTTACCGTTGACCGAGAGTCGGAGCGGCGGCCCGGATTGATTGCAGTCTCCGCACTGAAATAAATAATCAAATAGCAAATGGGAAGGCATTACTGGAACTCGCCCGCATATTAATACCTTTATAAAGAATTTTTACAAAAATAGCCGGGTGTTGGCGCGTTAGTTAACTGGTGCAGTGCTTATGAAGACTTGATAAAGCGGAGAGATAGATGGCGAACCTTGACGAGATAACAGAACGCAAACCGCGCTCATTGACAGGTTGTCTGTTGTATCTCGGCAAAATGGGGATCGCCGCGTCGGTTGTGGCAATGATGTCGGGCGAAGCTGCATTTGCCGCTACCACAACGACCACCTTTCAGGTGCAAATCACGATCCAGGCATCGTGCTCGATCCTCAGTGCCGCGACGTTGAATTTCGGAACTCAGAACGTCCTCACCTCCAACATCGACCAGACCAGCGCGATGCAGGTGCAGTGCGCCAATTCGACGCCGTACAACATCGGTCTCGATGCCGGCACCGCGACCGGGGCGACGGTCACAACCCGCAAGATGACCAACGGCGCAGCGACGGTCGGTTACTCGCTGTTCAGCGATGCCGGCCGCACGACCAACTGGGGCAACACTGTCGGCACCGACACGGTCGGGGCGACCGGCAATGGCGCCTCGCAAGGCTTTACCGTGTACGGCCGGGTTCCGGCTCAAACCACGTCGGCGCCGAACACTTATACCGACACCATCACCGTTACGGTGACGTTCTAACACCGACATACATGGCGGGACGGCGCGTCGATCCGCGGCGATTAACTCAGTTTTAAGGTTAATGCTCGAAACTCGCACGCGGCATCGCGCGAGAGGGGTCACATGGTCCAGCGTTTCAACGGATTGCCGTGGCGGGCTGCAGCCGATCTCCGTGATTTCGGCTGCGTCCGGGTCCGACTCCCATCCAATCGCGTCGAAGCATTAGCAGCCTCGTTTGAGATGCTGGTGCGTTGCGCGATCAGCCTTGTGATTGCGATCGGCGTATCGGCCGCTCTCGCGCCATCGGCGTTTGCCTCATCGCTGCAGGTTTCTCCGGTCAATATCGAGGTGCTGGCGCCGGGCGCGGCGACGACGCTTACCTTGCGCAATTCCGGGTCGGCGCCGCTCAACGCGCAGATCCGGGTATTTCGCTGGACCGAGCCGGACGGCGTTGAGAAGCTCGAACCGACCGCCGATCTCGTCGCCAGTCCGCCGTCGGCAACGCTCGCGCCGGCGACGGACTATACGGTGCGCGTCGTCCGGCTGACGAAGGAGCCAGTCGCTGTCGCCGAATCCTACCGCCTCCTGGTCGATGAGCTCCCCGCGGCTGTGGGGCAGCCCGGCGTCGTGACGATGGTCATGCGCTATTCGATCCCGGTCTTCTTTTACGCAACTCAGGCGGCAGCGGCGAAATTGACTTGGTCGATCGAAGAGAGCGACGGGCAAAGCTATTTGTCGGCCACCAACAGCGGCGATCGGCACGCGCGGCTTTCGGCATTGAAACTGCGCGACGGCAACACCACCGCGGCGTCGCTCGGCGATGGTCTGGTGGGTTATGTACTCGGACATTCGACGATGCGATGGCGCTTGCCGGACGCTTCCGCGCGAACGCGCATCTCCCCTGAGCTGATGGTGAACGGCCAGGCAGACACTGGCCCGATTCATGCCATGCTGGCCGAGCAGTCGTCACGCTGAGCTTGTTCGTCTGTTCGCAATGGGCCTGTTGCTTATAGCGGCAACGTCCGGCGCGATCGCGGAGGAGGAAGCTCATCAACTTCAGCTCGAAACCTATATCAACGGCACATCGACGCGCCTGATCGGGTCGTTTGTCCAGCTTCCCGACCGTCGGCTTGCCGCCAAGCGCGGCGAACTCGCCGAACTGGGCATCAAGGCTCCCGGTACTGCCGACGATAGCGAGTGGGTGGTCGTCAACGATCTGCCCGGCGTCGCTTATCGCTACGACGAGCCGACACAGAGCATCTTTTTTACGCTCGGCGATGCACAGCGCGTCAGGCAGACCTACGACATGCGGAGCGGCTCGGCAGCGACGCCGCCCGTACCGAGCGATTTCGGTGGGTTGGTTAACTACGCGCTGTTCGCGGGCACGACCAAATCGTTTGATACCGGCGTGACCTCGTTTTCCGGGGCCAATGCGTCACTCGACAGTCGGGTCTTCGGCCCGTTCGGCACATTCAGCCAGAGCGCGATCGTCGGCTCGACCACGAGCCGCTCGCTCGATTTCCTGCGGCTGGAAAGCGCGTACACCTACACCGATCCCGAGGATTTGCGCGTCTATCGCGGCGGCGACACCATCTCCGGCGGTTTGGCGTGGACGCGGCCGATCCGCATCGGCGGAATGCAGCTGCAGCGTGATTTCGCTTTGCGGCCGGATTTGGTGACCCTGCCGTTGCCGACAGTCTCGGGCAGTGCCGCGGTGCCGTCGACACTCGATGTCTACGTCGACAATCTTCGCGTCCACTCGCAAGACGTGCCGGCCGGGCCCTATCAGATCACCAATATCCCGGTGTTGTCGGGCGTCGGAACCGCCCGCGTCGTCATACAAGACGCCTCGGGCCGCCAGATCGAAACCAGCCTGCCATTTTACTCTTCCGCGAAATTGTTGCGCGAGGGGTTCAATGATTTTTCAGTTGAAGCCGGTCTGCCGCGACTCAATTTCGGCACGCTGTCTAATTCATACGCAACGGAGCCGGTTGGCTCGGGAACACTACGTGTCGGCTTAAAGGACTGGCTGACGCTGGAGGGTCACGCCGAAGGCGGAGCGCGCCTTGGTAACGGCGGGATCGGCTCTGTAACCCGATTGGCCTCCTTCGGCATTCTGTCGCTGGCGGCGAGCGGTAGCGAGAGCAGCCGCGGGGTTGGCGGCGAAGGTTACGCCGCGTTCGATACCCAATTTTTTGAAATCGATTTTCATGCGAGCGCGCTGCAAACGTCACCGAAGTTCAACGATTTGGCGTCGGTTACGGCGCGCCAATCGGCGACCTTCAATGTCGTGGCGTCGGCTCTCACGGTCAGCACGGCCCCGCCGCGCTCGCTCGACACCGTCTCGGTAAGCCTGCCTTTGCCGCTCGATGCATCGCGGGTCAATTTCGGTCTCGTGTACCAGGCATTGGCGGACGGGACGCGCTCCAATCTGGTGAGCGTTTCGTATTCGCGCCCGCTGTTTGGTCAGGCGTCGTTCTATGCGACCGCGTTTACCGATCTGCATGAGAAAAAGAGCGCAGGCCTCTTTGTCGGCCTGTCGATGCCGCTTTGGACGCCTTCGCCGACGAGCCCGCCGCTGTTAGGGTCGACAAACGTGTCCTCCGTGCACGGCGGAGCGACGGTGACGTCCGAAGTCGACAAGCCGCTGCTCCCGGAGCCCAACAGTTACGGTTGGCGGGTACGTGACAGCGAAGGCGCTTCGCCCTATCGCGAGGTGGCCGGGACCTATCGCGCGTCGATTGGGCAGTTCGATGGTTTGGTTCAGCAATCGGGCAACACGGCCGCCGCCTCGCTGCAGGCCCAGGGCGCCATCGCAGTGATGGGTGGCGGCGTGTTCTTTGCCAATCCTATCGACGACGCTTTCGCCGTGGTCAACGCGGGCGCTCCCGGCATCGGCGTCCTCTATGAGAACCGCCCGGTTGGGAATACCAACGGAGACGGTCAGTTGTTGATCCCGAACTTGCGCTCGTATCAGCCCAACAAAGTCGCGATCGAGCCCGTCGATTTGCCGCTAGACGCCGAGGCGGCGACAACGAAAGCGGTCGTCGCGCCGTATGACCGAGCCGGAATCATCGTAAATTTTGGCGTCGTTCCCGACGTCAAGGCGGCGGTCGTCGTGCTCACCGGCAAGGACGGCAACTTCGTTTCGCCCGGATCGCGCGGCCGGCTCGTCGGTGGGACCGAGGATTTCTTCGTCGGCTATGACGGCCGCGCATTCATCAAGGAGCTCGGCGCCGCCAACACTGTTGCGGTCGAGGTTGAAGGCGGCGCCTGTCACGCCTCATTCGCGTTCGCGCCGCAAAAGAACACCCAGGTCGTCATCGGTCCGGTGACCTGCCAATGACCTACCTGCTTCGCTGGGCTCGCATCCTGCTGTTCGTTGGCGTCGCAATCGGTGCGATGTTTTGTACCCGCGAGGCGCAGGCAAACGCCAACTGCAGCTTTTCGATCACCAATATGAATTTCGGCACGATCGACCTGACCGCGAACACGACTTTTGACGCGACCGCGACGCTGAATATTAGCTGCGGCAGCGGGAACCAGGGCGACACGGTCCGCATCTGCCCCAACATCAACGCCGGCAACGGCGGCACCACAACCGGCAATCCGCGCTTCCTTAAAAGCAGCGGCAACGCGCTCAATTTCAATTTGTTTCAAGATACCGCGCGCAGCGTCGTGTGGGGGTCGTTCCTCTGGACCTTCTCATCCTTTACCGCGCCGACCGTCAACTTGACGCTCGGTCCGGGCGGTACCGCGAGCACGACCGCGACGCTTTTCGGCCGGGTATCAGCGGGACAGCAGACCTTGCCGCCCGGCACCTACACCTCAACGTTCAATGGCTCCGACGTGCAGATCGCTTATGATACGACCACGGACGCCTGCTCGAAAATCGGCAACAAGAACGCCACCTCCGCTACCTTCACCGTCACCGCGACCTATACGGCGACCTGTGCGGTCAGCGCGACGGGACTCAATTTCGGCTCGAATGCGATCTTGGGCAGCAATATCGACTCGACCAATACGGTGACCGCCACTTGCAGGCGACGACCCCCTACAATGTCGGTCTTAATGCCGGCACCGGGACGGGTGCCACGGTGGCCGCCCGAAAGATGACGCACGGTGGCAATACGGTTACCTATTCGCTTTACACGACGAACGCGCGTACCACTGTATGGGGCAATACGGTCAACACCGACACGGTCGGCGGCAGTGGCAGCGGCCTCGGTCAGAATTTGACGGTGTTTGGGCGGGTCCCACCCCAGAGCACGCCGCCCTCTGCCACCTATTCCGACACGATCATCGTGACCGTTACCTACTGATCCGGCTGTCCCGGCCCGGACTCGCGCGTCCGCCTATAGCATCGTTCGCTTTTTCGCGTGCTCGCGCACAACCCTATCGAATTGGACGGCGATACGAACGGCCGCCGCGGATTGATCAGGTGTGAAATCCCGCCCCTTGCTCGCAGCTTGGGTCCGCAGAATGGCGAGGTTCAATGCGGCGGTCTTGGGCGTCGCCGGGATAAGCGGTTCGTGACGGTAAGCGCTGGCCATGATCCTGTCGCCGTCAAGCGGAGTGCTGGCGACATTCAATGCCTGATTCGGGGCCGAGTCAACGAACTCGCTATATGTTGTCGACGCAAGTCGCCCGGTGCCCTTTTGCAGATTCAAAAACTCGCGTTTCCAAACGAGAAAAAGCGCCACCACGCGGCGCTTTCACTCGCGCATTGCTTTCACTCGCGCATTATTGATATGGGACTCGCTGAGGTCGACGAACACTTCCTGACCTAGCGCGCGTCGTGGAAGATAACGCCGAGCGTCATGCGCGCGCCCGAACGCAGCGGGCTCACGCCATGGCGCATGGTGACGCGGGTAAAGCCGCGCGCCGTTGTCACCGGCCACCGGTTGACCGCGAAGATCACGGCGTCGCCTTGACGGAGCGGCACGACTTCGGCGCGCGATTGCATGCGTGCGCGCTGCTCGACCAGGATGAATTCGCCGCCGCTGAAATCGGCTTCGGGACGCGACAGCAGCACGGTCGCCTGCAACGGAAACACATGCTCGCCATAGAGATCCTGATGCAGCCGGTTGTAATCGCCTGCGCCGTAACGAAGCAGCAGCGGCGTCGGCCTCGTCTGGCCCGCGCGATGGCAGCGCTCGCGAAAGGCTGCGTGATCGGGCGGAAATCGTCCATCGATCCGCATCGCCTCGTTCCAGCGATTGGCGATCGGCGCCAGCAGCGGATAGAGCGCGTCGCGCAATGCCGCGACGAGCGGCGGCAGCGGATAAGCAAAATATTGATATTCGCCTTGGCCATAGCCGTGCCGGGCCATCACCACGCGACTGCGAAACAGCGCCGGCTGCTCATAATGCGCGGCGAGCGCGCTGCATTCTTCCGGCAGCAGTAGCCCCGGAACGAGCGCGTAGCCGGTTGCGTCGAGCGAAGCCGCAAGCATCTCCGGCGCAAGAGCGGCGATGCGCGCGGCCGCGTCGTGTTCCGGCGCCGCTCGCCGGCGCGGCGCCGCCGTCACGTGAGTGCCTCGCGATCGAGCAAGACGCGCTTGCGCGCGACGCCCCAGCGATAGCCCGAGAGCGTGCCGTCGTGGCGCAGCACGCGATGGCAGGGAATCGCGACGGCGAGTTGGTTCGCGGCGCAGGCACCGGCGACCGCGCGCACGGCATCCGGCTGGCCGACGCGTTTCGCGAGCTCGCTGTAGCTCAGCGTGGTGCCGGCGGGAATACGCGCGAGCGCCGCCCAGACGCGTTGCTGAAACGCGGTGCCGCGAATGTCGAGCGGCAGATCGGCGCACGTGCCCGGGTGCTCGACCAACCCGACGACCCTCGCAACCAGCTGCTCGAAATCGCGATCGCCGCCGATCAGCTCGGCTTTGGGGAAACGATCCTGCAGCTCGCGCAGCAATTCCTCGGGCTCATCGCCGAGCGAGATCGCGCAGACGCCGCGTTCCGTCGCCGCGACGAGGATCGCGCCGAGCGAGCATTGTCCCAGCGCGAAACGGATCACCGCATCCTTGCCGCCGGCGCGGAAGGCTTTCGGGCGCATGCCGAGCATCGGTGCCGTCGCCGCGTAGAAGCGTCCGCTCGAATTGAAGCCCGCACCGTAAGCGGCCTCGGTCACCGTGCCGCTGCGGCCGAGCTCGCTACGCAGCCGCTCGCCGCGCCGCGCCGCGGCATAGGCTTTTGGGGTAACGCCCGTCGCCGCTTTGAAGACGCGGTGGAAATGAAACCGGCTCATACCCGCGGCCTCGGCGAGGGCTTCGAGGCTCGGCTCGCTCTCCGCTCTCTCGATCGTGCGGCAAGCTTTGGCGATCATCGCCGCTTGCTCGGCGCCGGGCGCGGGCGCATCGGGGCGGCAACGCTTGCACGCGCGGAAGCCGGCGTGTCGCGCCGCGTCGCGGCTCTCATAGAAAGCGACATTCTCGCGATTGGGCCGGCGCGCGCCGCAGGACGGGCGGCAATAGACACCGGTCGTGCGCACAGCATAGACGAAAGCGCCGTCGGCGGCGGCGTCGCGCGCGCAAAGCGCTTGCCAGCGCGCCGCCTCGCTCGCAAAGCGCGGCCGCGCGGTCTCGGTGCGTGACATGGCTTCGATCATAGCATGTTCCTTCCTGTTGGGGCGAAAAGCCGATGCGCCATACTTGGCCATCCGGCGCGCCCGAACACTCCGGGGCTTGCGGTTGAATTCGAAAAGGCATGGGGCGTGACGCGCGGCCGGGGCAGGGCTAGATTCGGATGATCGGCGCCACACCGCGCGATTGGAGGAAATGATGGGCAAGCTTCGGCATTTGGCGATCGTCGTGAAGGATCTCGAAGCGTCGTGCCGCTTCTACGAGAAGTGCTTCGACATGAAGCGTGCCTTCCAGGCCGGCCATCACGCGGTCTATCTGACCGATGGCGTGATGAATCTCGCGGTGCTGGCCTACGACTCGGTCAATCGGCCCGACTCACCCACCGCCGACGGTCGCATGGGCATCCACCATTTCGGTTTCATCGTCGATGACCTCAAGGATTCGCAAGCCGTGATCGAGGAATCGGGCGGTCAGTACGCCCTCGATTTCGGCGACTCCAACGGCATGAATTTCGAGCGCAAGTTCACCGATCCCGAAGGGAATCTCTTCGATATCTCGGAGAAGGGCTGGTACGGCGCGCTCGCCGAAGCGGCGAAAGTGAAAGAGCCCGAGACGGTCTAAGCCGCGATCGCCGCGTCAGAGACCCTTCGCGCGGCCGAGCAAAGCATTGTCGAGGTTGAGCCCGGCGAGTTGCGCGCGGGCGAGATTGGCACCGTCGAAATCGGCGCCGTCGATGGCCGCGCCGGTGAAGATCGCGTCCTGAAGATCGGCCTCGCAGAATTTGGCGCCGCGCAGATTGGCGCCGGAAAAATCAGCGCCGCTGAGCTGCGCTTCGCGCAGCACCGCGCCCGCAAGATTGGCGCGCGCGAATTTGGCGCGCTCGCCGTTCGTCTTGAAGTCGTGCTTGCCAGTGCCGACAGAGCGCACCGGACTGAGATCGGCGCCCGAAAGATCGGCGTTGTTGAGGTGCGCGCGCTGCAGCCGCGCGCCGCGCAGATCGGCGTTCGACAAAACGGCGCCGCGCAGATCGGCGCCGTCGAGATCGATCATCGCGAGGCCGGCTTGCGTGAGGTTGCTGTTGGTGAGCTTGCCGTTGGTGAGCACGGCGAGTGCGAGCTGCGCGCCGACGAGTTGCCGGCCTCCCAGATCGGCGTCGCTCAGCATCGCGCGCCGTCCGTCCTTGCCCTGGCTCACGAGCCAGGACGCATGCCGCGCCAGCGCCTCGTTGATCTCGGCATCGCTCGGCGCGTGATAGGCGGCCGCGACGATCTCGCGCAGTTCCGCACCGCGCAGCGCGCGCGGATCGAACAGGGCGCCGCTGATATTCGCGCCTTTGAAGTCGGCGCCTTGGATTTCCGCGCCGGTCAGTACCGCGCCTTGGAGATTGACGCCGGCGAGTTGCGCGCCCGCAAGATTGGCGGAGTCGAGATCGACCCCGGTCAGATTGGCGTTGCGAATATCGGCGCCATGCAGATCGGCGCCGCGCAGCACCGCGTCGGTGAAATCGGCGCGCAGCACGACCATGCCGCCCAGCTTGGCGCCGCTTAGGTCGATGCCGTGTGCCTGAACCGCGCTCAAATCGGTGCGTCGATAGCGGCCGGCGCCGGCGACCCGGCTCGCCTCGCTGGCTGCCGGCAGGGTGATCTCGGAAAGATTGGCTTCCGAGAGCAGCGCGCCATTGAGCTGCGCGCCGCGGAAGGTGACGCCGCGCAGATCGGCCGCACTCATATTGACGCGATTGGCGCTCACCATGCTGAGATCGGCCGCGACCAGCATCGCCATGCGTAATCGGCAATCGTCGAGATTGGCGCGGACCAACCGCACCTCGCTCAAATCGGCGTGCGACAAATCACGGCGCGCCAGACTGCGGTCGCTGAGATCGTGAAACGACAATTCAGCCCGTACGCCGTCGGGCCGGCGCGCGAGGAATTGCGCATGCTTGAGCACGATCCTGTCGAGCTGGCTCTGGTCCAGCCGGATAGGCTCGGGTGTGAGGAGGGCGGCGCGCGATGCCATGCGCAGCAATAAACGACGCGGCCGGTTAAGAAATATTCCGAGCGCGGCGGCAAAAAAGCTAAAATACGCGGCGAATTTTAGCGATGCCCGTGAGCGCGCCGCTGCGGCTTGCGCTAGAGCTTGTCGGCGCCGGCGCGCCGCGACCAATACTCCCAGGCGCGCGAATTGCGGCTTTGCGAGCCGTGACCGCCGGCCTTAGCGACCTCGCCGGGGTTGAGCTCGATGAACTCGCCGAGGCGTATGGCGGCTGCCTGGACTCGCGCATTATCTTGCAGCAGGACCGCGGTATGGACCGCCTCGTAGAGCGAGGTGCCAGCGACGGCACAGCCATGGCCGCGCATCAGGCTGACCCAGCCCGCACCCAATGTTTTCGCCAGGTCATGGCCTTGCGGCATGGTGGTGACGAGAAGATTGGTGTCGCCGAAATTTTTGCGGATATCCCACACCGGGATCTCGGTGCCGATCGAGGCGGCGGTGTGGAAGACCGGCCGCAGCTTCGTCGTCTTCGAGATACTGAACGGCACGACTTCGAGCGAGTGATTGTGGATCACCGATTTCACGTCCTGGCGCGCCTGATAGATGGCGCCATGGATCGGGCGCTCGATATAGATTTCGCGGCCGCGCTGATCAATCGGGTTGCAGTCGAGATCGAATTCGAGAAGGTCGTCCTTCGTCACCAGCTCGGGGCTGCGCGAGCGCGAAAGGAAGAACCGGTCGGATTTGCTCGGATGGCGGACGCTGACATGGCCATAGGCATCAACGACGTTTTGATGGGCGAGGATGCGGTTCGCCACCACGAGGTCGTGCAGGACTTCGTCCAGATCGCTCATTTTCGGTCTTCCTCCGCTCTGTTCGTTGTGGCCATCTTGCCCATAAAGACGAAGACGGCAACCCTCAATCCCGCGCGGGAGTTCTGCTCGCCTCGCGGCGCTCTTTACGGAAGGCAAAACGCCCGCCTACTCTCCCGGCCATGACCCAAAGCGATCCGCGCGCTGCCACCAATCCGCTGTTCGGCCCGAACCGGCTGAAGCTCGGCCTCTTCGGGGTCAATGTCAGCAATGGCTGCGCCATCACCAAAGCCGAAGAGCGTTTCCACGCCACGTGGGCGGAAAGCCTCGCCATCTGCACCAAAGCCGACGGCTACGGCTATGAGGCGATGGTACCGGTCGCGCGCTGGAAGGGCTTCGGCGGCGAGACCAATTTCAATGGCACCAATTTCGACACCTACACGTGGGCCGCCGGTATCGCGCAGGCGACAAAGCGTTGCTGCGTGCTGACGACCTCGCATGTGCCGACCGTGCATCCGATCATGGCGGCAAAACAGGCAACGACCGTCGATCACATTGGCGGCGGCCGCTTCGCCCTCAATATCGTCTGCGGCTGGTTCGCGCCCGAGCTCGAGATGTTCGGCCGCTCCATCATGGAGCATGACACGCGCTACGAATATGCCGCCGAATGGATCGACGTGATGAAGCTCCTCTGGACGCGCGAGGAGGAATTCGATTTCGAGGGCAAGTTCATCCGCGTCGCCAAAGGCTTCTCGATGCCGAAGCCGATCCAGAAGCCGTTTCCGCCGCTGATGAATGCCGGCTCTTCGGGCAAGGGCCGCGACTTCGCAGCGAAATACGCCGACATGGCTTTCATCCATCTCGATCCCAACGACATCGAGAAGACCAAGGCGCATATCGAGACCTATCGCCGTCTTGCGCGCGAAGAGCATGGCCGCGCGATCCAGATCTGGGGCAATGCCTATGTTGTGCAACGCGCGACGCAGAAAGAGGCTGACGACTATTTGAGACACTATGTGATCGAGCTCGGCGACGATCCGGCGGTCGAGAACATCCTCAACATCCAGGGCCAGCAGATGCAGCGTCTGCTGCCCGAGGCTCGCGAGGCGATCAAATTCTCCATCAAGGCCGGCTGGGGCGGGGTGCCGCTGGTCGGCACACCGGATCGTATCGTCGACGAGCTTCGAAAATTTGCCGGCATCGGCCTCGATGGCATCCTCTTGAGCTGGGTCGATTATCTCGAAGGGCTCGACGACTGGCAGCGCGAAGTGATGCCGCGTCTCGAGCAAGCCGGGCTGCGCGCGCCGGTCCGCGCCGGCGCATAACGCGGTCCGTCCGCGCAAATCTCCTCGAAACGGCGATAGATCGCGGCTCTGCGCGGAACCATCGCAAGCCTTTGCCATTGTGTGAAGGCAAAGAATAAACAAGGAGTTCCGCATGGGCCGTGGCATTTTATTGTGGCTGTTGGGCGTTCCCATTCCAGTCATCATCCTGCTTGCGTTGATCTGGCACTGAGGAAGAGATCATGGCGTATAACACCATGGCGTCTTCGCAGACTGCCACGCCGGCCGGCGGCGTCGTATCGAATGCCGCGCTTGCGGCCGTTTCCGGCGTCTCCTGGGCTGCGGTATTCGCCGGCGCACTGGGCGCGGTCGCCATTAGCGTGACCCTCGTCGAGCTTGGACTCGGGCTGGGCTTTTCCTCGGCCTCGGCTTGGCCGAACAGCGGCGCCACACTCGGTACACTCGGTGTCTTGGGCGGGGTGTGGCTGATTATCGTGCAATGGATCGCGTCGGGTGTCGGCGGTTACCTCGCTGGCCGGCTGCGCACGAAATGGACGGGTGTCCATACCGACGAGGTCTTCTTCCGCGACACCGCGCATGGTTTTCTCGCTTGGTCGCTCGGCACGGTGATCGGCATCCTGATCATTGCGGTCGGCAGCGCGACCGTGATCAACGCGACGAGCCGCGTCGCGGGCGGCGCGGCGCAGGGCGCTGCGAGCGCCGGTGCCGGCGCGGCAACGAGTGCTGCGGCGCAACAGGCTCAGCCTATCGGTGACCGCTATTACGTCGATATGCTCTATCGGCCCGGCGCCAACGCTGCGAGTGGAGGTGCGGCGCCGACGACGGGTGCCGGACAAGGCAATGCCCAAGCCAACGCCGGCGACGATCGCGCCATGGTCCTGCGCATCTTTGCGCGCGATCTGCCGAAGGGGGGCCTCACGCCGGACGACCGCAGTTATATCGCGCAGTCGGTGGCGGCGCGCACGGGCATGAGTCAGGGCGACGCCGAGCAGCGCGTCGATCGTGTCCCGCGCCAGCCGTGGGGCGTCGGCGTCCCCGCCCGTCTTGGCCGCCCAGGCGTCGACCGCCGCGATCGCGCCCACGCTGTCGAGGTCGTCGGCGAGACGGTCGCGCACTTCAGCGAGCAACGGACGCGCGTCGGCCGCCGTCTCGGCGTGGACGGCCGCCCGCCAGGACGCCAGCCGCCCCTCGGCGGTGCGCAGCCGGCCACCCGTCCATTCGCGATCGGCGCGGTAGTG